>NZ_BAAAIV010000010.1:74412-256449 GCF_039526245.1 Arthrobacter rhombi
GCCACGAGGCCGGGGACTGCTCAGGGGTTCCCCCGGGAGGCCGCCTCCGGTCCCCGGCGGTTGCGGCGGGTGGTTAGTATGGGCCGGGGATGCGACACCGATCACACCATCTGTCGAAGGGAGCCGATCCGGCATGCACAGCGAGGCCTACATCTACGACGCCGTGCGCACTCCGCGCGGACGCGGCCGCCACGGCGCCCTCCACGGAACCAAGCCCATCTCGCTGGTCACCGGTCTCATCGACGCCCTGCGTGAGCGCAATCCCGGACTCGACACGTCACGGATCGATGACCTGATCCTGGGGGTCGTCACACCGATCGGGGACCAAGGCGCCGATATCGCCCGCATCGCGGCGATTGCCGCAGGCCTGCCCGACACCGTGGGCGGTTTCCAGCTCAACCGCTTCTGCGCTTCCGGGCTGGAGGCCACCAACCTGGCAGCCGCCAAGATCCGGTCTGGGTGGGAACATCTGGTCATCGCCGGCGGCGTCGAATCGATGTCCCGGGTTCCCATTGGCACCGACGGTGGCGCCTGGGCCTTCGACCCGGCCACCAGTTTCGACACCTCCTACGTCCCGCAGGGCATCAGCGCCGACCTGATCGCCACGACCGAGGGATTCACCCGCGAGGATGTGGACACCTTCGCCGTCCGCTCCCAGCAGCGTGCCGCCGCGGCCTGGGACAACGGCCATTTTGCCCGGTCGGTCGTCCCGGTTCGTGACCAGAACGGGCTCACGATCCTGGACCATGACGAGCACATCCGCCGGGACACCACCGTCGAGACCCTGGGGGCCATCCGTCCTGCCTTCGCCCGCATGGGCCAGGACGGTGGATTCGACGCCGTCGCCCTGGAGAAATACCACTGGGTGGAGGGCATCGACCACGTCCATACCGGGGGCAACTCCTCGGGCATCGTCGACGGCGCAGCCCTGGTCCTGGTCGGTTCCGAGTCGGTCGGCCGCGACCTGGGCCTGGAACCCCGGGCGCGCATCGCTGCTGCGGCAGTCTCCGGGGCGGACCCGACCATCATGCTCACCGGCCCGACCCCCGCCACGCACAAGCTGCTGGCCACCGCCGGACTCACCCCTGCGGATATCGACCTCTGGGAAATCAACGAGGCCTTCGCCGCGGTGGCCCTGAAATACCAGCGTGACTTCGGGATCCCCGATGGGAAACTCAACGTCCACGGCGGCGCCATCGCCATGGGCCACCCGCTCGGCGCCACCGGGGCGATGATCCTGGGCACCATGGTCGATGAGCTTGAACGCACCGGACTGCACCGCGCCGTCGTCACCCTGTGCATTGGCGGCGGCATGGGCGTCGCCACCCTGATAGAACGCGTCTGAACCGGAGGATGGACATGGAAGAGCACGGCATCATCCGCGAAGAGGAGCACGACGGCGGAATCCTCACCTGGTACCTGGATGCCCCCGGGGCGGCGGTGAACCTGCTCGATGCGGAGTTCGTGGCCGCCCTGGGACACCGGCTTGATGGCGTCGACTCCCGACGCGCCGAGGACCCGGCCTCCGTGAAGGGCATCATCCTCACCTCCGCCAAGGAGAGCTTCTGTGCCAGCGCCGACCTGGAGATGATGGCAGCTGCCACTGAGCAAGACGCCGCCACGGTCCAGGAGCTGGCCGGTGGGCTGGCGACCCAGTTCCGCCGGATGGAGACCCTCGGGGTTCCGGTCGTCGCCGCGGTGAACGGCTCCGCGCTGGGCGGCGGGCTGGGTCTGGCGCTGGCGACCCACCACCGTATCGCCGTCGATGTGCCGGGGATCCGGTTCGGCCTGCCCGAGGTGGACTTCGGCATCAGCCCGGCCGCCGGCGGGGTGCTGCGTGCCGTCCGGTTGCTCGGCATCGAGCGGTCCCTCGACGAGCTGCTCCTGGGAGCCTCCATCATGGGCACGCAGGACGCCATCCAGCAAGGGATCATCGACGCGTCGGTCGACGACGAGGAAGAGCTGCTGCCGGCGGCCCGGCAGTGGATCCTGGAACATCCCGGGGCCGTCCAGCCCTGGGATGCCGAAGGCTACGAGATGCCCGGGGGCGCGCCCCGCATCCCGACCACCACCGGACCCAATCCCCTCACCGCTGTCCTGCAGTTCCTGCCGGCACGCCTGCGGGGACGGGTTGACGCGTTGCACAACCCGGCTACGCGGGCCATCCTGGCCGCGGCGGTGGAAGGGGCCCAGGTGGACATCGACACCGCCGCCCTCATCGAGGCGCGCTATTACACGCAGACGGTCATCTCCCCGGTCTCCAGCGCGATGATCGGGCTGCGCCACACCGACCGCAAGTCGGCAGGACCGCAGGCGATGGACGCGACCACCGGAGCCGTTCCCGACACGGCAACCGCCGCCGCTGGAGAGGCGACGTCGCCGACATCACCGGACGCCGCCGCCGACGGCGGGCCATTGGATCCGTCCCGACGCTCCGATCCGGATGCGGCCCGGCAGATGGTCACCGACCTCACGGAGGCCGCCCGGGCGACGGCACGCGAACTGGTCGCCGACGGCATGTCGGGGATCTCGGTGTCCCGCGCCGCCGTACAGGCAGGTTTCGCCTCGCCGCTCCTGCAGGCCATGGAAGAGGCCGCGCAGGAGGCGGAACGGGAGCGTGGAACCGTCGGCGGCGAAGGTACCGGGCGACGGGCACCGCTGGACACCGACGACGCCCAGCGGCGACTGCTCGTGGCCATCGCCGACGCGGGTCGCCGGCACCTGGCCGATCGGGACCCGGCGGCGGCCGCCGTGTTGAACATCGCCTCGGTTGATGGTGCAGGTTTTCCTGCGTGGACCGGTGGCATTGCCCGCTGGAGGGACGGGCAATAGCCGGTCATCCGACGGCCGACGCTAGAAGACCAGCGAGACCTCGTCGCTGACCGAGAGGGAGAGCACCGCCGTTTCGATGGCGTCATGGCCTTCGAGCTCGCGTTCGATCCTGCGCATCTGGCGGGCGACTTCCTCTTCGGGATCGTTGCCCACCAGGTCCACCTCAGCCACCAGGAAGAGGCGTCCGGGGCCGATGTATTCCAGGTGCAGGTAGGTGACCCGGTTGACCTCCTCATGGTCCTGCAGGGCGCGTCCCACTTTGCTGCGGATCTCCGGCGTTGAGCTGGCCCCGACGAGGAAGTGCCGGTTGCGGTCGATCAGCACCAGGGCCACGACGCCGAGCAGGACGCCGATGACCACCGACCCCAGGGCGTCCCAGAGGCCATTGCCGGTCACGAGGTGGAGGTAGATGCCGGCAGCTGCAACGATGAGGCCGACCAGGGCAGCGAAGTCCTCGGCCACCACGGCACGCAGCGTGGTGTTGGAGGTGCGCAGGACCAACTTCACGACCGAGGTTCCCGCCTCCCGGGCCTGCCGCCGGGCCTGCACGACCGCCTGGGTGAAGGAGGCGCCCTCCAGCACGAAGGCGATGCCCAGCACGAGGAAGGAGAGCCCGGGGGATTCAACCGGGGCCGGATTCGTCAGTTCCTGGATGCCGTGCATGACGGAGAACACCGCACCTGCCGTGAAGATGCCCACGGCCGCGAACATCGACCACACGTAGGCTTCGCGTCCGTGCCCCAGCGGATGCCGGTCGTCCTTGGGGCGCGCCGACTTCCGGTCGGCGATCAGCAGGAAGATCTCGTTGCTGGCGTCGGCCCAGGAGTGTGCTGCCTCGGCCGCCATGGAGGCGGAACCGGTGATCAGGGTGACGACGCTCTTGGCGATCGCGACCAGGATATTGGCGCAGAAGGCGATGATGACTGTCATGTGCAGGACTCCATGGCGACAGTGTATGGCCCGGGGGAGAGAGGGCGACAGCGCCGGTGTAGCGTAAGGCACACGGCGCCACGGAGGCGCCCCGAAACGGATGTGCATCATGGCAACACCGAACAAACCCGTCCTGGGTGTCCTGGGCAAGTCCCGCAAGATCGACGAACACCGCGTCCCGATCCACCCGGCCCACCTGGAACGGATCGACCCCGGGGTGCGCGATCGTCTGCTCCTCGAGGAAGGCTACGGGGAACGGTTCGGCTATTCGGATGCCGATCTCGGGGCGCTGGTGCGCCAGGTCGCCCCCCGGCAGCAGGTCATCGATGCCTCCGATACGGTGCTGCTGGCCAAGCCGCAGGCCAGGGACCTCGAGGACCTGCATGAGGGGCAGACGCTGTGGGGGTGGCCGCATTGCGTCCAGGACCGCGAGCTGACCCAACTCGCCATCGACAAGCGCCTGTCCCTGATCGCCTTCGAGGCGATGAACCACTGGGCCAGCGACGGCGGGTTCTCCCTGCACGTGTTCCACAAGAACAACGAACTGGCCGGCTACAGCTCCGTCATCCACGCCATGGGGCTTGCCGGGATCACCGGGGACTACGGCCGGCGTCTGACCGCCGTCGTCATCGGTTTCGGGGCCACCGCCCGGGGAGCGGTGACCGCGTTGAAGGCCCACGGCGTCCTGGACGTCCGGGTGCTCACCAACCGCAAGGTCGCCTCCGTGGCCTCCCCGATCCACTCGGCCCAGATGATCCAGTTCGACCACGACGGCGGCCCGTACCTCAGTGAGGTCATCACCGATGACCGCGGGAGGGTCCCGCTGGCTCCGTTCCTGGCCGAAAGCGACATCGTGGTGAACTGCACCCTGCAGGACCCCAACGACCCGCTGCTCTACCTGCGGACCGAGGACCTGGCGGCCTTCAGCCCGGGCAGCCTGATCGTCGACGTCTCCTGCGACGCCGGCATGGCGTTCGACTGGGCACGGCCGACGAGCTTCGCCGACCCGATGTTCACCGTCGGGAAAAACATCGACTACTACGCCGTGGACCACAGCCCGTCCTACCTGTGGAATTCCGCCAGCTGGGAAATCAGCGAAGCAGTCCTGCCCTTCCTGGACCTCGTCATGAGCGGACCCGCGGCGTGGAAGGACAGCGAGACCCTCACCCGGGCGATCGAGGTGCGCGACGGCGTCGTGGTCAATCCGGCCATCCTCGAGTTCCAGCAACGCAGGCCCGAGTACCCGCACCTGCCCCGCTGATTCTTGCCCGGGACGGGCGGCGGGCCTACGTTGGGTGCAAGGCCCCCAGCCGGGGACACGAGGCATCCAGGAGGCAGCCATGGCAGCATCGGACGGCACGGTCATCATCGGCGGGGGACTGGCAGCAGCCCACGCGGTCGAGACCCTGCGTGAGCACGGATATCCACGCAGCATCACGGTCATCGCCGACGAGGCCACCGCCCCGTATGAGCGGCCCCCGCTGTCCAAGGACTACCTGCAGGGCAAACAGGAGGCCGAGGCGGCGATCGTGCACGACACCGACTGGTACGCCGACCATGACGTCGCGCTCATGCTGGGCGAACGCGCGACCTCGATCGACCGGGCCGGGCACACCGTGGCCCTGGCCTCCGGGGGAGAGGTCGCCTACGGCCAGCTGCTGCTCGCCACCGGCGCCGAATCCCGCCGCCTGCATCTGCAGGGAGCCGGACTGCCCGGGGTGTTCATGCTGCGCCGGCTGGGTGAGGCGCAAAGCCTCAAGCAGGCCTTCACCCCGGGCGGGCGCCTGGCCATCGTCGGCGCCGGCTGGGTCGGGTTGGAAGTCGCGGCCAGCGCCAAGCAGGCGGGCATGGACGTGACCGTGGTCGCCCCCAGCAGCCCACCGCTGGGAAACATCCTCGGTGACGAGGTGGGGGAGCACTTTGCCGACCTGCATCGCAGCCAGGGGGTGCACCTGCGGCTGGGTGTCCAGGTGACCGGCATCATCGAGGCCGAGGGGCGGGCCGCGGGACTGGTGACCTCCGACGGCGAGGTGCCGGCCGACGTCGTGCTCATTGCCGTGGGCGCCACTCCTGCAGTGGAGCTGGCCCAGGCGGCCGGTCTGGACACGGACAACGGGGTGCTCGTGGACAGTGCCCTGCGCACCAGCGACCCGGACATCCTCGCGGCCGGCGACGTGGCCAATGCCGAGCACACCGAGCTGGGCCGGTTGCGCGTGGAGCATTGGGACAACGCCATCCGGCAGGGCGAGCTCGCCGCGAAGACCATCCTGGGGCACACCGACCGCTACGACTGGCAGCCCTACTTCTTCACCGACCAGTTCGACCTGGGCATGGAATACGTGGGCCATGCCGGCCCGGACGCGCGTACCGTCATCCGCGGCGACCTGGACGATGGCGAGTTCATCGCCTTCTGGCTGGAGGACGGTGTGGTCACCGCGGCGATGAACGTGAACATCTGGGACGTCAACGACACGCTGCGCGGACTGTTGGGCCGGGCGCTGGACGCAGACCAGTTGGCCGACGGGGATGTGCCGCTGGAGGACCTGTGATCCACGGCGCAGCGACAGACTCGATGCGGAGGGAATGAACCCGGTTCCCTAGACTGTTGTCCTCGGTACGCGCCACGGAAGGCAATGAGGCACCTGGCCGGTGACCAAGACCGCACCATGCTCTCGAAGGTAGGAACCCCCGCATGACCACTCCGCCACGCACCACCCTGCTCTCCGGCCGACCGCTGGTGATCGCCATGGTCGCCCTGGCACTGGGCGGGTTCGGCATCGGGACAACCGAATTCTCCATCATGGGGCTGTTGCAGGAGGGCGCCGCCGACCTGGGGGTCGGCAACGCCGACATGGGGTTGATGATCTCGGCCTACGCGCTCGGCGTGGTGGTCGGGGCGCCCCTGCTGACTGCCCTGGGCGCCCGGGTGGCCCACAAGACGATGGTCTCCTGGCTGATGGTGCTCTTCACGGTCGCGAACTTCTCCTCCTTCCTGGCCCCGACGTATGACTCCATGCTGGTGACCCGCTTCCTGTCCGGGCTGCCGCACGGCGCCTACTTCGGCCTCGCGGCGATCCTGGCCGGGAACCTGGTGCCCGCCACGATGCGCGGGCGGGCCATCGCCTGGGTGATGATGGGCCTGTCGGTGGCCAACGTCCTGGGGGTCCCGGCGGTGACCTGGCTCGGCCAGCAGATGGGGTGGCGCTGGATGTTCGCCTCCGTGGCCCTCATCGGAGTGCTCACCCTCATCTCCATCCGCATCTGGGTCCCCTTCAACCCCATCCACGAAGGGGCCAGCATCCGCAAGGAACTCACCGCCCTGCGCAGCGGACGGGTCTGGATGGCCATGGCCACCGGCATCGTGGGCTTTGGCGGGTTCTTCGCCGTCTACTCCTACATCAGCCCGACCCTGACCGATGTGACCGGCCTGCAGGCCGCTGCGGTTCCGCTGGTCCTGGGCCTGTACGGCATCGGCATGGTCTTCGGGAACCTGCTCGGCGGCCGGCTGGCCGACTGGTCGGTGCACGGGAGCATCTACATCGCCACGATCGCCATGGTCGTGTTCATGAGCGCCTTCGGGCTGCTCTCGCCCTACCCGGTACCGGCGCTGATCCTGGTCTTCATCCTCGGCGGCACCGGATCGATCCTGGTGCCGAGCCTGCAGGCACTGCTCATGGACTCCGCGCCGAAGGCACAATCGCTGGCTGCCTCGTTGAACCACTCGGCGCTGAACATCGCCAACGCCCTCGGCGCCGCGCTGGGCGCAGCGGTCATCAAACTCGGGTTCGGGTACCAGGCCCCGGCCTTCCTCGGCGCCGGCCTGGCGCTGCTGGGGTTGTGCCTGGCGCTGCTGACCGCGCGGGTCTTCAAGGCACGCGCCGCAGCAGATGCCCGGGCCGCGGAGCAGGCCACCGAACTGGCCTGACCCGCTGCCCGGGCACTGCCGGACGGTGGGTCAGCCGGCGTCCTGCGGGGCCGTGATGTTGAACATCCAGCCGACACCGAACTTGTCGGTCAGCTGTCCGAAGGAGTCGCCCCAGGGGGCCTTCTCCAGCGGCATGGTGATGGTCGCACCGGCGGAGAGCTTGTCCCACCATCCTTGCAGTGTCTGGGCGTCCTGGCCCCGGTTCCGTCGGAACTCAATGCCGTGGTGCCGTTGGGGTCGACCCGGTGGCCGTCGCCGGAGTCGCTGCCCATCAGATGGATGCCGCGCTCGACGTAGAGCGAGGAGTGCATGATCTTCTGGCCCTGCTCGGGGTCCTTCTCGCCCATGCCGTCGGCGAACGTCAACACGCTCAATTCGCCGCCGAACACGGTGTTGTAGAACTCCATGGCCTCGCGCGCATTGCCGCCAAAGCTCAGGTACGGGGTCAATCCGATACTCATGATGCTGCCCTTCGGTTGGATGTGGGCGCGGTGGCACCCGAGGCCATTCTTGCCGCAGGGTCCGACCGTTGGGAAGAGGTCAGCGGATCTCGTCGTGGCCTTCGCGTGCTGCCGGTGCCTGTTCCTCCGGGGGAGGCTCCGCCGTCGTATTGGCCTCTGCGGTCGGGGCGACCGCTCGACGGGTGCGTGCGGGCTTCGGGCGCGGGGGTGCCTGGCTGGAAATGAGCACGTTGATCCACCGGGCCTTCGGGTCGGCGTCGACGAGGAGCGCCTTGAGCAGCAGGGTTGCCGGCAAGGCCAGCAGGGCGCCGAGCCAGCCGAAGACCCAGTACCAGAACAGCAGCGAGAGGAACGAGACGGTGGGGGTGACGCCGACGGACTGACCGGTGAACTTGGGCTGGATGATCGACTGCACGGTGAAGTTCAGCAGGCTGTAGGCCGCGACGACGGCGATCGCCGGTCCGGGGCCGCCATCGAGCAGGGCCAGCAGGGCCGGGGGGACCAGGCCGATGACGAAGCCGATGTTGGGGATGTAGTTGGTCAGGAAGGCCAGCACGCCCCAGACCCAGATCAGTTCGATGCCCAGGACCGCCAGGACCCAGACGTCGAGCAGGGCGACGATGAGGCCGAACACGGTGGTGACGACCCAGTAGCGGCGCACCCCCTGGCTGAAGGACATGATGGCCTCGGTGAACCGGGGGTTGATCCCGGAGATCGCGGCCAGCCGGCGGCGGATCTGGGTGGAATCCATGCCGAGGAAGAACACGGTCATCACCACGGTGGCCAGCAGCGACATGACGGAGGAGACGTTGTTCAGCAGCGGCCGCACCACATTGACGATGCTGCCGGCATTGATCGACTTGAGCTGGTCGACGAGCATCGATTCGCTGATGCCCAGGGTGCCCAGCCAGGCCGAGAGGTTCACCCAGAGGTCGATGAACTCCTTGTTGTAGCGGGGCAGGGCGAGGAGTAGTTCACTGCCAGCCCAGGCCGTGGCGCCGAGGAACACCAGGAGCAGCACCAGGACGATGAGGACCGTCAGGACGGCTGCCAGATAGCGGTGGATGACGCGGGACATCAGCTGTTGCAGCGGATAGGCCACGATCATCAGGTTCAGACCCAGGAAGACCGGGGCCACGATGCTGGACAGACCCTGGAAGAAGTGCAGGGTCACTGCCAGCCCGGCGAGACCGAGGCAGATGAGGACGAATCGCGGCATCGGCGCCTTGGGTTCGGCGGCCGGCGCCGGATTGTTGGCCATGGTCGGTTCCATGTGTTGGTGGTTCCCCCTGCTGTTGTTCGGATACCAGCTTACGGCGGGGCCCACGGCGGGGGGCATCGGTCCAGGGGATGAGATCGCGCCATGGGGGTTGGCCCGATTGGCGCAGGGTGGCCCGGGTGCTGTAGATTATTAAATCGTCCCGGACGTCGAAAGACGCCGCCGGGGACATCCTGCGGGGGTATGGCGCAGTTGGTAGCGCGTCTGCATGGCATGCAGAAGGTCAGGGGTTCGAATCCCCTTACCTCCACCACAGGAAAAGGGCTTTCCGGTTCGCCGGGAGGCCCTTTTCGTTTGCCCGTCACCGAGTTCGTCCGGGGTACCGGCCGGGGCGAGAATGAACTATGAGGATTCTGGTGGTGGGAGCCGGCGCGACCGGTGGGGCATTCGGCGCGCGACTGCAGGAAGCCGGACGCGACGTCACGTTCCTGGTCCGGCCGAAACGGGCCGGGAAACTGCGGCGCGACGGCCTTCGGTTCATCTCACCGGAGGATGACCGGACGCTGCCGGTGCACGTCCTCACCGCCGACGAAGACGCCGACCCATTTGACCTCGTCATCATCGCCGTGAAGGCCACCGGGCTTGAGACGGCCCTGCAGGACGCGACCCCGTTCATCGGGTCCGGCACCACCGTGCTGCCCTTCCTCAACGGCATGCGCCACGTGGACCTGATCCGGGCACTGCCGGTCGGCGTCCCGCTGGGCGGGCTGGTGAAGATCGTCGCGACCCTCGATGGCGAGGACTCCGTCGTGCAGATGACCTCCCTGGCCACGATGACCATCGGGACCTTCGACGGGGCGCCCGTGCCCGAGGCGCTCCTGGACCTGCTCCGGGTGCCAGGCGTCGACCTCACCGAAAGCGGGAACGTCCTCCATGCCCTCTGGGACAAGTGGGCCTTCATCGCGGCGGCCGGCGTGGTCACCTGCCTGTTCCGCAACTCCGTGGGCAACATCCTCGAGGCCGGGGGCCGGGACCACATCCAGGCCGCCATCGCGGAAACCGAAGCCGTGGCCCGGGCCGCGGGATACCCCACGACCGACGCCGGCCACCAGCAATCCGTCGGTCTGCTCATGGAGCCCGGATCGGCGTTCACGTCGTCGCTCTACCGCGATGTGGCCGCCGGGAACGCCACGGAGTCCGAACACATCCTGGGGGATCTGCAGGCCCGGGCCCGTCGGCTGGCCGTCGATACCCCGTTGCTCGACGTGACGCTCGTGCAGATCCGCGCCGGCGAACTGAAGGTGCACGACGCCGGAGCCTGAGCGGCGCTAGCGGAGGCCCGTTGGCAGGACCGTGAACTCGTTTCCATCGGGATCGGCCAGGACGGCGCATCCGTCATCCCCGACGTCGATACGTGACGCACCCAGGGACGTCAGACGCCGGACCTCCGTGGGCACGTCGTTGGTCGTCGGTGAGACCACGAACCGTAACCGGTCACGTCCGTGCCGAGGCATCAGCGGCGGACCGCTCCATGTGACCTTCGACCCGCCGCTGGGCGCCTGGATGACGGTCTCCTGGTCCTGATCCCAGACAAGCGGCCATCCCAGCGCGCTGTGCCAGAAGTACCCCAGGGCCTGCGTCCCATCACAGTTGACGGCGCCCACGAGGTCGGTGCCGGCCAGGAACTGGTTGCCCGGTTCAATGATGCAGAACTCATTGCCTTCCGGGTCGGCGAACACGACGTGGGGCTCATCGGGGCGTTGGCCGATATCCACCTGCCGGGCACCCAGGGCGATCGCCCGGTCGAGCAGCTTCTGGTGTGCATCGCGCGATGAGCTCGCCAGGTCGAGATGGATCCGGTTCTGGCCCGACTTCGGCTCGGAGGCCGGGACAAAGGCGATGCGGAACCCGGAACCGCCATCGGGGATCTCGCCGGCATCGCCCAGGGGCCGGCCCAGGAGCGTCGACCAGAACCGGGCGAGCTGCCGGGGCTCCAGGGCGTCCCAGTCGAGACCCACGAATGCCAGGGGCAGCGCCTGCGGGGACATCCCGGCCATTCGAGCGTCCTTCATGACTGTCACCTTCCTGGTGTGGAGCCAACGTCCGCATGGCCACGAACGGTGGGCGGCATGGCCCACAACGTACGCCCGCCGGGCCCGGAGGAGAAGACCGGGTACGTTACCGGGTGGGCCCCGAGCGCAGCCCGGACAGCACCCGGTCGGCGATCGCCCGGTGCCCGTCCGGGCCGACATGGATGCGGTCGGGCTGCACCATGCCCGGGACGACAACAGGTGGATCGAGCAACGAGATGTGTGTTCCGCCGATGCGGTGGACCGCGTTCGAGACGGCACGGTCCATGCGCCGGGCCAGCGGGTCGTTGCCGGTCGGCCAGCTGGGACCCACCCCGATGACCCGTGCCGACGGGAACAGCGTTGCGGCCCGGCGGTAGGTCAGGGTGATGGCCCGTTCCCCGGCCGCCGGATCCGCCGTGTAGGCTGCCGCATCGTTCTGGCCGCCCGCGATGACCACGACGTCGGGATCCAGCCCCTGGGCGGCAACGATCCGCAGCTGGTCCGCATAGCGCGGGCAGTGGGGTTGGCGGCAGGCGACGTGGGGCGGGACCCGCAGGTACCCCGTCCCGCCCAGCGCCCGGTTCTGCTCCGTCCACCCCAGGTCGGCGGACACCAACGAGGTCCAGCGCTGGTCGTTGCCCGCGACGCCGACACCGTACGAATACGAGTCGCCGATGAACAACGCGGTCGATCCCGGCGGCAGTGCCTCGGCAGCCGACCCGGGTTCGGGCCGCGGCGTGGGGGAGGCCTGCTCGCGGGGAACCAGGGCCAGCACCACGACCAGGACCACTATGCCGAGGACGGCTGCGCCGGCCACGAGCCGTCGCCGTCGTGCAGTGGTCTTCATGAATGGGCGCCTTCCGGGGGTCATGCCGTCGGCGACGTTACCGACCGTGGCCGACGCCCCGGTAGCCATCGGGTGGCCACCGCGTGAACACGGCTCACGTGGTGTTGTGCGGGACCGCGCCGGAGGCTATCGTGCCGGACAGGCAGTGCAGCGGCCAGGCCAGGTTCCGGAAGGACGACACGTCATGAAATTCCTGCTCACCTCTGCGGGCATCACCAACCAGGGCATCGCCGACGCGTTGGCCGGGTTGCTGGGCAAACCCCTCGGGGAATGCCGGGCGCTGGTCATCCCCACGGCCATCTATTCATTCCCCGACGGCGCCGAGAAGGCGTGGCAGGCGATCTCCGGCACGGCGGAGAATCCCCTGTGCGGGCTGGGCTGGAAGTCAGTGGGGGTGCTGGAACTGACCGCCCTGCCGACCATTCGGGAGGACACCTGGATGCCCGCGGTCCGGGACGCGGACGCGTTGCTCGTCTGGGGAGGCGACGTGCTCTACCTGTGTCATTGGATGCGGCGGTCCGGGCTGGCGGACCTGCTGCCCTCGCTGGAGCGGACCGTCTATGTGGGAATGAGTGCCGGGAGCATCGCGGTGACACCGTACAACTGCGATGCGGAGTTCGACCTGCAGTTCGTGCCGGAGGGCGATGGCCGGGGCGCGGAAGCCGAACGCGGCCTCGGCCTGGTCGACTTCACCTTGTACCCGCACCTGGGGAGCCCCGACATGCCGGACACCACCGAGGAGAACATCGGCCGCTGGGCGGCGGGCATCCCGGTCCCGACCTACGCCATCGACGACCAGACGGCCATCCGCGTGGAGGCGGGGAGGGTCGACGTGGTGTCCGAGGGGTCGTGGCGGCTGTTCACCCCTTGAAGCCCGGCAGGCCTCCCGGCTTCATCGGCGTGTGTCTCCGGGACGGGGCCGTTCACTTCCCGTCGGCCAGCCGGGTCGGCTGCAGCAGCAGTGACTGCCGGCGCTGGTGCACGGTCAGGTAGCGCAACCCTTCGGGGCCGGCGGTGAAGGCGCGGCGGGAGCGGCGCGGCAACCAGACCAGGGCGCCGGGCTCCAGGTCCACATCGCCCCGCTCGGTGGCCAGCGTCCCGGATCCGCCGAGGACGTGGATCATCACGTCGAGCTCCGGCCCGGCGAACGGGTCGATGGTTCCGCCGGGGCCCAGCGCGATGATGTTCGAGTCCAGGTCGCGCTCGCGCACCGGCACGTTCCAGACGGCACCGGAAACCTCGGGGTCCCCCGTCTGCGCCGCCACATCGTTGGTGTTGAGCAGGATCCTGGGTAGCGGCGTGCTGGCGAGCTTGGTGATCCGGATCCGCCAGGCGCCCTCCGCCGTGTCCAGGTAGTCCCATCCGTGGCTACCGGGATGGTCGGCCTCGAACTCCTCGCGCAGGTGCAGCGGGTCGTGGTCGTTGACCAGGACGAAGGAGCCGCCCACCGGGAGCTTGCCGTAGGCGGCGAAGATCGCCGGGTGGCGCTGGGGTTTCGGCAGTTCCCTGGCGTCGAGTTCCGGAACGGCGGTGGGGTCGGTGGCTGGCATGGATGGGTGCTCCTTCATTGTGTGCGGGCTTCCACGGCTGCGGATACCCGGTGGTAGTCGGCGGTCGAGTAGGCGACCAGCAGGACGCGCTCGACGGCGCTGGTGGTCCCGGTGATGGCCTCGACGGCCGCCGCCACCGCATCGTCCGGCGGCCAGGCGTAGACGCCGGCGCTGATCAGCGGGAAGGCGACGGACCGGGCGCCGAGCTCGTCGGCTACCTCGAGGCTGCGCCGGTAGCAGGACAGCAACAGCGAGCGGTCGCGCTCGCCGGCGCCGTAGTTCGGCCCCACGGTGTGGATGACCCACCGTGCAGGCAGCCGCCCGGCCGTGGTCCACCCGGCATCGCCGGTGGCCAGCCCGTGGGGGAACCGGGAGACGCAGTCTGCCAGGACCGTGGGGCCCCCGGCCCGGTGGATGGCCCCGTCGACGCCGCCCCCACCCCGCATGGCGGTGTTCGCGGCGTTGACGACGGCGTCGACCTGCTGGGCGGTGATGTCGCCGTGGTCGGCTGTCAAGGTGGTCATGGCCGCTCCTGTCCTCCCACCCAGTCCACCACCGGGGGGATCGTCGCGAAGACCGCACCGCCGTCGTCCTCGTGGAACAACGTGATGTAGGGCCGCTCGGCCGGCTTGAACAGGCGCTCGTAGGACCCGGCGCCGCGTCCGCCACCGACGACGACGACGGCACTGTTCCGCTCCGGGGCGATCGCCCGGGCCAGGACGATCCCATGGAGCCGCCCAAAACGCGGTGGCCCGACGAGGACCAGGGCGTCGTAGAAGATGATGTCGTTCGCCGCGGCGTCACGGACCTGGATCCGCTCGGCGAGATGACCTGCGGCCCGCAGCGCGTCCTCCAGGGCCTGGGCGTAGGCGCTGGTCGGTGCGTGGCGGGCGTAGTAGACGATCGCGATGGTGCGCATGGTTCCTCCTGACTTCAGAACAACGCTGGTTGGTCCTCGGCCGGGGGCAGGACGCCCTCGAGCCGGAGGAGGAAGAGCTTGCGGTCGATCCCGCCGCCGTACCCGGTCAGGGATCCGTCGGAACCGATGACGCGGTGGCACGGGACGATGATCGAGATCGGGTTGCGCCCATTGGCGGAGCCGACAGCACGGGTCAGATGCCGGTCCCCCAGCTCGGCCGCCAGCTGGCCGTAGCTGCGCGTGGTCCCGTACGGGATGGCCGCCAGGCGCTCCCAGACCCGGTGCTGGAAATCGGAGCCCGGGGGATCCAGCGGCACCGAGAACGTCGTGCGGGTTCCCGCGAAGTAGCCGCGCAGCTGGTCCATGGCCTGGACGATGACCTCCGGTATCGCGGTCCCGGATACTTCGTTCCCCTCCGGCGGACCGGGCGGGAGGTGGGCGTGGTTTTCCATGTGCACGGCGCTCAGGCCCCGCTCGGTGGCCGTGAGCCGCAGCCGTCCGATCGGCGACTCCAGATGCGCATACACGACCATCACGGACTACCGGGTGATGGCCGCGAGCGCGGCGTCCAACTCGGGGTATTCGAACACGAACCCGGCCTGGAAGAGCCGCCGCGAGGTCGCGTGGCGACCGGTCAACCCGAGCGCGGGATCACTGCGCAGGGCGGCGGCACCGAGTTTGAGCAGCGGCTCGGGGGTGGGCAGGCCGAAGCGCTTGAGTGGACCAGCGGCCAGCGAACCGCGCAATTGGCGCATCAGTTCGGTGTTGCGGACCGGACGCGGGGCGGAGGCGATGACGACTCCCTTGGGGAGCTCGAACCCCGGTTCCACCCCGAGTCCGGCCCGGACGATGCGCAGCCAATCAGCCGGGTGGATCCAGCTGAACCATTGGCGCCCGGACCCCACGGGCCCGCCGAGCCCGGCACGGGCCAGCAACGCCAGCCGGTCGAAGGCCGGGGATTCCTGCTCCAGCACGACGGCGGTGCGCAGGATGGTCGCGTGTTCCGCGTTGGCGCCGTTGAGGGCTTCCTCCCACGGGCGCGCGACCCCGGTCATCTGCGGGAGCGCCGCCTGGCCTTCGGGCACGGGGGAGTCCTCGGTCAGCCGCTGCTCGCCGGCATCGGAATAGATGGCCGTCGTACTCGCCTGCACCCACCGGGCCAGGGGCGTGGTGAGCCGGCGGCTGGCCTGGACCAGTGTGCGGGTGGCATCGACCCGGGAATCGCGCAGGTCGGCGATTGCCTCGGCGGTCGGGCGGACGTCGACGAGGCGGCCCGCGAGATTGACCAGCGAGACCTCCCCTCCATCGTTCTCCAATTCGGCCACCCAGGCGCCTTGGCTGCGTCCGTCCCACCTGGCCTGGCGGAAGGGCGAATCGGGGCGCGGGGTCCGGGTGAGGATGGCGACATCGAGTCCCCGGCAGTAGAGGTCGGCGGCCAGCCGGGTGCCCAGGAAGCCGTTGCCGCCGGCGATGACCACGCGGCGGGCCCGGTCGCTGGTGCCGCCGGCGAGCCGGTACAAGCGGGCGCAGTTCTCCGCGAAACGGGCGGCCAGCGGCTTGGCTGCGGTTTCGGTGAACAGTGCCGAGCCGTAGCCCTCGATGGCGACCTTCTGCGTCAGGAGGGTGCCGGCGTCGTGCCCGGTGACCTCCCAGTGGACGAGCAGCCCGCCGCCGGGCTGGTGCTGGCGCCAGGCGAAGGACCGGCCAGCCAGGTTGCGGGTGACGACGGCGTCGGGCGCGGTGCGGGAGTGGACGGCACCGAGGAGCGGCGGATTCGGTGTGAAGGCGAGACGGGTGCCGGGAACCAGCGGCCCCTGGTGCTCGGGGACCAGTGAACGGACCGCGCGGTTCCATTCCGGCAGCCGGGCCGGGTCGGAGATGATGCGCCAGACATCGTCGGGTGCCAGCGCGAGGACATGGTGCTGAGTGCGGTTCCAGGCCATGTTTTCAGCTTAGCCGCGAACGGTGAGCCGGGCGGTTCGCCGCCGGACGCGAACGAGGTGGCCACCCCCTGGGGGATGGCCACCTCGTTCGGTGGTGCGTTGTGCCGTTAGGCGGTGCGGCGCTTGGTGATGAAGCCCCAGATGACCAGGACGATCAACGAGCCGATGATGGCCCAGATCCAGGACATCAGGTCAAAGAATCCGGCGGTTCCGCTGCCGAAGAGGCTGCCGATCCAGCCGCCGAGGAGGGCGCCGATGACACCGAGGATCAGGGTGGCGATCCAGCCGCCGCCCTGCTTTCCCGGCAGGATCGCCTTCGCGATGGCGCCGCAGATCAGTCCGAGAAGTAGAAAAGCCAGAAAATTCATGCTGTCCTCCTTGCGTTTCCCACGTGGAGTGGGCTGTAGTCCCCGGGGGGCATTGCGTCCCCGATGCGACAACTCGTCATGATATCAAAACTCCTTGACGTGGACCGTTGCCGCGGTGTGTCGTCTGCAAACCGATATCCGGGTCACGGTTGGGCCGGTCCTCCGACGAAGGCCGCCAACGCGGCCGATTGCGCCAGCCGGCAGTCGTTGTTGAGGTACATCATGTGCCCGGCCTCATGGTAGTGGTGCGAGAACCGCGCCCGGGCCTGTTCCGGCAGCTGCAGGTGCGCCCAGGTGTACTCGGTCGCCGCAAACGGCGTGGCGCCGTCATGGTAGCCGTAGTCCACGTGGATGCGCAGGTCGGGCAGGTCGACCATCAGGCGTTCAAGGTCCCGGGACACGTCCACCGGGGCTCCCTCGAACGTGCGGTAGCTCCAGGGATGGACCCGGCCGGTGAGGACCTCGTAGGGCAGATCGGACGCGTAGCCCAGTTCCACGCGGATGTAGTGGTTGACGGCGGCGGCATAGGGGCCGGTGATCGCGCGCATGCTCGGATCCTCCCACGTACGGGAATCGTGGACACGTGGGGGCTGCGCCGTGAACCGCCCGTCGATCCGGCCCACGAGCAGGCCCTGGTCCCGCAGCAGCTCGGCGGCGAACTCCAGGTAGTCCCAGCGCAGGTTGGTCCGCCGGATGAAGGTCTCCGACAACGTGGTCAATTCCGCAAGATGGCGCACAACGGCGTCGTGCTTGCGCTTGGTGAGGCGGTTGCCCAGGTGCAGGGCCAGGACGTAGTCCCCGGAGGCGTAGTCGCGGGCGTCGCGGACGACCTCGGCCAACGAGCGGGTGCCGTGCCGACCATGATGGTGGGCGATCGCCGCGTAGGTGGGCAGGTGCAGCGCGTAGGGGGTGTCGTTGCCCGGCTGGAAGTCGACGGTGCCCAGATTCAGCACCGTGCTGATCAGCCCGAGGCCATTGACGGCCAGCCCGTGGGCGTCCAGCAGCCGACGGGCGACGGCGACGGCCCGGAGGGTCCCGTAGCTTTCGCCCACCAGGTATTTGGGCGAAAGCCAGCGGCCGTTGCGCGTGGTCCAGAGGCGGATGACCTCGGCCACCAGATCACGGTCCTCGATGAACGCATGGAACTCGTCGGTTTTGCCGCCGTCGACGACGCGTGAATAACCGGTGTCGACCGGGTCGATCACCACCAGGTCGGCATGTTCGAGGATCGATTCGGGGTTGTCGACCAGACCATACGGCGGCGGGGTCATCGCCCCGACGTCACCGGCATCCACCCGGCGCGGACCCAGCAGGCCCAGGTGCAGCCACAGGCTGGCCGATCCGGGACCGCCATTGAAGGCGAAGACGACGGGCCGGGGGTTGGGTGCATCCACCGGATCATGGTCGGCGGTGTAGGCGACCAGGAAGATCTCGGCCTTGGGCAGGTGGCCGTCGCTCGTCCCGTCCGAGGATTCCTCCCGGCGCAGGACCATCCGGCCGGTGGTGCTCGTGTAAGGGAGCCCGGAGGCGCTCTGGTGCGCGCGGGTGACGAAATCGTCGGTCACGGTGGCTGGCTCGTCGGCGGCGGGAAGCCCGGTCGGCCCATGGTCGCTCGGGGACGTGTGCTCTGACATGGGTTTGAGCGTACACGGGCGATCAGGCCACCCGGAGGAACCCCGTGGAGAGCCGGACGACGTCCAACCGATCGGCATGGAGCATCAACCGTTCCCCGGTCGCGTCATCACGGACCCAGACGACACCCGCCGCCGGGGCGGTGGCCTCGACCCTGCCACGGCAGTGCAGGTGGCCATGGCGCCGCGCTTCGATCACGTCGCAGGGCTCGAGCAGGCTCAGATCGGTGACGGGGGAAAGGGGGGTGTCCATGGGGTGCTCCTCGGGGTGCGTGCCGGATACGACACCCCCACTCTCCACCCGTCGTGTTTCGGTGTGGTTTCGCAGCGGTTAGCCGCGGGTTGCCGGTTCCGGGGTGCCGGCGACCTGGGCCTCCATGGCGGAGAACTCGCCCTCGATGACCTCATTGCGCTTGTGCGTCATCCTCGAGACGATGACGGCGACGATGAGGTTGAGCGCGAAGGCCGGCACGATTTCGTACAGGAAATCGTGAAGTGCCGGGATCTTGCCCCACACGAAGACGGTCGCCGCCCCGACGATCATGCCGCTCAGGGCACCGACGGACGTCAGCTTGCGCCAGTACAGGCTCAGGATGACCAGCGGTCCGAAGGCGGCACCGAAACCGGCCCAGGCGAAGGACACCAGCTGCAGGACGCTGGCATCACGGTCCAACGCGATGAGGAAGGCGATGACGGCGATGACGAGGACGCCTGTTCGGCCCAGCGCGACCTGCTTCTTGGCCGTTGACTCCTTCCCGACGATGTTGTAGAGGTCCTCCACCAGGGCGGAGGAGGAGACGATGAGCTGCGATGAGATCGTCGACATGACCGCTGCCAGTACTGCAGCCAGGACGAGGCCGGCAATGAACGGGTGGAAGAAGATCTGGCTCAGCAGCAGGAACACCGTCTCGGGGTCGGTGATCTCCTTGGCGGGGTCGCCGGCGAAGTAGGCGATGCCGACCAATGCGGTGGCCACCGCGCCGAGCGCGGAAATGGCCATCCAGCTGATGCCGATGCGGCGCCCGGCCTTGGCGTCGGCCGGGGTGCGCAGTGCCATGAAGCGCACGATGATGTGCGGCTGGCCGAAGTACCCCAGTCCCCAGGCCGCTGCCGAGACGATGCCGAGGATCCAGATCCCGGTCGGGCCAACACCCAGGCCGTCGAAGAGGTTCAGGGCCCCGGGCTTGGCGTTGCGGATTCCCTCCATGGTGGCTCCGATGCCCCCGGTGGCGATGACTCCAACGATGGGGACGGCGATGAGTGCGGCGAACATCAGCAGCCCCTGCGCCACATCGGTGAGGGTCGCGCCCAGGAACCCGCCGAAGAGCGTGTAGGCCAAGGTGACGACGGCGACCGCGACCATGCCGATGAGGTAGGGCCAGCCGAAGGAGCTCTCGAAGAACTTGCCGGCGGCGACCATTCCGGACGAAACATAGAAGGTGAAGAAGACCAGGATGATCAGCGACGCGGCGATGCGCAGGATGTGCGAGTTGTCCTTGAGGCGCTTCTCGAAGAAGCTGGGGATGGTGATCGCGTTCTGGGAGACCTCCGTGTAGGAGCGCAGCCGGGGGGCGACGAACTTCCAGTTCAGCCACGCTCCGATGGTCAGTCCGATGGCGATCCACGCCTCGACCAGGCCCGACACGTAGATGGCTCCGGGCAGGCCCAGCAGCAACCAGCCGGACATGTCGGATGCCCCGGCGGAAAGCGCCGCGACGCCGGGTTTCAGACCGCGTCCGGCGAGCATGTAGTCGTCGAGGTCCTTGGTTTGGCGGAAGGCAAAGTAGCCGATGCCGAGCATGGCGGCGAGATAGACGATGATCGCCGCAAGCTGGAACGCTTGTTCAGACATGATGTTCCTCAATGGTCCGGTGGGTGGATGGTCCTCCGCGGGGTTGCCCCGGCGGGTACGTCCGGAAGTGTGTCAATCAATACCGGGCGATGCGAGTGAGCGGTTCCTCGAGTATTGCATCACGTGGACCACCCGTGTGATGGGCATCACGGCGCCGTGATGCTTTCGTGACCAGATTACTGGTAGCCGGGTGACAAGATTTCCACTTCACGGCCCAGGGCCCGGCGAACGGCCTCGATGCCCGGATGCCGTGCGCTCGAGTGGCGCATCGATGTGAAGATCGAACGCTGAGGCCGGCCCGGCAGGTCGGTCAGGCGGACGGTCGGCTCGCGGTGCGCCCACATCAGATCAGGCAGCAGGGCGACGGCATTGCCCGATTCCACCAGGCCGATATGGGCCTGGAGGTCGGCCGTCTCGTACCTCACGTCCGGCTCGAACCCCGCCAGTCGGCAGGCCTGCTCGGCCCAGTGGCGCGACGCCGCCCCCTGGGGTTCCATCACCCAGGGCAGGGCCGCGGCGTCGCGCAATGTGGAAACCCTGTCGAATTCCGGCGGCGCGTCATGCAGCGGCAGGGCCAGGCGGATGTCGTCATGCGTGAGGATCTCGCGGTCCAGCTCGGCGTAGTGAGGCGCCGCATGTTCCGGATACTGTTCGGCCACGACCAGGTCGAAATCCCGGGCCCAGGTCTCGTGCAGCGCCGTTTCGGGTTCGTGCTGGACGACCTCCACCCTCAGATGCGGGTGCTCGGTGCGCAGCCGGCGCAACGTGCGCGGAAGCAGGGCCAACGCGGCCGTCTGGAACGTGGCCAACCTGACGGTCCCGGAGACCAGGGGCAACGTGCTGGCCAGCGCCGCCTCGGCGCGTTCCAGTGATTCGAGCAGCTCGGTGGTGTGGGCGACCAGGACCTGCGCCTGCGGCGTGAGTGCCAGGCGCCGGCCGCTGCGCCGCAACAGCTCGACGCCCGTCTCCTTTTCCAGAAGGGCCAGCTGCTGGGACACCGCGGAGGGGCTGTAGTTCAGCGCCGCGGCGACCCCGGCGACCGTGCCGCGGATGCCCAATTCCCGCAGTAGGCGCAGCCGTCTGACCTCGAGCATCAACTGACCCTTTCGCCGGTCTTCGAACCATCATCTTTACTTCACGCCATTCTTCACTAATCGTTGCTTTTACTTAATACCTGACGGCCGGATACTGAACGTGTGGGGGACTGCCCCACGCCGCGCAGGCCGGTAGGTTCCGGTCGATTTCCGCTAGGAGCACCACCGAAGTGACCACCGCTTCCCCGTCCGCCGCGCCGGACAGCATCGCCACCCCGAAGGACCTCGCCGACGACGCCGTCGCCCTGGTCCGCCGCTGGCTCATCGAAGGGTCGAAACAGCCCGTCGATTCCTCGGCCCAGCAACTCGCCGGAGTCCTGAAGGACCCCAGCGGCCTGGACTTCACCGTCGGCTTCGTCGATGGGGTCATCCGCCCCGAGGACCTCACCGTCGCGGCACGCAACCTGCGCTCGCTGGCCCCGAAGGTCCCCGGCTTCCTGCCCTGGTACATGCGCTCCGCCGTCGCACTCGGTGGTGCCATGGCCCCCGTGATGCCCGGAGTCGTCATCCCGATCGCGCGGCGCGTGCTGCGCGAGATGGTCGGCCACCTCATCGTGGACGCCACCGACGCCAAGCTCGGCCCGGCCATCGCGAAGCTCCAGCAGGATGATGTCCGGCTGAACATCAACCTGCTCGGCGAGGCCATCCTGGGTGAAAAGGAGGCGGGCCGCCGCCTCGACGGCACGGCGCGCCTGCTGCGCCGCCCCGACGTCGACTATGTGTCCATCAAGGTCTCCTCCACCGTCGCCCCGCACAACCACTGGGACTTCGAGGCGGCGGTGGGCCACATCGTGGACAAGCTGTCCCCGCTGTACCGGATCGCCCGTGACTCCTCCCCGCGCAAGTTCATCAACCTGGACATGGAGGAGTACAAGGACCTCGACCTGACCATGGCCGTGTTCAAGCGGCTACTCGCGATGCCGGAATTCCACGACGTCGAGGGCGGGATCGTGCTGCAGGCCTACCTGCCCGACGCCCTGTCTGCAATGATCTCGCTGCAGGAGTTCGCCGCCGAGCGGGTCGCCGCCGGTGGTGCCCCGGTGAAGGTCCGCCTGGTCAAGGGCGCCAACCTGCCGATGGAGATCATGGAGGCCGACATCCACGGCTGGCCGGCGGCGACCTGGCATTCCAAGCAGGCCACGGACACCTCCTACAAGTCGGTGCTGGACTACGCACTGCGCCCCGAGCACACGGCGAACGTCCACCTCGGTGTCGCCGGGCACAACCTCTTCGACATCGCCCTGGCCCACCTGCTGGCCCAGGCCCGCGGCGTCACCGACGGCCTGGACTTCGAGATGCTGCTGGGCATGGCCACCGGCCAGGCCGCCGCCGTGAAGGCCGATGTCGGATCGCTGCTGCTCTACACCCCCGTGGTCCACCCCGGGGAGTTCGACGTCGCGATCGCCTACCTGATCCGCCGCCTCGAGGAGGGCGCCAGCCAGGAGAACTTCATGTCGGCGGTCTTCGAACTCGACGGCAACGAGGCCCTGTTCGAACGCGAGAAGCAGCGCTTCCTCGCCTCGCTCGAGGACCTCGGCGACACCGTCCCGGCCCCGAACCGCACCCAGGACCGGCGCCGGTACGACGTCGACGCTGCCGCCACCGAGGTCACGGAACTCGCCTCCGGGGCCCGCGGGTTCTCCAACACCCCGGACACCGACCCCGACCTGCCCGGCAACCGGGCGTGGGGTGCCGACATCCTGGCCCGCGTCCCGGACAGCAAGCTGGGGCTGGAGACCATCGGGGCGCACACGCTGGGCTCCACCGAACAGGTCGACGCCGTGGTGGCCTCCACCCACGCCGCCGCCGAGGCCTGGGGGAAGCTGACCGGTGGCGAGCGGGCAGCGGTGCTCCACCACGCCGGTGAACGACTGGCCGCACGCCGGGCCGAGCTGCTCGAGGTCATGGCCGCCGAATGCGGCAAGACGCTGGACCAGGGGGACCCGGAGGTCTCCGAGGCCATCGACTTCGCCCACTTCTACGCCGAATCCGCCCGCGCGCTCGACACCGTCGACGGTGCCACGTACATCCCCTCGCGGCTGACCGTGGTCACCCCGCCGTGGAACTTCCCGGTCGCCATCCCCGCCGGATCCACCCTCTCGGCGCTCGCCGCGGGATCCGGCGTCGTCATCAAGCCCGCCAAGCAGGCGGCGCGCTCCGGCGCCGTGATGGTCGAGGCCATCTGGGAGGCGCTCGACGCCGCTGGCATCGGTCGCGAACTGCTCTCCTACGTGCAGCTCTCCGAACGCGACCTGGGCACCCGGCTGGTGTCGCACCCCAGCGTGGACCGGCTGATCCTCACCGGTGGGTACGAGACCGCCGAACTGTTCCGCTCCTTCCGCCAGGACCTGCCGCTGCTGGCGGAGACGTCCGGCAAGAACGCGATCATCGTGACCCCGTCGGCCGACCTGGACCTGGCCGCCCGCGACGTGGCGGCCTCGGCGTTCGGGCATGCCGGGCAGAAGTGCTCCGCCGCGTCGCTGGTGGTGCTCGTCGGCTCCGTCGCCAACTCGCGGCGCTTCCACAGCCAGCTCGTCGACGCCGTCCGGTCCCTGAAGGTCGGCTACCCGGTCGACCCCGCAACCCAGATGGGCCCGGTCATCGAACCGGCGCAGGGCAAGCTGCTGCGCGGGCTGACCACCCTGGGGGCGGGCGAGCAGTGGGTGCTGCAGCCGCGGCAACTCGACGACTCCGGCCAGCTGTGGAGCCCGGGAGTGCGCTCGGGCGTCCAACGCGGCTCCGAATACCACCTGACCGAGTACTTCGGCCCGATCCTGGGCGTCATGACCGCCGAAACGCTGGAGGAAGCCGTGGGCATCGTCAACGACATCGACTACGGGCTGACCTCGGGGCTGCACTCGCTGGACCCCGAGGAGCTCGGCTACTGGCTGGACAACGTCCAGGCCGGCAACCTCTACATCAACCGCGGCATCACCGGGGCGATCGTGCGCCGGCAGCCCTTCGGCGGGTGGAAGAAATCGGCCGTCGGCGCGGGGACCAAGGCCGGCGGGCCGAACTACCTGGTCGGCATGGGCTCCTGGGTTGATGCCCCCGTCAGCGCGGAGGCCATGACCGCCGCCGACTCGCATGCCGCCGTCTCCCACGCCACCGTTCGCACCGCGACGGGAACGGACACCTCGGCGACCTCCAATTCCGGTGTCGCCGGGGGCAGCGACATCCTCGGTGTCGTGGCGGCGGAGGCCGGAACCGCGTCGGGCAACGCCATCGACCCGGCCGACTTCGCCTGGCTGCAGGGCGCCCGCGCCACGGACGCCGCCCAGCTGGCCGAGGAGTTCGGCGTCGCCAAGGACGTCTCGGCCCTGCAGTCCGAGCGCAACGTCTTCCGCTACCGCCCGGTCCCGGTGACAGTCCGGTACGAAGAAGCCACCTCGGGCCACGGGCTGGCCGAACTGCTGCGCGTGGTCGCCGCCGGACTCGGGGCACACACCGCCACGTCCACCGATGGCATCAGCGGCCGAGCCAGCACCGGAAACCGCCACGGATCCGGGATCACCGTCAGCGTCGCCTCGGAGCTGCCCGCCCGCGTGCTGGCCGCCCTGCAGGCCGAGGGCGTCCAGGTTGCCGTGGAGGACGATGGCGCGTGGGCCGCCAGCGTGGGCCAGTTGGCCGCGCAGACCGGTCCCGACTCCGGGGCAAGGATCCGATACATCGGTTCCTCGTCGGCAGCGACCTACGCAGCGGCCGGGGGCAAGCCGGACGTGGCCGTATACGACCACCCCGTCGTTGCAGCCGGGCGGGTCGAGCTGCTGCCGTTCCTGCGCGAACAGGCCATCTCGATCACCGCACACCGGTTCGGCACACCGAACCACCTCAGCGATGGGATCATCTAGGCGCCCGGAGGGAAGACTCCGCCCGGTACCGGTCGTCCTGACCCAAACACTGGCCAGGACGGCTGGTCCCGGGCCTACCATGGGCCATGGGTGAACACCGGGCAGGCGGCATCATCAGGCGGGGAATCTCCGGGGCTGGTGCGGGTATGGCGGGCACCGCGGCCATGAGCCTGGCGCTGGGGGTCGCCGACCTGCGCGGGATCATGGACCACCAACCCCCGCGCATCATCGTCGAGGATCTCCTGCCCAGCCTGTCGAGGGGGGAGACCAACGTCCTGACGCTGGTGTCCCACGTCGGCTACGGTGCCGGTGCCGGTGCCGCCTACGCGGTGTTGGTAGCCCCGGCGCATCGCAATGCCTGGACCGGTGCCCTCTATGGGGTCGGGGTGTGGGCCGTGGGGTATGAGGGGTGGCTGCCGCTGCTGGGGATCCTGCCGCCGGCCCACCGGGACAAACCCGGGAGAGCGTGGACCATGTTCGCGGCGCACGTCGTCTACGAGGCGGTGCTCGGGCGGGCTGCGGCGCGCCACCGGAAGCGTCGCTCCCGATAGCGCTCGCCGTATTTCGCCGCTCGGTCCGCCATCCGAGGTCCGGCACGACGGCTACCTTGATGAAGCCGGCCGCCTCCGGGCATGTAGGTCGGCCTTGAGGGAGTTCCGCATGGGGAACCGTTTACGACACGGATTCTGGCTGTCAGCTTCCGAAGGCGACTGCATTGGATGTCCAGAGTGGCGTGCAGCGCTCGTGGCTGCCCGCGAGGGGAACTTTTACCAGGAAATACGTGCCGAGCACCCGTCGATTAGACAAGATTCACGGCAAGCCGGCCGACACTCGGTGCCCTCAAAAATTAGTCGTTGACAAGGTCCTCCTGGCGGTGCAACTATCTCTCATCACTTGCAGTTTCACTCAAACATGAGAGTTGGCTACACATGCCCTCAATCGGGGTCACCGCCGCAGTAGCAAGTTCCTTTCTATTGGCTTCCCTGGCCACTCCCATGGCCTCCCCACTTGTTCCCCGGGCATCGTCCTCCCCGGACAGAGCACAATTTCCCTCACGTTGAACGGCGATGCTCCCTCCGTCAGGCACGTTGCCTCGGGCGCGACGATCCCTCTGACAGCGTTGGACGAAATTGGCGACGGGGAAGATGCCTACCAGGGCATGACCCCGGACCAGAAACCAGTGAAAGTCACCCTGCTCTCAGCTCTGCCAGCTATCAACTTGGAATCTGTCGAGCCCATTGCTGCACCCCACGAGAGCGCCCCGGTTCCGGAAACTGGCGACGCTGTCGAGGAGGAATCGACCGTCGAGGTCCCCGCAGTTAACAAGAGCGACCTCAGCCCGGTACTGGCGCTAGCGACCAGCGAAACCTCATACTCCCTGGTCGCTCCCGCGGGCAGCCGGATCGACTCGGTCGACATTGACGGCGTCCAGGTCAACAACGTCGGCATGGGCGGAGGAGACACGACGAAACCAGTGGTCTACTCGGGCGTAGTCACCCAGGACGGCACACACAACCTGGCGGTCAAATTCGACGAAGGCGACTACCAACGATCCCTTTCCCTCGACTTCCAGGCCACCAACGCAACGACTGCTGCGGCATCACCGTACGGAACTGCGACCCGCACACAGTTCCGTTACGCCACGTTCATCCCCAACAACCGGGTTGACGTTCCCACCGTTTGCCATCCCACGAATACCAACGGAACATACAACGGCAACAACCGCACCTGGAAGCCCGGATACACGAAGGAAGAGTTTCTTTCCTACAAAACAGCCATGGGCGTCGATTTCAACTGGCTCAAACTAAACCAGACCTTCAAAAAGGGCGTCGGCGTCAGCAAGGAATACAACTCCCAGGGAGCTCTCATCAAGACCGGCGTCGCAAGCTCCGCCGGAATGAAATTCTTCGGGAACTACATCAACAAGACCTATGGCCGCGCACGGATGAACCACTCAGTGGGTAACCCGCTCTGCTGGGCTGCCGGGGACATCTTCTATACCGCCACCGTTGACAGCTGGCGCAGCGGCAAGATGCAGATCACTACGAGGCGGGTGAAGGCCCCCTCACACGAGTTCTATGCACGAGGAGCCTCGCCGTACTGGACCATCATGGGAAGACAAAACCTCCAAAGCTTCTTCTGCCTCAACCTGAACTGTGGCACGGAGTCCTACAGTGCGACCAAGAGCGTCTGGTGAGCCTCATTTCCAAGGCGCGCAATGAGCCCGTGACATCAAATGTCCCGGCGGCCCTGGTCCGGTTTTCATGGCTCACGGTACTCACCACCATTATCGGAACGGTCATGCTGGTAGCTCTCTCGGCAACAGGAGTCGGATTCTCATGGGCTGACACCGTGAAGACTATGGCCTATATGTTCCTCCTTGGCGCCGTCTCAACTGCGGCGGGAAGCCTGGTGCCCACGTTGGTGACCAAGCATGCGTCAACCTTCAGGGATTGGTGTTTGATCACCTTGGTGATGGCGTTGGCGATCGCCCTGGCAGACAATCCACTGCTGAGCTGGCGCGGATTCCTGGACAGCCTTATCATCAACTTTCCGCTACCACTCGTCGCCACAGCACTTTCGGTACTCGCGTTCGTTGGTTTACAAGCACTGAAGAAAATTGGGCGCGGGAATGCGCGGCCTAGCAAGGACTACTGATCCAGCCGGCGGAGGTTCGTTGGTTTCCGAACGCGGACGTGTCCTAGGTGGTGTTCCACTTCCTTGGAAGTGGGACACCTTCGCCCAGCACATTGATATGACTGGACACTGTCAGTTTCCGAACTCGGCTGCACTGAGTGTCCAAAGTCGGCCGCACTGTGCCTGTGCGCCCGCAAGGGGAACCCTCACCGGTATGGACTCCGACCTCCCTGGACCCAGCGCCGACGTCCGGGACGAGAAGCCTGGGCGTCCGTGTCTCATGGGCCGAATCGTGCCGTTCTCGGTGCCGACCAGCAGGATCCTCCTGCTGCGTCGGACCACCCGGTCCGTCAGCCTCAATTATTGCCCCGCATCGTTTGCGCCAAAGAGCCATGCCAGCCTCGACTCAAGAGGCGAAGCTGGCACGACACTATTCCTTTGCGATATACCCGACTAATCAGTGGACGGAAGGGTTGATCCGCGTCGTCTGGATGCGAAAAGTGGTTTGCGGCCAATTGACGCTCAAATTGTCCCACTGGCCCACGGACTTCTCGCTTCCGACTTTCCAGCTCGATCCCGTGAAGCTCGCTGACGAGCAGACGGTGCCAGAGACGTTCACGCTTCCTTGGCTGTACCAAATGCACACCTTGATGATGCGCTTGCCCGAGTAGACGTTCGCGGCAGCTTTGGCCCGACCTTTGTAATAGAGCTGAGCTGTTTCTTTGCTTATGGCGTAGCTCGATCCCCACGTGGCAAGTGGGCTGATCCCTGTTGGAGCAGCCTCGTAGATGGACCCCACCGGCCCTTCTCCCGGATTCACGTCATACGACTCTGTGATGACCTCGACGCCGTCCTCGGGCCCGAACTCTTGCCCACTGACGACCACGGTCTGCGGATCGGTATCTTGGAGATTAGGTGCAGCTGCTGCGGAAGCACCTGCCGTCCCGAGGCTGATCATCACTAACGCCGTCACCGTGGTCGTTACTTTCCTCCATGCGGTCACGCTTGAATCCTTTATTCAGGTCCGTGGCAGAGTCCCCCTGCCCTGTCAACGTTCCTGTTGACAGTGTTCATCTAAGCAATGGACTTGGGGACTTGCAATACCCTTTGCCACAAAGTTTTTCCTTCGGCTTGCTGCCATAGCCATACCCGCCAAACGTCATCCAAAGCGCCGTCACCCGCATACTCCCACCTCTGCCGCCCGTGCAACGCCATGGGACGCAGTAACTCGAACCTTGGTGCACCAGCAAAAAAAGACGCCTCTCTCGCAGCCATGTGTGCGCCCCTTTGACGAGTTGAGTCCGAACGTTGACTATTGATACAAATATGACGAGGATTGGCTCATGAACGTCGAGCAGATTCCAGTCTTGCGTGTAGCAGTCGTCACAGTCGCAGTTGGGGCGATACTCACCCAAGCCTTGATAACACCGGCGGTGGCAAACAGCTTCGCGGGAGCTTATCCTGAGGCCGCATACTTGGCGACCCCATACATGATCGCCATCATCGTCGCGATCTTCGGGCTAGAGGCGGCCCTGCTCGCAATCTGGCGACTGATCTCGATTGCTAAGCCCGGGAACCATTCCCATAGCGTCTCGACGAACTGGATCAATTTCATGACTCTCTGTCTCATTTTTGCCGCAGTGATCATGGCATTCGTCTTCACCCATGCCGCATTCATCGCCTATGTTGGAGGCCCTCCGGTTCTCTTCGGGCTCCTGGCTTCTATTGCTTTGGCGGTCAGCGCACCATTTTTCAGGAATGTAATGAAGCGCAGCTTTATTGAGGAACTTAGTGAGAAACGTCCTGATGGAAGCGTTGAAGAAAGCACGAAGCTCAAAGCCAGGACATGAAGGCTATTGCGATTTTTAGAGTTATAGTTCTGGCAGGCTAACTCCTTTACGGGCTGTTTCCCTACCGCAGTCAAATTTGCTTACCTACCCTTTGCGCACCGAGGCCACGGCCGCTTGGCGGCTTACACAAAGAACTTGACGCTCTCATGCAAACCTCGCAGATGTCTCAATTGCCGGTCCCCACCCGGACAGCTTCGCTCGGAAAGCCTCTGCACGGAACTTTCCGGTGCTCCGCGAATGTCTGATTCCCGTAAGACCCGCCCGCGAAAATGCCCGGTGAGGGTAGCTCAAACGCGACATGCACTTCGGCCGGTTTCGAAGGAGGTTGTCGCAAGGGCCCGGCGAAGCTATTCGGCGTCGTGGTCCGTCTCCAGGATGCCCACCAGGTGGTCGAGCGCTGCGTCGGCTCCTGCGCCCTCGGCGCGCAAGACGACGGTGGTGCCGTGCTCGGCGCCTAGGCCCATGAGCGACAGGATGCTCGAAGCGTCTAGTGCCTCATCTGCCGGCTCGCCTTCACGAGCGATGGTGACCTCGAGGTCGAGATCGCCGGCGGCCTCGGCGAAGATGGCCGCCGGGCGGGCGTGCAGGCCGACCCGGCTGGCGATGACTGCTGTACGTTCTGCCATGGTGTTCTCCTTGCTAGATGGTTCTTCGAGGGGTTTCGATCTGTTGTCTGAAAGGTTGTTCATCCTGGTCACAACCCGAAAACGTCTAGCTCGGGCAAGGCGGCGCGGACAAGAGTCCGGGCCTCGTCGGCGGACCCGGCACCCAGCGCGAGATGGGCGATCCGCTGCGCCTCGGCACGGTCGACGGTTTTCAGGATGGCCGCGACGGCGGGGAGGGCCCGCCTGTTCATCGAGAGCGTTGCCACGCCCAGACCGACCAGGACGACGGCCAACGCTGGGTCTGCCGCGGCCTCGCCGCAAACACCCACGGGCTTGGGGCCGCCGGCGGCCGACGCCCCGCCCTCGCACGTTGACCGCACGAGGTGCAGGACGGCAGGCTGCCAGGGGTCATTGAATTCGGCGAGTGGACCGACCTGGCGATCCGCCGCCATCGTGTACTGGGTCAGGTCATTGGTGCCGATGGACGCGAAAGACACCTCGGAGACAACCTGTCGTGCCATGACGGCGGCGGAGGGGACCTCCACCATCACTCCGGGCGTCGTCAGGCCGGCACCGGCACAGAGGCCGGCAAAGGCGGCTGCCTCGGCCGGCGTGGAGATCATCGGCGCCATGGTCCAGACCTCGGCCTCGCTTCCGCTTGCGGCCTCCGCGATGGCGGCCAGCTGGCGGTCCAGAACCCCCGGGACCGCCGCGTCGGTGCGGTAGCCGCGCACGCCGAGGGCGGGATTGGGCTCGGAGTCGTCGGTCAGGAACGGCAAGGGCTTGTCGGCACCTGCATCGAGGGTCCGCACCACGACCTTGGAACCGGCGAATGCGTCGAAGACCGCACGGTAGGCCTTGACCTGCTCCGCGTGGGTGGGCTCGGAGTCCCGGCCGAGGAAGCAGAATTCCGTGCGCAGCAGGCCCACGCCCTCGGCGCCCGCGGCCGCAGCATCCTTCGCATCGGACCCACTGCCCACGTTGGCCAGCAGGGGAACGCGGTGCCCGTCGGAGAGCTGTCCGGTGCCGTCGAACGCGGGCAGGGCCACGCGGGAGGCATAGGCCTCGGCGAGTGCCGCCTCCGTGGCGCCTGGATTGCGGACGACCGTTCCGTCGATCCCGTCGACGAAGACGACGTCGCCGTCGACCAGCACCACGGTGTCGGCGGCCGCCACGATGGCCGGAAGCCCCAGTGACCGGGCGACGATCGCCGTGTGCGACTGCGGACCCCCGCCGCTGGTCACCAGTGCCAGGACTCGGGTGGGGTCCAGTGTGGCGGTGTCGGCCGGGGCCAGGTCGGCGGCCCAGAGCACAAACGGCTCCTCGGCGTCGGGTATTCCCGGTGCCGGCACGCCGCGCAACTCGGCGACGATCCGGGCCCGGACATCCAGAACGTCCGTGGCGCGTTCGGCCATGTAGCCGCCCAAGGCCGCCAGTTGGGTGGCGACGGCATCCGCCGCCTCCCAGATCGCCGACTCTGCGCGGGTCCCGGAGGCCACGAGCTTCGTCGCCGACTTCAATAGGGACTTGTCCGAGGCCATCAGGGCCGTGGCCTTCAGCACGTCCGCTGCATCGCCCGTTGCGGTCGCGGCGCGCTCCTTCAACCCCGCGGCGACGGCGCGTGTTGCCTCGGCCAGGCGGGCGCTTTCCTGCTCGGCCGTGATGCCTTCGGGCAAAAGGGCTCCATCTGAGGGTGCGGCAATCGGGTCCGGCATCCGGCGGACAGGGCCGATGACACGGCCGGCGCTGACGCCGACTCCCGTGAACGTCGTGCTCATGCCGCCACCTTCTCCGTGTCGGCCGCGGAATCGGCGGCGGGGGCCTTGCGGGCGTAGCGCTTCAGCGCCAACACGGCCAGGGCCGAGATGACCATGCCGACCACGATGGAGACCAGGAACATCAGCAGGTTGCCGATGGCGAAGGCGACGAACAAACCGCCATGCGGGGCCTGGCTGGTGACGTGGAAGCCCATGACCATGGCACCGGTGACGCCGGCGCCCAGCATGCTGGCGGGGATGACGCGCAGCGGGTCGGCGGCGGCAAACGGGATGGCACCCTCGGAGATGAAGGCTGCACCGAGTAGCCAGGCGGCCTTGCCGTTCTCGTGCTCGGCAGCGGTGAATCGCTTCTTGTCCAGGGCGGTGGCCAGCGCCATGGCCAACGGGGGCACCATGCCGGCGGCCATGACCGCTGCCATGATCTCCCACGGAGCCTGGTTGGTGATCGATCCGGTGCCCAGGCCGGCGACGGCGAAGGCGTATGCCACCTTGTTGACCGGTCCGCCGAGGTCGATGGCCATCATGAGCCCGAGGATGAGACCGACGAGGGTGGCTGCCGTTCCGGACATGCCGGAGAGCCAGTTGCTCAGCGCCGTGCTCAGGGCGGCGATGGGCCCGCCGAGGAAGAGGAACATGGCACCCGAGGCCAGGATGGAGCCGATCAGCGGGATGATCACCACGGGCATCAGGCCCCGCAGCAGCTTGGGTACGCGCCAGTGGCCGATCCAGCGGGCGATGACGCCGGCGAGCAGGCCGCCGACGATGCCGCCGAGGAAGCCGGCACCCATGAACCCGGCGACGGCACCGGCGGTGAAGCCCGGTGCGAGCCCGGGCCGGTCGGCCAGCGCGTAGGCGATGTAGCCGGCGAGGACGGGGACCAGGAAGCTCATGGACAAGCTGCCGACCTTGTACGCCACGGCTCCGAGGTAGATGTTCAGGCCGCCGTCGGGCAGATTGAACAGGTTGTTCTGGACGCTGACCTTGTCGGCGACCCCGGTGATGTCATACCCGCCGATGAGGAAGCCCAATGCAATGAGCAGGCCGCCGCCGGCGACGAACGGGATCATGTAGCTCACGCCGGTCAGCAGCGAACGCTTCAGCGCCGCGCCGATGGGCTCGCGGCCCTCGCCGGTTTGGCCGTCCGCGTCGGCGCTGCCCGTGCCGGCCGGGACGCGACGCGCGTTCGGGTTGTCCGCCGCGGCCAGGGCATCGGCGACGAGCTTTCCGGGTTCGTCGACGCCGCGCTTCACCGGCACCTGGATGACGGGGAGCCCGGCGAAGCGGTCCTTGTTGCGCACGTCGACGTCCACGGCGAAGATCACCGCGTCGGCGGCCGCAATGACCGCCGGGTCCAGCGGGGTCGAGCCGGCTGAGCCCTGGGTCTCGACCTGCAGGTCAACCCCTGCTTCGGCCGCGGCGGCTACCAGCGAGTCGGCGGCCATGTAGGTGTGGGCAATGCCGGTGGGGCACGCGGTCACGGCAACCAGGGTACGACGGCGGGTGGCCGGTTCTGCTGCGGCTGCCGGCGCCGTCGTGCTCTCGGTGGAGGCCGCCGGTGGGGTCGGTGCCGGGGAGATGGCGCCCTGGACCAGCTCCACGATCTCGGCGGGGCTTGTGGCCGAGCGCAGCGCCGCGGTGAAGTCCTTCTTGACCAGCGAGCGGGCCAGCTTGGAGAGCAGCTTGAGGTGCTCCTGGTCGGCACCCTCGGGGGCGGCGATGAAGAACACCAGGTCCGCGGGGCCGTCCTTGGCGCCGAAATCCACGGGTGGGGCCAGCCGGGCCATCACCAGGGTGGCCTCGGTGACCGCTGCCGAACGGCAGTGCGGGATGCCGATGCCGCCGGGGACGCCGGTGGCGGTCTTCGTTTCGCGGGCGATGCCGTCCGCGGCCAGGTCGTCGGCGTTGGTGGCGCGTCCGGCGGCTGCGACGGAGGCGGCGAGTGCGCGGACGACGTCGGCGCTGGTGCTGCCGAGATCGCGGTCCAGGAGGACGAGATCTTCGGTGATGAGCTCGGACATGCTTACTCCTTGGGAGTCTGGGTCGAGGAGGCCAGCAGGTGGCCGGTGGGTGCCGGGGTCAGGGGCGTGACGGTGACGGATTCCGGCGAGGGCTGTTCCGGGGTGGGGATCAGCGAACCGGGGAGGGATGCCGCTGCCGCACCGTAGGCGACAGCGGATCGGAGGCAGTCGGGCGGTGTGGCGCCGCGATCGTGGGCGATGAGGTATCCGGCCAGCGACGAGTCACCTGCCCCCACCGTGCTACGCGCCTGGATGGGGGAGTGCGTGGCGAGCCAGGCGCCTTCCGCGGTGACGAGGAGGGCGCCGCGGGCACCGAGCGTGGCCAGGACCGCAGTGGTGCCGCGGTCCACGAGACGCCGGGCCGCGGCTGCCGCCAACTCGGGGGAGGCCTCCAACTCGGCTTCGGAAGCGGTTCCCGTCAGCCCGGCCAATTCCTCGGCGTTGGGCTTGATCAGATCCGGCAGCCCTGCCGGGGCGTCATAGAGCGCGGCCAAGGGGGCGTCGGAGGTGTCGACGGCGATCAGGGGGCAGCGGCTGCCGAGGCCCAGATGCAGCCGGGCGATCGTCTCCGCGTAGAAGTAGGCGGGGACGCCGGGGGGCAAGGAGCCGGCCAAGACGATCCAGGACGATTTCGCAGCGGCTTCCAGCAGCGCCTGGGAAATCTGCTCTTGTTGGGCGGCATCCAGGGTCGGACCGGGTTCGTTGACCTTGGTGGTGGTCCCGTCCGGTTCGGTGATGGTGACGTTGCTGCGCAATGGCTGGCCGATGGGCAGTGCGTGGTGGGGCAGTCCATCGACGGCAAGACCGACGACGACCGGGTCGGTGTCATCTCCGGGCAGCAGGGCCAGGGTCGGTACGCCGGCCGCGACGAGCGCACGGGTGACGTTGACTCCCTTGCCCGCGGCCTGGGCCCCGGCAGACTGGGCTCGTTGGACGCCGCCGCGGACCAGGGCGGCACCGAGCTCGATGGTCCGGTCGAGGCTGGGGTTGGCCGTGAACGTGGTGATCATGCGACCACTACCTCGACGTCGGCGTCCTCCAGGGCGGCTGCCAGCTGGGCATCGGGGGCGTTGTCGGTGACGAGGGCATCGATCTGGTCCAGTGCGGCAAAGCGGACCAGCGTTTCCTGGCCGAGCTTGCTGGAGTCCGCCAACAGGACGACTCGGCGGGCGCTGGCGACGATGGCCGATTTCATTGCTGCCTCCAGGGGATCGGGAGTGCTCAGGCCGAATTCCGCGTGGATGCCGTTGGTTCCGATGAAGGCAATGTCCGGACGGAGGGCGCGGAACTGGTCAATGGCTGCAGCGCCCATGGCGGCGCTGGTCAGGGTGCGGACGCGGCCCCCGATCAGCTCGAGTTGGAAGGAGCTGCCGGTGGCGATGCGGTAGGCCACGGGGACGGAGTGCGTGAGCACCAGCAGGTCGGTGGTGCCGTGTTCCGGCAGAGTGGAGGCCATCTGCTGGGCGAGCAGTTCCGTCGTCGTTCCGGCGTCCAGGGCCACCGAGGTGGCGCCGGAGGGCAACAGCTCGAGGGCGCGGGCGGCGATCCGGGATTTCTGTTCGTGGTTCAGCGAGGTCCGCACGCTGAGGCTTTCCTCGGCAGTGCTGGCGGTCCCGCCGGCCACTGCTCCGCCATGGACGCGGCGCAGCAGGCCATCGTGCTCCAGCTGGGCCAGATCGCGGCGCACTGTCTCGCGGGTGATGTCCAGTCGCGCGGCGAGGTCGGCGACGCTGACCCGGCCCGTGCTGGCGACGAGGTCCCCAATCAGGCGGTGCCGCTCTTCGGCAAACATGGCCATGTCCCTTCGGTGGTCCGCATCACAGTAAATCTGCGTTTCGTTGACTTTAGATGCGGTGGTGGGGTGAAGTCAACAGAAACACAGAAAAACAAATCTGATCGGGCTTTTCGGTGCGGACGGCGGCGCGGGTAGCGACAGGTGAGGGGCCTGCGGCTTGCCCCTCGAGGTCCGCTGCGGTTGGCTGGGTGGATGGCCTCATTGATCGAAGACTACGCATTGCTGTCCGATCTACGCACCGGAGCATTGGTGTCCGAATCTGGCAGTGTCGACTGGCTCTGTTTCCCGCGCTTCGACTCGGACGCCGCCTTCACGGCGCTGCTGGGCGGTTCGGAACATGGGCGGTGGCTCCTCGCCCCGGAGGGCGCGGTGGACGATTGCGAACCCCAGCATCCCGCCCGACGCTCCGAGCGGCGCCGGGCCGCGCGCGCCGCTGGCCAGGAGGATCCCCTGCAAGGGGAGACGGAACCCGACGTGGAGGCGGAAGGCCGACCCGTCGTCGTGCAGCGGACCTATGTGGACTCGACATTCGTGCTGCGTACGCTGTGGAAGACGTCCGAAGGGCAGGCGCTGGTCACCGATTTCATGCCGGTGGGGGATCGGCGCGCGTCGATCGTCCGCCGCGTCGAAGGGCTGGCCGGGAGCGTGCGGATGCACCAGGAGATCAGCTTCCGCTTCGGCGATGGCGCCGTCGTTCCCTGGGTCCGACGCCACGAGGACCGCAAGAGCGGTGCCACCTCGATCGTCGCCGTGGCCGGCCCGGACGCGGTGGTGCTGCACGGGGACCGGTTGCCCCAGGGGCACGATCACCGGCACGTCGGCGACTTCTTCGTCTCAGCGGGCGAGGCAGTGGACTTCGAGCTGTGCTGGTTCCCCTCGCATCGGCATGTTCCCGCGCGCATCGACGCCGGGGCGAGCCTGCAGGAGACCGTCTCGTATTGGAAGAACTGGGCCAAGGACATCCCCGTGCAGGAGTCGTATCACGCCGTCGTCAAGCGCTCGCTGCTCGTCTTGCGTGCGCTGACGCATGAGGCCACCGGCGGGATCGTCGCGGCGCCCACCACCTCCCTGCCGGAGGACTTCGGCGGGGAACGGAACTGGGACTACCGGTTCTGCTGGCTGCGGGACGCGGCCCTGACACTCGAGGCGATGATGACGCACGGGTATGAGAAGGAGGCCCTGAACTGGCGCGACTGGCTGTTGCGCGCCGTGGCCGGGGATCCCGATGACCTGCAGATCATGTATGGGGTGGGCGGGGAGCGGCGCCTGCCCGAACGCACCCTGGACCACCTGCCCGGATATGAGGGTTCACTGCCCGTCCGTGCCGGCAACGGGGCCGTGGACCAATACCAAGGCGATGTCGTCGGCGAGGTGCTGGTGGCCCTGGAGAAGCTGCGCAACATAGGCGGCGTCGAGGACCACTTCTCCTGGCCGCTGCAGAAGACGCTGCTGGGCTACGTCGAGGAGCACATCGACGACAAGGACCACGGCATCTGGGAGATGCGCGGGGACCTGAAGTACTTCACGCATTCACGGGTGATGATGTGGGCTGCCTTCGACCGGGGCGTCCGCGCGGTGCGCGAACACCAGCTCGACGGGGACGCTGCCCGATGGGAGAAGCTTCGCGACCGCCTGCGCGAGGAGATCATGGAGCACGGCTACGACGAGACGGAAGGGACGTTCACCCAGACGTACGGCGACACCGAGGTTGATGCCTCCTTGCTGGTGATCGCCCAGGTGGGCTTCATCGACTACGACGATCCGAAGATGCTGGGCACCGTGGCGCGCCTGGAACGGGATCTGATGGATGATGCGGGCCTGCTGCTGCGGTACCGCACGACCTCGGGCAAGGATGGGTTGTCCGGTGCCGAGCACCCGTTCCTGGCGTGCTCGTTCTGGCTGGTGGAGCAGTATGCCCGCTCCGGCCGCATCGACGATGCCCGGAAGCTGATGGACCAGCTGGTCGGGTATTCCAACGGGCTGGGGCTGCTCGCCGAGGAATACGACACCGTCGACGGGCGGATGGCAGGAAACTTCCCGCAGGCCTTCTCGCACCTGACCTTGATCCGTGCGGCAGACGCGATTAACGGACACGGCCAGCGCGCCGTCTAGGGTGCGCCAGGCCGCTTCGGATGGTGGCCGTCAGGCCGTCGAGCCGAGGGGTGCCGAAGTCCTCGCATCCAAGGGGTGCGCGATCTCGTCCTGGGCCATGCGCCCTGCCAGCCAGACGATGACCCCGATCACCGGGGACACCACCCCCGCGACCACGAAGACCAGCCAGAGGGGGACGACTTCACCGATCGGGCCGGCCAGGGCCATGGACACCGGCATGAGGGCCAGGGAGACGAAGAAGTCCAGGCTCGAGATCCGACCCAGCATCCGCCGCGGGACACGCCGCTGCAGCAGCGTGCCCCAGATGACCTGGCCCATTCCGCCCGTGGCGCCAACGACGAACAATGCCAACGCCAGCTGCCACAGTCCGGTCACGATACCCACGGCAGCGAGGGGGAGGGTTCCCAGCGCCCACACCGCCACCATCCAGGTGAGGTACCTGCGGGGCAGGGGGCGTGAGGCGGTGAACAACGACCCGGCGGCGGCACCGATGCCGAAGGCGGCGAGCATGAAGCCGAACGCCTGGGCGTCGCCACCCAGTTGGCCGCCGACGACGAAGGGCAACAGCACCTCGATCGGCCCGATGAAGCTCAGCACCGAGAGCACGGCAAAGAGCAGGGTCCAGAGCAGCCAGGGGGTCCGCAGCGTGTAGGAGACCCCCTCGCGGAGATCGGCCAGCGCGCTGGGGCGGACCTCGCCTGGCTCCAGGTGGGCATCGTAGGCGGTCGCGTGGCTGATCGTGCGCAGGACGGATAGCGCCACCAGATGGCAGACCGCCATTCCCGCGATCGCGTACGCGGGGGTGAGTGCCGCGACGATCATGCCCGCGGCTGCCGGCCCGGCAGCCTGCTGCAGGACGGGGCGTAGTGTGCCCTCCATCCCGTTGGCGGCCAGCAGGTCCTCGGGCGGCAGGATCCGGGGCAGCAATGCAGAATAGGCGGGGAAGAAGAACGCGGCCCCGGCGCCCACCAGGAAACCCGCCACCACGAGGTGCCATAGTTCGATCACTCCGGTCAGCCCGAGGGTGGCCACTGCCGCCATGACCGCGAGGCTGGCCGCCTCCACGGTGATGATGATGCGTCGGCAGGAGACGCGGTCGGCGGTGATGCCTCCGACCAGCACGAAACCCAGCAGGCCGATGCTGGTGGCCGTCGCCACGAAGGAGAGCTGCACCGGACCCCCACCCAGGCGCTTGACCTGGTAGACCATGGCCACGGCCCACATCCCGTGCGAGAAGACGCTGACGACCATGGCGGTGATGAGGATGCGGTAATCGCGATGGGCGAACGGCCGGAAGGCGCGCGGGGCCATGGTGCGTTCCTTCGGACGGGACGGGGTGCGGCGGCTGGTGCCGTGCCGGCAGGGGGGAGGGGTGCTGGTGGGCACCCAAGGATATTCTGCCCCCACTGGTTGGCGGAAGTCAATCAGTAAGGAGTGACGGTGTTGTTACTGTCGGGTAGCATGCGGATATGCACATGATCTTCCGCCTCTGGCTCATGCTCCTCAAGGCCCGCCGTCGTTCCCGCCTGGACATGTTCGGCGTCAGCTCGCTGCCGATGCGCGCCTTGCTGACGGATATCGACATCGCCGGACACATCAACAACGGCATGTACTTCTCGATCTTCGACCTCGGGCGGTTCGACCTCATGGTGCGGGCGGGCACCTGGGACGTGATGAAGCGCAAGCGCTGGACGCCGGTGGTCCAGGCGGAGACGATCACGTTCCGGAAGTCGGTGGTCTTCAACCAGCGTTTCAGCGTGGAGACCCGCATCGCCGGGATGGATGAGCGCAGCATCTACTTCGAGCAGCGCATCGTGGCCGATGGCGAGATCTATGTCAGTGCCTTGATCTGCACCCGCTTGCTGGGGCGCCAGGGTCCGGTCCCCAACGAGGAGATCCTGAAGACGCTGGGCGTCGAGGTCCCCGCGGACCTCGAGCTGCCCGAGTGGGCGACCCGGTGGCGTGAGTCGACGGCACTTCCCGGTTCACGCAAGCCGGCGCCGCACTCCTGGGCACTGGGCCTCCGGCGGTAGCCCCGCGCGGCTCCGCCGGTTCGCGTCCTCAGGGCTCGACGGCGAAGGCCGTGAGCTGGTCGCGGATCCCGTCGAAATGGCGGTGCATCAAGAGGGCGGCGAGGCCCTTGTCCTTGCTGCGGACCGCATCGAGGATGTCGCGGTGGATCTTGGCCGTTTCGGTCAAGCCGACCAGTTGATTGTCGTCATCGGTGCTCTCGATGGCGTCATGGATGGTGCGGTAGACCTGCCAGAACACGCCCAGAAGATTGGTCAGCAGCTCATTCTCCAGGCAGGAGAACAACAGCCGGTGGAATTCCTGGTCGGCCTCCACGAACGCCAGGCCGCGGGCGGCGCGCTCCTCCATGGTGGCGACGGTGGTGTCCAGCTCCCCGAGCTGTTCCCCGTCGAGGGCGTCGATGGCCGCGCCGATCAAACCCGCTTCCAGCGCCTGTCGGACCTCGACGAGCTCGTGGGCCTCGTGTCCCTGGTGCCGCAGCGACATCCTGCCGCGGAAGGTCAGGCTGTCGGCCAGGGCGACCAAGTTGTTGGAGGCGACGAACATGCCGAACCCGTGCCTGATCTCCACCACCCCGAGGGCCTGCAATACCTTGATCGCCTCGCGCAGCGTGTTGCGCCCGATGCCGAGTTCCTCGGTCAGGACGTTTTCGGTGGGGAGCGCATCGCCCGCGCGTAATCCGCTTTCGATGATGAGGTCCATGATGTCGGAGGTCAGCGCGCGTAGGCGTTCGTGGGCCCCCAACCGGACGTGACGCGTCGGAGCGGTCATGGCCATTTCCTTTCGCCGTGCTCGAACCGGATGGACCGACCCCGCGGGTGCTGGCTGCCCCTCCGGGGTGTGGCGTGGGCCACTTGACCCAGCTCTGTGATTCGGCTTACAGTCTACCTCATTACGTCGGACATCCTACGTCCGACTTCTCATCGTACAGAAGAGGTCATCATGTCCCTCAGCGACCTGGCAGCCAAAGAAGGCAGCCGACGCAACTTCCTCAAGGTCTCCGGCCTGATCGGTGCCGCTGCCGCTTTCACCGCGGGCATCTCCGCCTGCAGTGGCCCCAGTTCCTCGGGTGCCGCTTCCGGCGCCGCGGGTTCTGACACCATCGAGGCCGGGATCTCCTACGCGCTGTCCACCGGGTTCGACCCGATGACCTCATCGGGAGCCACCCCGTACGCGGCGAACATGCACATCTTCGAAGCCCTGGTGGACCTGCACCCGGCTACCCGCAAGCCATACCTGGCCCTCGCGGCCGAGGAACCGAAGCAGATCGATGACACCACCTGGGAGGTCAAGCTCCGCTCGGGCGCCACGTTCCACAACGGCGACGACGTCACCGTCCAGGACGTCGTCTACTCCTTCGAACGCGTGCTCGACACCAAGAACGCCTCGCTGTTCGCGCAGTTCGTCCCCTTCATCGAGACCGTGAAGGCCCAGGGCAAGGACACCGTCGTCTTCACCCTGAAGTACGCGTTCCCGCTCTTCCCCAGCCGGATCTCCGTGGTGAAGGTCGTCCCGGAGAAGGCAGCGAAGGCCGACCCCGCAGGATTCGACGCCAAGCCCATCGGCTCGGGCCCGTACCAGCTGGTTTCGGCGACGAAGGACGACAAGATCGTCTTCAAGAAGTTCGACGACTACAGCGGCAAGTACCCGGCCGGCGCGAAGAACATGACCTGGTACCTGCTCTCCGACGCCGCGGCCCGCGTGACCGCCGCCGAATCCGGTCGGGTCTCCGCCATCGAGGACGTCCCCTACCTGGACGTCGACCGGCTCAAGGCCAAGATCAAGGTCGAATCGGTCCAGTCGTTCGGCCTGCTGTTCCTGATGTTCAACTGCACCCAGGCCCCCTTCGACAAGAAGGAAGTCCGCCAGGCCCTGCACTACGGCATGGACACCGAGACGATCATCAAGACTGCGCTGCTGGGAAACGCCAAGGCCGCCACCTCCTACGTCCAGGAGACCCACCCGCAGTACATCAAGGCCTCCACCGTCTACACCTACGACCAGGCCAAAGCCGAGTCACTGCTCAAGGAGGCCGGGGTGACGTCGCTGAAATTCGAGCTGCTCACCACCGACACTTCCTGGGTCAAGGACGTCGCCCCGCTGATCCTCGAGTCGTGGAACAAGATCCCAGGTGTGCAGGTCACCATGCGCAACCTGCAATCCGGCGCCCTGTACGGGGAAAACGTCGACGCGGGAAAGTACTCAGTCGTTGTCGCTCCGGGCGATCCGTCGGTCTTCGGCAACGACATGGACCTGCTGCTGAGTTGGTTCTACCGTGGCGACGTCTGGCCCAAGAACCGCTTCCACTGGGACAAGACGGCTGCCAACAAGAAGGTCCAGGCCAAGCTCGACGAGGCAGCGAAGACCGACGACGAGGCCCAGGCCAAGGCGGCCTGGGGCGAGATCATCAACACCGTGGCCGAGGAGGCCCCGCTGTACCCGATCTTCCACCGCCAACTGCCCACCGCCTGGGATGAGAACAAGCTGGACGGGTTCCAGCCGCTGCCAACCACCGGCGTCTCCTTCGTCGGGGTCAAGCCCAAGGCGTAGGCACCCCTGAACCGGTCGTGCCGCCGTCGCCCCCCCCAACGGCGGCGGTGCGACCCCACACCTGATCGAGTACACCCTTCCCCGACACATGGGAGTCCAACCGTGGGAACACTCCTGCGACTACTGATGCGCCGCCTGGCGGCCCTGCCGCTGATGATCCTGGGCGTCACGTTCCTGGTCTTCGTGATCCTCAAGCTCGCCCCCGGCGACGAGGCCACGATGGCCCTGGGCGAGGGCGCCAGCCTCGACGCCAAGGAGGCCTACCGCGAGCAGCGCGGTCTGAACCTGCCGCTGCCGGTGCAGTACGTGGCCTTCCTGGGGCGGCTGCTGACCCTGGACTTCGGGGTGACCACCCCGCCGTCGCGGCCGGTCGCCGGGATGATCGCCCAGGCCTTTCCGCTCACGCTGCAGCTGACGGCGTTCGGCGTGGTCATCGCCATCGTGATCTCCCTGGCCTTCGGCGTGCTCGGTGCCCTGTACCGCGACAAGCTGCCCGACCAGCTGATCCGCATCTTCTCCATCGCCGCCGTGGCGACGCCGTCGTTCTGGCTGGGCATCCTGCTCATCCAGTGGCTGGCCTTGGGCACGAACCCGGTCTTCCCCTCCGGCGGCATGCCCGGACCGGGGGAGGGCCTCGGCGCGTGGCTGGCGCATATGACGCTGCCGGCGCTCGCGCTGGCCATCCCGGTCTCCGCCTCGCTGATCCGCGTGGTGCGCACCTCCATGGTCGAGGAGCTGGACAAGGACTACGTCCGCACGGCGATCGGCAACGGCGTGCCCCGCAACGAGGTCATCTCCCGCAACGTGCTGCGCAACGCCCTGGTCACCCCGGTGACCGTGCTGGGGCTGCGCATCGGGTACCTGCTCGGCGGCGCCGTCGTCATCGAGATGATCTTCTCGCTGCCGGGCATGGGCCAGCTGATCCTCAACGGGATCACCGCCCATGACACCAACCTGGTCCAGGGCGTGGTCCTGGCGATCGCCGTGACCTTCGTCCTGGTGAACATCGCAGTGGACCTCGTCTACCTGCTCATCAACCCCCGCATTAGGACGGTGTAGCCGATGGCTCCCCTGGCACCCCGCAACGCCCTGGTGGCACGCCTGAGTTCCGGCGCGACCCGCCTGACCTCGCTGACCCTGGGCTCGAAGATCGCCCTGGTCTTCCTGGTCCTCATCGCCCTGGCCGCCGTCTTCGCCCCGGTCCTGGCCCCGCACAGCCCGCTGGCCTCCGGGATCCCCGCCCAGCGCCCGGGCGCCGAGAACCTCTTCGGCACCGACCGGCTGGGACGCGACATCTTCTCCCGCCTGCTTTTCGGCGCCCGGACCTCGCTGGTCATCGGCCTGGGCTCCGTGGCGCTGGCCCTGGTCCTCGGCGGCCTGCTCGGCTCGCTGGCAGCCACCAGCAGCAAGTGGGCCAACGAGGTGATCATGCGCATCATGGACATGCTCATGGCCTTCCCGGGCATCGCCCTGGCCGCTGCCTTGCTGGCATCGCTGGGCAACTCCATCCCGGTCATCATCCTGGCGATCGCCATCATCTACACCCCGCAGATCGCCCGCGTGGTCCGCGCCAACGTGCTGGCCCAGTGGGACGAGGACTATTCGCGGGCCGAACGCGTCATCGGCGCCGGACGGTTCTACATCCTCATCAAACACATCATGCGCAACTGCGCGGCCCCCGTCCTGGTCTTCGCCACGGTCATGGTGGCGGACGCGATCATCCTCGAGGCGTCGCTGTCCTTCCTGGGCGCCGGCGTCCAGGACCCCGCGCCCTCGTGGGGCAACGTCATCGCCTACGGCCGCACCCTGGTCCTCAACGGGGCCTGGTGGGCCACCACCTTCGCCGGGCTGGTCATCCTGTTGACCGTCCTGGCACTGAACATCCTCGCCGAGGGCATGACCGACGCGTTGGTGAACCCGAAGCTGCGCGGCGCCACCCCGGCTGCCGATACCGCCACGGTCGGGGTGGCCGCCGCGGGCGACGCCACCGTCCAGCACCACGGCACCGCGCCCACCCCGGGCATCACGGTCGCCGACGACGACGGCGGGGCCCTGGCTTCCGGGATGGACCACCTGGCCGGCGACCAGGGGGATGCCGAACGGCGGCGGCTGGCCATCGAACTCGACCGCCTCTCCGTGGTCGAGTCCTCCCGGACCGACCGGCTGAAGCTGGCCAACGCGGGAGCGGACGCCGCACCGGTGCTGGAAGTCAGTGACCTCTCGATCCGCTTCCCGGACCGCTACGGCCAGACCCGGATCGTGGACCAGGTCTCCTTCACCGTCCGCGAGGGCGAGACGATGGGGTTGGTCGGCGAATCGGGCTGCGGCAAATCGATCACCTCGCTGGCCATCATGGGGCTGCTCCCCGCCAGCGCCCGCATCACCGGTTCCATCCGCTTCGCCGGCCGCGAGCTGCTGCCTTCCGACGGCAAAGGCGGGACCCGTGGCGGGGACCCCGGTGTCTACAAGGGGCTGCGCGGTGAACAGATCGCGATGGTCTACCAGGACGCGCTGTCCTCGCTGAACCCCTCGATGCTCATCAAGGACCAGCTGGCCCAGCTCACCCGACGCGGTGGCCGCAAGAGCCCCGCCGAGCTGCTGGAGTTGGTGAAGCTGGACCCGGCCCGCACGCTGAAGTCCTATCCGCACGAGCTCTCCGGTGGCCAGCGCCAACGCGTGCTGATCGCCATGGCCCTGTCCCGCAAACCCAAGCTGGTGGTCTGCGACGAGCCGACCACCGCACTGGACGTGACCGTGCAGAAGCAAGTGGTGGACCTGCTCAACGAGCTGCGCGAACAACTCGGCTTCGCCATGGTGTTCGTCAGCCACGACCTGGCACTGGTCGCTTCGTTGGCCCACAAGGTCACCGTCATGTATGCCGGCCAGGTCGTGGAATCGGGTCCCGTGCAGGCGCTGCTCACGCGTCCCACCCACGAATACACGCGCGGTCTGCTCGGCTCCGTGCTCTCCATCGAGTCCGGCGCCGAACGCCTGCACCAGATCCCGGGGACCGTGCCCAGCCCCGGAGACTTCGCCGACGGAGACCGGTTCGCCGACCGCTCGACCCAGCCCGACGCGGACCCGGGGCGCCAGCTGGTACTCACCGCCGTCGAGGGCAACGCCGACCACTTGTGGGCCAGCCCGCAACCGGCAGGAAACGTGTCCACCGCAGGCACCACGTCGAAGGGAGAGCAGGCATGAACCAACCAGCAACGACCGGCCATCCGGAACCGGTCATCGAACTGAAGAACCTGCACGTCCACCACAGGGCCCGCTCCGGCAAGGCCTTCAAACCGCTGGTCATCAAGGCGGTCAACGGGATCGATTTCAGCGTCGGTCGCGGGGAAACCGTGGGTATCGTCGGTGAATCCGGTTGTGGCAAGTCCACCCTCGCCTCGGTGCTGGTGGGCCTGCAACAGCCGACCTCCGGCGAGGTCCTCTTCCGCGGGAAACCCGCGGTCAAGCGCAACGCCGCCCTGCGCAAGGAATTCGGCCGCAGTGTCTCCGTCGTCTTCCAGGATCCCGCGACGGCATTGAACGCCAGGCTCCAGGTCCGCGACATCCTCATGGATCCGCTCGTCGTGCATGGGATCGGCACCGCTGCCACCCGGAGCAAGCGGGCCGCGGAACTGTTGGGCCTGGTCGGTCTGCCGGCCTCCGCCGGTGCCGCCTTCCCGAACCAGATCTCCGGAGGCCAGCGCCAACGCGTGGCCATCGCCCGGGCACTGGCGCTGGAACCGGACATCATCGTGGCCGACGAGCCGACCTCCGCGCTGGACGTCTCGGTGCGGGCCCAGGTGCTGAACCTGCTGACGGACCTGAAGGACCAGCTGGACCTCGGCATGGTCTTCATCTCCCACGACATCCAGACCGTCCGCTACGTCTCCGACAGGATCTGCGTGATGAACGCCGGGGAGATCGTCGAACAGGGCCCCGCGGCCCAGGTCTTCGACACCCCGTCCAACGACTACACCCGCAAGCTGCTCGGTGCAGCGCCCTCCCTGCTCCACGCGGGATAGCGCGCACCGAAGCACCGCCAAAGACACGTACGCTCCACCCTCCAGCAGAACAGGAACCACATCCCGTGACCGCAGCATCGACCGCCGCCCCCCGCACCTACTCCGGGGTCATCCCGCCGGTTGTCACGCCCCGTTCCGGCGACGGCGTCATCGACACCGCCTCGCTGGAACGCGTCGTGGACCATCTCATCGACGGTGGCGTCTCCGGGCTGTTCGTGCTCGGCTCCTCCGGGGAGGTCCCCTACCTGACCCACGTGGAGCGCGAGCTCGTCATGAAGACCATCGCCGGACGCAACAACGGGCGCGTCCCGCTGCTCGCCGGTGCGAACGAGCAAACCACGGCGCGCGTCATCGAGGAAGGCCGCCGCATGGTCGAACTCGGTGCCGACGCCCTGGTGGTGACCACCCCGTTCTACGCACTGTCCAACGCCGCGGAGATCGAGGACCACTTCCGTGCCGTCAAGGAAGCCGTTGGGGTGGATGTCTTCGCCTACGACGTTCCGATCCGCACCAACGCCAAGCTGCCGCTGGACGTGGCAGTCCGCCTGGCCGAGGACGGCATCATTGCCGGCGTCAAGGACTCCTCGGGAGACGACGTCTCCTTCCGCCGGCTGCTGCTGGCCACCGCCCACCTCGAGGACTTCTGCGTCTTCACCGGCCACGAGGTCGTCGTCGACGGGGCCCTGCTCGGCGGCGCCCACGGCGTGGTCCCCGGTCTGGGCAACGTCGACCCTGCCGGATACTGCCGGATGGTCGACGCCGCCGCAGCCGGCGATTGGGCAGCGGTCCGCCGCGAACAGGACCGCCTGGCCGAATTGTTCACGATCGTCTTCACCCCGGATGCCTCGCGGGTTTCCGGTGGTGCCGCTGGCCTGGGCGCCTTCAAGACGGCGTTGGTCCTGCTGGGGGTCATCGAGGACAATGCGATGAGCACCCCCATGGGCAGCCTGAACGAGGCGGAGACCGCGGCCATCGCGGAGATCCTGCGTTCCACCGGACTGCTCTAGAGCCGAAGGACCCCTCATGATGCCCCCTACGGAACTGCTCGCATCGCTGCGCGGGCGGCTCATCGTCTCCGCCCAGGCCTATCCCGGGGAGCCGATGCGCCACCCCCAGACCATGGCGCAGGTGGCCGCCTCCGCCGTCGTCGGAGGGGCGGCTGCCGTCCGCGTACAGGGCCTGGCGGACATCCAGTTCACCCGATCGGCCGTCGAAGTCCCCGTGATCGGGCTCTGGAAGGACGGGCACGACGGGGTCTTCATCACCCCCACGGCCCACCACGCCATCGCCGTGGCACAGGCAGGGGCACACATCGTGGCCCTCGACGGGACCCGCCGCGCCCGTCCCGACGGGCTCTCCCTCGCCGCGACCGTTGCGCGGGTCAAGGACCAGACCTCGGCGCTCGTGATGGCAGACTGCGGTTCCCTGGCCGATGCCCGCTCCGCCGTCGAGGCCGGAGCCGATGCCGTGGGCACCACCCTGTCCGGCTATACCGGCGAACGGCCGAAGACCGAGGGGCCGGACCTGGACCTGATCTCGGCGATTGCCGCTGCCGGCCTGGACGTGCCGCTGATCGCCGAGGGACGGATCCACACCCCCGCCCAGGCCAGGGCCGCGCTCGATGCCGGGGCCTTCGCCGTCGTCGTCGGCACGGCGATCACCCACCCGAGCAGCATCACCGGATGGTTCGACGCCGCCCTGCGCAGCGCCAGCGGGCTCTCGTGAGTGCCAAGGCGCGCGGGTCCCGCGCGCCCGAAGCTGCCGGGGCCCCCCACCCACCACGCGTCCTCGTGGGCAAGGATGCGGACGACGTCGGCCGGTTGGCTGCCGAAATCGTCCTGGCCGTGGTGCGGGGGAACCCTGCTGCAGTGCTCGGACTCGCCACCGGTTCCTCTCCGCTGCCGGTGTACATGGCGCTGGCCGCGTCGGCCCTCGACTTTTCCCGGGTGTCCGGCTTCGCGCTGGATGAGTACCTGGGCCTGCCGGATGGGCACCCCCAGTCGTATGCGGAGGTCATCCGCACTGTCGTGACCGAGCCGCTGGGGATGGACCCGCGCCGCGTGCACGTCCCGGATCCGCACGGCACGGACCATGCGGCACACGCAGCCGACTACGACGCGGCCCTTGCCGCGGTCGGCGGAGTCGATGTCCAGATCCTTGGCGTGGGATCGAACGGGCACATCGGATTCAATGAACCGGGCTCCGCGTTCGACTCCTGCACGCGTGTGGTGCCGCTGGCCGAGCGGACCCGACAGGACAATGCGCGGTTCTTCGATACGCCCGATCACGTTCCCCGGGAATGCCTGACACAGGGGATCGGCACGATCTTCGGCGCGCGGCAGCTGCTGCTGGTTGCCCACGGCGGGCACAAGGCCGAACCAGTCCGTCGGGCGCTGCAGGGCCCGGTGACCGAGGACTTTCCCGCGTCGATCATCCAGCGCCATCCGCACGTCACCGTGGTCCTGGACGACGCTGCCGCGTCACTGCTGGGGGACGCTGCCGCGGTCTGACGCCGACCGGGCATACCCCCTTAAATGCGGCTGTGGCCGGGCTCCCCTGGGGGATCCCGGCCACAGCCATGCCGTGCGCTTCCGTCTGATCGGTGGCCTGCGGCCTCCCTGCTAGCGGCGCAGGTGCCGACGGGCCCTGACCAGCAGGACGGCCGGGATCGCGAGGATCAGGAGCGGCAGCAGGAGCAACAGGCCCTTGGGGGAACTGAGGATGGAATCTGCCGAGACGGCGGCGGTGGATCCGCGCAGCTTCTGGGTTCCGCCGGCCAGCTCCATCGATCCCGAGGACAGCTTGGCCGTTCCGTCGGCGAGCTTGCCGTTGCCCTCGGCCAATTCACCGGCCCCGTCGTTGACCTTGCCCGTGCCGGCCTGCAGCGACTTCGAACCCGTATCGAGCTTGCCCAGTCCGGTATCGAGCTGGTGGGTTCCGGCGGCGAGGCGACCGGCACCGTCGTCGAGCTTCGTGGCCCCGGCGGCGAGCTTGCCGTTGCCGTCTGCCAGCGCTCCGGCACCGTCGCGGACCTTGACCGAGCCAGCCGCGGCCTCTTCCGCGCCGGCGACCAGTTCGGGGGTCTTCCGGGCCAGTTCGCCGGTGCCCTTCTGCAGCTTGACCGAACCGGCGGCGATGGCATGGTTGCCATCGGCCAAGGCGGAGGCGCCCTTCGAGACCTTCGTCGATCCGACGCTCAGCTGGTCTGCCCCGGTGGACAGCTTCCCGGCACCGACGGCGAGGGCCTTGTTGCCGGTGGCGAGTTCGCCCGCGCCGGCTTCCAGACGGTTTGCGCCGGTATCGAGCTGCGAGAGCCCGGTGTAGAGCTGTTCGGTACCGACCTTGAGCTGGTCGGTGCCATTGGCCAACTCGCCGTTTCCGGCGGCGATCTTCTGGGCGCCGGCGTTCAGCTTCTCGATGTCTTTCTTGATTACGCTAATAGGCACGAGCCCCTTGATTGGGTCGTTGGCTGCGGCAAGTAATTCCTCGGTACCGGCAGCCAATTCGGCCGAGCCGTCGGCCAGTTGGTGGGCGCCGGGTGCCGCCTTGGCGGTGCCTTCCTTCAACTTGTAGCTACCGGCCAGGGCGTCGCCGGTGCCTGCAGCGAGTTCCTGTGTTCCAGCGTGGAGCTTGTTGGCACCGACCGAGGCCTTGTTGGCACCGGTCTCCAGCTCCTGGGCTCCCTTGCCCAGGGCCTGCCCGCCGGTGCTGAGTTCACTGGCGCCCGCGCTGAGCTTGTCGGCGCCCGTGGCGGCCTGGCCCGCTCCGTCGACGAGCTTCACGGCGCCAGCGTCGAGCTTCTTCGCCGCGCGGTCGGCGCGTCCGGCGCCCGCGGCCACCTTCTGGGAACCCACTGCAAGCTTTCCGCTGCCTTCGGAGAGCTTCGTGGCACCCTGGGCTGCAGTTCCCGCGCCGGTGGACAACTCTCCGGTTCCGGAGTGGAGCTGCTGGGCACCGTCGTTGAGATCGCCGGCCCCGTTGTTCGCCGTGCTGATGCCCGCTGTCAGCTTGCCCGCTCCCTGGTCGAGTTCACCGGTTCCCTCGTGCAGCTTGGTGGCGCCGGAGGCGGCGCGCGTGGCGCCGTCGTCCAATTGGGTGATTCCTGACTTCGCCTGGCCCATGCCGTTGTCCAATTTGGAGGCACCGTTGGCCACCTGGCCGGAATAGATGACGTAGAAGGCCAAAAGGGCCACCAGGAACAGGGCCAGCAGGGCGGTGATGATGGCGTGCATCAGCGAGTGCTGCTTCGCCGCGCGATGTGCATTCATGCGTCTCCTCGGGGAGGTCGTGTCGGGCCGGACGGCGCGACGCTGCCCGTTTGACGTGCGGCAGCGCACGAGCCGGCCCCCCAGCCCGGGATGTTCACCCGCGGTACCTCGCCGGTTACGAGGTGGTCGCGGGGGACCGGACCAGGAGGTCCGGATGGATGTCAGTGATTGTGACCTGCCTTACATTGAACATACTGTTCGGTAACATTTCAAGGGTTGTCCAAAAAAAAGTTACTTGTGGGTAGTCACGGCATTTTCGTCGATACGATGTTCCGCCGTGACGGGTGCGGCCCCGCATACACTGGATCCCATGTCCGAAGACACCTCGCCTGACGGCGTCCAGACCGCCGATGGCCACGACCTCATCCGGGTGCGCGGCGCTCGGGAAAACAACTTGCGGGACGTCTCGGTGGATGTTCCCAAACGCCGGATCACGGTGTTCACGGGGGTCTCGGGCTCGGGTAAGAGTTCCTTGGTTTTCGGCACCATCGCGGCGGAATCGCAGCGGATGATCAACGAGACCTACAGTGCTTTCGTGCAGGGTTTCATGCCCACCTTGGCCCGCCCCGAAGTCGACTACCTGGAGGGGCTGACCCCGGCGATCATCGTCGACCAGGAACGCATGGGATCCAACCCCCGCTCCACCGTCGGCACCGCCACGGACGCCAATGCCATGCTGCGCATCCTCTTCAGCCGGTTGGGCGACCCCTTCGTGGGTCCGCCGACAGCTTTTTTCCTTCAACGTCCCCACCCGCAGGGCCGGCGGGGTGATGAGCACCGAGAAGGGCGGGCGCATCGAGAAGAAGGTCGTCAAGGACGCCGTCTACCTGGGCGGCATGTGCCCGAAGTGCGAGGGCATGGGCCAGGTCTCGGACTTCGACATGACCGCCCTGTATGACGAGGCCAAGTCGCTCGCCGACGGTGCGCTGACCGTCCCCGGTTATTCGATGGACGGCTGGTACGGCCGCCTGTTCTCCGGGATGGGCCTGCCGATGGACACCCCCATCGGGAAGTTCACCAAAAAGCAGCTGGACACGATGCTCTACGCCGAACCGACCAAGATCAAGGTCGAGGGGGTGAACCTCACCTTCGAGGGGGTCATCCCGAAGATCCAGAAGTCGATGCTCTCCAAGGACGTGGAGGCCATGCAGCCCCACGTGCGCCGCTTCGTGGAACGGGCCATCACCTTCGGAACCTGTCCCGTATGTGAGGGCACGCGCCTGACCCCGGAAGCCCGGTCAGCGAAGGTCAACGGCCGGGGTATCGCCGAGCTGTGTGCGATGCAGATCAGCGACCTGGCCGTCTGGGTGCGCGACCTCGACGAACCTTCCGTGGCGCCGCTGCTGAAGGGGCTGCGGCACCTGCTGGACTCCTTCGTGGAGATCGGTCTGGGCTACCTCTCGCTGGATCGCCCCGCCGGGACGCTCAGTGGCGGCGAGGCCCAGCGCACCAAGATGATCCGCCACCTCGGGTCCTCGCTGACCGATGTCACCTATGTCTTCGACGAACCCACCATCGGCCTGCATCCGCACGACATCGCCCGGATGAACGAGCTGCTCGTGCAGCTGCGCGACAAGGGGAACACGGTCCTCGTCGTCGAGCACAAGCCCGAAACGATCGCCATCGCCGACCACGTGGTGGACCTGGGCCCCGGCGCAGGAACGGCCGGCGGCACGGTCTGCTTCGAGGGCACCGTCGAGGGCCTGCGCTCCAGCGCTACCGTGACCGGGCGCCACCTCGATGACCGGGCCCGGGTCAAGGACGCCGTGCGCCCCGCAACCGGTGCCCTGGAGGTCCGCGGGGCCTCGAGCCACAATCTCAAGGACGTCGACGTCGACGTGCCGCTCGGGGTGCTGTGCGTCGTCACCGGTGTCGCCGGCTCCGGCAAGAGCTCGCTCATCCACGGCTCGCTCGCCGAACGAGAGGGCGTCGTCGTCGTGGACCAGGGGGCCATCAAGGGGTCGCGGCGCAGCAACCCGGCCACCTACACCGGGGTGCTCGAACCGCTGCGCAAGGCCTTCGCGAAAGCCAACGGCGTCAAGCCCGCCCTGTTCAGCTCCAACTCCGAAGGCGCCTGCCCCACCTGCAAGGGGGCCGGCGTCATCTTCACCGACCTGGGCATCATGGACACCGTCGAAACCCCGTGCGAGGAGTGCGAGGGCAAGCGGTTCCAGGCAGCGGTGCTCGAATACACCCTCGGCGGACGCAACATCGTCGAGGTCCTGGACATGTCGGTGGACGAGGCCCTGGACTACGTCTCAGCCGGGGACGCGAAGACGCCGGCTGCCCACAAGATGCTTGCCCGGCTCTCCGACGTCGGCCTCGGCTACATCAAGCTCGGCCAGGCACTGAACACCCTCTCCGGAGGCGAACGCCAACGCCTGAAACTCGCCAACCAAATGGCCGAAAAGGGCGACATCTACATCCTGGACGAGCCGACCACCGGATTGCACCTGGCCGACGTGGCGAACCTGCTGGCACTGCTGGACCGGCTGGTGGAAGCGGGCAAGTCGGTCATCGTGATCGAACACCACCAGGCGGTCATGGCCCACGCCGACTGGATCATCGACCTGGGACCCGGGGCAGGGCACGACGGCGGCTCGGTGGTCTTCGAGGGAACGCCGGCAGAGCTGGTGGCAGCGAAGTCGACGACGACCGGCGAGCACCTGGCCCGCTACGTGGGGGCCTGACCAGCGCCGGTATCCGCCCTACGGCAGGGGCCACTCGGCGATGTCGGTGTCGACGTCGGCCAGGGTCAGGGAGCCGTGCGGGTCGGGGATGTCGAGCACCAGCGTGCCGCGCACGCTCGATCCCGGTTTCATCTCGGCGGGGAGGGCATTGCCTGCTTGCTGGCACGATGCCGCGGCGGTGGTGTCCAGGCCGTCGTCGTACCGGGGGCCCTCGACGGGGTAGTAGGACCAGACATTCGGCGAGAGCGCGAGCGGGCGTTGTTGCGCGTCCGGATCATCCGCCTTCTCGAAGGTGGCTTCCACTTCCAGCAGGGCGAAGGCGCCGTGGTCCGGTTTGCCGCCATCGACCGGGCAGGTGTCCTCGACGGCGATGGAGGTGACGGTCAAGCTGATGGCCGGTTGTCCACCGGTGCCCTCGAGCTCCACCGTCTCGCCGGGCGTGTAGAGCGGCAGGCCGCGGTCGCTGGTCGCCCGTCGGGGCGTTTCATGCGCCGGAATGCTCGCATCGGGGGCCGTGGACGATGACGGCGAGGCCTGGGTCGCGGGTGTCCGCGGGGTGGCGGGGCTGCCGTCGGCGGACCCATCCTGGGACGGGGCATCGGAGGCGCAGGAGGCCAGCAGCACAGCCGCCGCGGCGAGCGTTGCCAGCTGGGTCAGGCGTGGGGCGGCTCGTCGTCGGCGTTCAAACATGCACCCATTGTCGCCCACCGGCTTCGGCGGTGTCGAAATGGCGCGTCGCGGGGGTAGTCTCGGGCTCATGGTGCGTTTCTTCCTGCTGACCTTGTTCATCGTCCTGGCGGCAGCGGCGGTGGTCGCCGCATCGTTCGGGACCATCGGCTGGATCGTCTTCGGCGTGGTGGTGCTGTTGGTTGCCGCACTGGGCGTGCACGACCTGCTGCAGACCAAGCACGCGATCCTGCGCAACTTCCCGGTGCTCGGGCGGATGCGGTACCTGCTGGAGTCGGTCCGGCCGGAGATCCAGCAGTACTTCGTCGAGCGCAACACCGACGGCCGCCCCTTCGACCGGGATACCCGCTCGCTGATCTATGCGCGGGCCAAGGGAGCCGACAGCCACAAGGCCTTCGGCACCGAACGGGACGTGAACTCCCAGGGGTACGAATTCCTCCTGCACTCCAGCGCACCGTTGGCCCCACCCGAGGAGCACCATCGCGTGCGCATCGGCGGACCGGATTGCCGCCAGCCCTATGACATGGCGCTGATGAACGTGTCCTCGATGAGTTTCGGGTCGTTGTCCAAGAATGCCGTGCTGGCCATGAACAAGGGCGCTGCCTTGGGCGGGTTCGTCCATGAAACCGGCGAGGGTGGCCTGACCAAATACCACCTCGAATACGGGGCCGACCTGTTCTGGGAAATCGGTTCGGGCTACTTCGGTTGCCGCGACGAGCACGGCAGGTTCGCTCCGGAGACGTTCCGCACGAAGGCTGCCACCGAACAAGTCAAGGGCATCACCATCAAGCTCAGCCAGGGGGCCAAGCCGGGGCTCGGCGGCGTGCTCCCGGCGGCCAAGATCACCCCCGAGATCTCCGAGGCCCGCGGCGTGCCGATGGGGAAGGACTGCATCTCCCCGGCGTCGCACTCCGCCTTCCATACGCCACGCGAACTCATGGAGTTCGTGCAGCAGCTGCGCGAACTTTCAGACGGCAAACCCATCGGCTACAAGTTCTGCGTGGGTTCCCGCACCGACGTGCTGGCCATGTGCAAGGCCATGCTGGACACCGGAATCACCCCGGACTACATCATCATCGACGGCTCCGAAGGCGGCACCGGTGCCGCCCCGCTGGAGTACGAGGACCACATCGGGACGCCGCTGACCGAGGGATTGATGCTCGTGCACAACGCACTGGTCGGGACGGGCCTGCGCGACAAGATCCGCCTCGGGGCGGCGGGCAAGGTTGCCAGCGGCAGCGACATCGTCAAGCGGCTCATCCAGGGTGCCGACTTCACCATGAGTGCGCGCTCCATGATGATGGCCACCGGCTGCATCCAGGCCCAGAAGTGCCATACAAACGAGTGCCCCGTGGGCGTGGCCACACAGAATCCCCGTCTCATGCGGGCCCTGAACGTGGAGGACAAGGGCAACCGCGTCCACAACTACCAGAAGCTCACGGTCACCGAGGCGGAACAGATCATGGCCTCCATGGGCGTCTCCAGCCCGGCGAACCTGAACCAGCGGATGCTGCGCCGCCGCGTGGACCACCTGACGACCAGCAGCTACGCGGCCCTCTACAACTGGATGCGTCCCGGTGAACTCCTGGAGGATCCGCCGCGCGGATGGCGCCTGGACTGGGACGAGGCCGACACCGAACATTTCGGCGAGCACGCGCCGATCCCGTGGTTGGAACCCACGGGCGGGCAGGGGGCCGGGGACGCGACCCGCGGCGGTCATTCCCGGCGGGATCGACCCGATATGGCCCGCTGGGACGAGACCAGTTCCATGTCCCAGGTGCCGGGCCCCAGCCGGGACGACGTGGATGACACCGATACGGGGAAGACCTCACGGGTCGAGTCCTCCGGGGTCCGCCCGGAGGGACGCCCGGGCGGTTAGACCCGGAGTCCGGCCACCGTCCGGCCCGTCTGGCTATTCGTATTCGGCCAGGACCTTCTGCCCGATCTTGAACGCCACGTTGGCCGCCGGCACCGAACAGTAGATGGCGCACTGGAGGAAGACCTCCTTGATCTCCGCGGCGGTCATCCCGTTGCGCAGCGCAGCGTGCACGTGCATCTCCAGCTCTTCCCAGTAGCCGCCGGCGATCATCGCGGTCAGCGTGATGGCCGACCGGGTGGTCCGGGGCAGTCCCTCACGGGTCCAGATGGTCCCCCACGCGTAGCGGGTGATCATCTCCTGGAACTCCTCGGTGAACTCCGTGGCGTTGGCCGTGGAACGGTCCACGTGTTCGCCGCCGAGCACTTCGCGGCGGACCACCATGCCGTCGTCGTACCGGTCCCCGGGCAAGCGGTGGGATTCAGGCACGGGGCGCCCCCTCGGTGGTGAAGAAGTCGATGAGCAACGCGGCGGTTGCCGCAGGGTCCTCGGCCGGGGCCAGGTGGGCCGCCGACTCCACGACGGCGGAGCGCCCATGGGCCACGTGGCCGGCCAGGAACTCGGCGTCGGATGGCGGGCAGACCACGTCGTGCGCGCCGGCGATGGCGAGCAGCGGATCGGTGATGGAACCGAGCTCGGCGGTCAGGTCGAACCCGGCCAGGGCGGCGCAGGCATGCGCGTAGGAGAAGCGGTCGGCGTCCTGCAGGGTGTGCAGCAGGTCGGCGGAGACCACCGGGTGGGATTCGATGAAGCCGGGACCGAACCAGCGCTCCGCGGAGCCGGCGACCATGGTGGGGGTGCCGGCCTTCGCGACGAGTTCGGCGCGGTCGGTCCACCCCTGGGGGGAACCGATCTTCGCGGCCGAGCAGATGATCGCCAGACCGGAGAACAGCCCGGGGTGGTCGTGGCCGAGCTGGATGCCGGTGGCGCCGCCAATGGAGACGCCTGCGTAGTAGACCGGCGTCTTGGCGGCGATCGTGCCGTCGGCGCGCAGGCGCTCCAGCAGGGTGACGACGGCGGAGGCCAGTTCCGCCATGCTGAAGTCCCCCGTGGAGGCGGGGGCTCCGCCATGGCCGGGCAGGTCCCACGCGAAGAGGTCGAAGTGCTGGGCCAACCGGGGGGCAATGGGGCCCCACAGGGCCTTGGCGCCGGTGCCCAGGGAAGGGCCCAGCAACAAGGCGGGCTTGGCGGGGGCGTCGGTGGGGGCACCGGCGATCTGGTTCAGCGCGAGTCCGCGCAACATCGGTTCGGTCATGGGTCCTTCTGCCTGGGTTCTCGGTGGTGCTCGATGGTGGTCTGGTGGGGCCGCGACGTCAGCCGGCGGTGGCCGACCACGCTGCGTGGTCGGCCAGGATCCGGTCGATGAACGTCCCGGTTTGGCCGAGGTAGCCGGCCGGGTCGAAGAGGGCGTTGAAGTCGTCGTCGGAGAGTGAGCCGGCGGGGACCGCGTCGCGCAGCAGCGGCCGCAGTTCGCGGCGCTCGGAGAGCGAGCGGGTGACCAGTTCCTGCACGGCGGATTTCCCGCCCTCGACCAGCGGTGCCAGCCGTGAGGTGATCCGTTCGCTGAGCAGCAGGTCCCCGGTCAGGGCGGCGTTGGCTGCCAGGGCCTCCGGATGCACCTGCAGGCCGGTGGCCAGTTCGGACAGCTTGGTGGACGCCCCTCCGGCCAAGCGGAGCAGGGACCGCAGGGCGGCCCATTCGCTGTGCCAGGAACCGTCGGGGCGCTCGTCGGCGGCCAGGCCGGCGGCGAGGAACAGCTGCGCCGCCTGATGCGGTGCCGACAGCGCCGCCTGGCGGATGAGGACGGAGAGCACGGGGTTCTGCTTTTGCGGCATGGCCGAGGAACCGCCGCGGCCGGGGGCCCGGGGTTCGGAGACCTCGGCGATCTCCGGCCGGGAGGCGGTGAGCACGTCGGCGGCCAGGGTCCCGGCGGCGGCGACGGTGTCCGCCAGGGCAGCACCGAGTCCGGTGACGGGCATCCTGTTGGTATGCCAGGGGGTTCCGGGATCCACCAGCCCCAGCCGTTCGGCCAGCGCGGTGACGAGCTCGGGGACCGGGGCACCGCCGTCGTTCCCCGCCTGCAGCGAGTCGGTGAGCGAGGCGAGCGTGCCGACGGCGCCGCCCCATTGCACGGGCAGCCCGGCCAGGGCGGCGTCGAGGCGACGGCCCGCGGCCGTGAGCCCCGCGAGCCAGTTGGCGGCGCGCAAACCGAACGTGATGGGCAGGGCATGCTGGGTCAGCGACCGGGCGACGCAGATCGTGTCGCGGTGGGTGTCGGCCAGCCGGGCCGCACCGGCGGCGGCCGCGGCCAGATCGGCGCGGATCGTGGCACCGGCCCGGGAGGCCACGAGCATCAGCGCGGTGTCGACGATGTCCTGGCTGGTGGCCCCGCGGTGCACCACGGCGGCCGCCTCGGCAGACCCCGCGGCCTTCAGCTCGGCGCGCAGGTCCGCCAGCAGCGGGATCAGCGGGTTGCCGCCGCCGGCCGAGCGCCGGGCCACATCCGCCAGATCGTAGAGCGAGGCATCGGCCGCCGCGTCGACGGCGTCGGCGGCCTCCGGAGGGCAATGGCCGGCATCGGCGAGCACCCCCACCCAAGCGGCCTCGACGTCGAGCAGCGCCTGGGCGATGGCTGCGTCCGAGGTCGCGGCGGCCGCGGGGGTGCCGGCCCACGCGGGGTCCAGCAGGCCGAAATCGGCGTCGGTCATCATGCCCTTCAAATTAGCAGGTCCGCCGTTCAGGACCGCGGGTAGGACAGGAACGCCGTCTCGCCCTCGCCCTGCAACCGCACGTCGAAGCGCAACGCGCCATCGGCCTCACGGGTGGCGATCAACGTGTCGCGGTCCGCGGCATCCAGCGACGCCAGCAGCGGGTCGGCGGCCAGGGCGGCGGTGTCCTCGGGCAGGTAGATGCGCGTGAACAGCCGGTTGAGCAGGCCGCGGGCGAAGACCGTGAGCATGATGAACGGCGCCTTGCCCTCCCCGGTGGGACCGGGGTTCAGCGTGGTGAAGGTGTAGTTGCCCTCGTTGTCCACTGCGGTGCGGCCGAAGCCGGTGAACGTGTAGCCGTCGCGGACCAGTGAGCCGGCCTGAGCCACGACATGGCCCTCTCCGTCGGCCTGCCAGATCTCCAACAGGGCATCCGGGATCACGGCTCCCTCGCCGTCGTACACCGTGCCATGCAGGCGGACGGCTCCGGCGCGGGAGGGGCTCACGAGTTCGTTGTCGCGCTCGTAGGGCAGCGCGTAGCCGTAGAACGGGCCGATGGTCTGGCCCGGGGTTGCGTCGAGCTTCGTGGCGGGTGCCTGTGCCATCAGTGATCCCCTTCTTCGTTTTCCATCCAGGTGCGGTTGCTGCCGGTCAGCACGATGTCCCAGCGGTAGCCGGTGGCCCATTCGTGGCTGGTGACCGAGTGGTCGTAGGTGGCCACGAGCGCCTCGCGGGCCTTCGGGTCGGTGATCGACTGGTAGATCGGGTCCAGGCCGAATAGCGGGTCGCCCGGGAAGTACATCTGGGTGATCATCCGCTGGGTGAATTCGGTGCCGAAGAGCGAGAAGTGGATGTGGGCCGGACGCCAGGCGTTGTGGTGGTTCTTCCACGGGTAGGGGGCCGGTTTGATGGTGGTGAACGTGTATTCGCCGTCGTCCCCGGTCAGCGCGCGGCCGACGCCGGTGAAGTTCGGGTCGATCGGCGCCGGGTGCTGGTCCCGCTTGTGGATGTAGCGGCCGGCGGCGTTGGCCTGCCAGATCTCCACCAGCTGGTGGCGCACTGGATGCCCATCGCCGTCGAGCACGCGGCCGGTGACCACGATGCGCTCGCCGATCGGCTCGCCGTTGTGCTGGATGGTCAGATCCGACTCCAGGGCGTGCACGTCGCGCTGGCCGAAGGCCGGGCTGAACAGCTCGATGGTCTCCGGGTCCGCGTGGTGCAGCGACTTGGTCGGGTGGCGCAGCAGCGAGCTGCGGTACGGGGCGAAGTCGGTGCGCGGTTGCGTCTCCGGCGCGTCACCGGCCTGCAGCGTTGCGCCATAGGCCTCGTGCTCTGCGGCGATTTCCGCGCTGATCTGTTCCTGGGTGGCCGTGGTGGCTGCCGGGTCCAGGACGTGGCTGTTGGCGAAGGATTCGGCGCCGTGGGTGGTGTTGGTCATCGAATCTGCTCCTTCCGGAGGTGGTGGGTGATGGGGGAAGAGGACGACGGCGGCGCGATGCTAGGCATGTGGCCATCCGGTGTAGGACTCGGCGAGGTACTGCTGGCCGAACCGCGAGGACGTGACGCTCTGCAGCTCGCCCAGGGCGCGCTTGAGCAGGAACGGGTGGGCATCCGGTGGGGTGTGGAGCATGGAGGTCATCCAGTAGGAGAAGTTCTGCGCCTTCCAGACGCGCTGGAGCGCCAGATCCGAGTAGCCCTCCAGCAGGGAGTCCGATCCCGTGGAGTAGAACGAATCGATCGCCTCGAACAGGACCTTCACGTCCGCCAACGCCAGGTTCAGGCCCTTGGCGCCGGTGGGCGGGACGGTGTGCCCGGCGTCCCCGGCCAGGAAAAGCCGGCCGTGGCTGAGCGGTTCGCGGACGAAGGAACGGAACCCCAGCACCGTCTTGTCGAAGATGGGGCCGGTCTTCAGCTCGAAGCCGTCCGGCCCGTCGACGCGGCGCTGGAGCTCGGACCAGATCCGGTCCTCGCTCCACGCGGCCACGTCCTCGCCGGGATCGCACTGGAAGTACATGCGCTGCACGGTTTCGCTGCGCTGGCTGATCAGCGCGAAGCCGTGCGGGGAGTTGGCGTAGACCAGCTCGGGGGAGCTCTTGGGGGCCTCGGTCAGGATGCCGAACCAGGCGAAGGGGTATTCGACCTTGAAATCCCGGTGGCCGGGCACCTCGACGTTGCGGCGGCTGAAGCTGCGCGAGCCGTCGGCACCGACGACGATGTCGCAGCGGACCTCGGTGACGGCACCGTCGGCGTCCGTGAAGGTGAAGGAGGGGTGCTCCGTTTCGACGTCCGAGATGGAGGTGACGTCGCAGGAGAAGCGCACATCGCCCCCATCGCGCTTCCGCGCCGCTGCCAGGTCGACGAAGACCTCGTTCTGCGCATACAGGGTGACCGTGGCATCGACCAGATCGCGGAAATCCAAGGGGTGGGATTCGCCGTTGAACCGCAGGTCGATGCCCGCATGTTCGTCGCCGTCGACCAGGACCCGGCCGTCGACGCCCGTGCTGGTGAGCAGGTCGACGGAACCCGCCTCGAGGATGCCGGCGCGGTGGGTGTTGCGGATCGTCTCATGGTCACGGGACTCGACGACGATGTTCTCGATGCCGGCCTGCGCCAGCAGGTGGGAGAGCAGCAGGCCGGCGGGACCGCCGCCGATGATGCCCACGCGGGTCCGCACCACGAGAGGGGATGCCGATGCCATGCGCGCTCCTTTGCGGTCAGGGGTCGGGCTGCCGGGCGGGCTGGATGGTTGCCCGGCGTCCGATGGATTGGCTCCAGTCTGCGCTGTCGCGTGGCTCACACGCCCCGGCGTTCCCAATCAATGGGAATCATCACGTCAGCGGACGGGGAAGGCCGCCTTGCTGAGCAGGCGGAGGAATTCCCCTTTTTCCGTCGGGTCCAGCCCGGCCAGCGAAATGTCCTCCGACTCACCGGTCAGGGCGTGGGCGCGCGCATACAAGGCGTTGCCGGCATCGGTGGGCTCGATGAGCTTGGAGCGCCGGTCGTTGGGGTCCGGGACCCGCTGGACGAAACCGTCCTTCTCCAGGGAGTCCACGAGTGCGACGATCTGGCTGGGATCCAGCGAGAGGAATTCGGCCAGTTCGCGTTGGGTCGGACGCAGACCGCTGCAGGCCAGGGAGAGCACGGAGTAGGAGCGCACGCGCAATCCCAGGGGCACCAGGCGCTCGTTCGCGATGGACGAACCGCGCGAGCGGGCGCGGGCAATCAGGAAGCTGGCCTCGCCGGCCAGCTCCGAGGCCAGGAAGCGATCGGTGCCGCTGGTCGCGGGTGCCGTAGGGGTCGTCATGGGAGCTCCAAAATATTTGATGAGTTAATTAATGGTTGACTTAATCAAGAATATCAGTTGTCATCTAACCAACACCAGAATCCCACGTGCCAGTCGGCCCGGCAACATTGCCGGCTGGCGCCGATCCGAAGGAGAGCCCCCATGTCCCTCACTGGAAAAGTCGCCATCGTCACCGGCAGCGGCCGCGGACTCGGGCTGGCCTATGCACGTGAGCTGGCCCGCCAGGGTGCTGCCGTCGTCGTCAATGACGTCGACGCCGATGTGGCTGCCGAGGCCGTTGCCGCGATCCGGGCCGACGGGGGGAGTGCCACCGCCGTGGTCGCCCCGGTGGGGAGCTCGGAAGCCGCCGCCCAGCTGGTCGCCGGCGCACTGGAGGCCTTTGGCCGGCTGGACATCCTGGTCACCAATGCCGGGATCCTGCGGGACAAGTCGTTGCTGAAGATGACCGACGAGGACTTCGACGCCGTGATCAACGTCCACCTGCGTGGCACGTTCACCTGCGTCCGCGAGGCCTTCGGGTACTTCAAGGACAACGCACTCGCCGGGCGCATCGTCACCATTGGTTCCCCCACGGGGCAGCGCGGCAATTTCGGCCAGACCAACTACGCTGCCGCGAAGGCAGGCATCGTGGGCATGGTGCGCACCTGGGCGCTGGAGATGAAACGCGCCGGTGTCACCGTCAACGCGGTGATCCCCGTCGCCGCCACGGCCATGACCCAGACCGTCCCGTTCTTTGCCAAGGCCGTCGAGGCCGACGAACGCGGTGAGGCCATGCCGGACTTCTTCCGGAAGGAGCTGGGCTTCGGGACCGCCGACGATGTTGCCGGCCTCGTGGCCTACCTCGCCTCGGACGAGGCAGCCGACATCAGCGGCCAGGTCATCGGGGTGGGCGGCGACCGGTTGCAGCTGTGGAGCCACCCCGAGGCAGTTGCCACCGAATACCGCGACGGCGGCTGGGACTACGAGACCCTCCGGTCCGGCTACCCCTTCGCCGGACAGGCGCAGGGCGTCGGGGAGACGTTCCCCGAACTGCCTGCGGACCTGCAGCCGGCACCGGCGAAGTAGGCGGGCATGCCTGTCTACGAGCCGGCCATTGACCTGGCAGCGATTTCAGCCATCGACATGCACGTCCACCTCGAAGAGGATTCGCACGGGCATCGATCGATGCCGGAGGACCTCTTCGAGGCCTCGGCCGCCTACTTCAAATCCGAGGAGCGCACCCCCTCCATCGACCGCATCGCCGAGATCTACCGGGCTGCCGGAATGGCAGCAGTGGTCTTCACCGTGGATGCGCGGACCGCGCTGGGGCATCTGCCGAATTCGATCGACGACCTGGTCGCCGGATGCGCGCGCCACCACGATGTCCTCATCCCGTTCGGATCCGTCGACCCGCGCACCGGTGCTGACGCCCTCGTTGAAGCCCGCCGCCAAGCCGTCGAGCTGGGCGTGAGGGGATTCAAGTTCCACCCCTCGCTGCAGGGGTTCGATCCCAGCGATGGCGCGTTCCGTCCGCTCTGGCGTGAGCTGGAGCAGCTGGGGCTTCCGTGTACTTTCCATACCGGCCAAAACGGGATGGGAGCCGGCCTCCCCGGCGGGCGGGGCATCAAGCTGCGCTACTCCAACCCCCTGCTGCTCGACGATGTCGCGGCAGAGTTTCCGGGCCTGGCCATCATCATGGCCCACCCTTCGGTGCCGTGGCAGGACGAGGCCAACTCGATCGCCACCCACAAGGCGAACGTGTACATCGACCTCTCCGGCTGGAGCCCCAAGTACTTCCCGGAGTCGCTGGTCAAGCGCGCAAACAACATCCTGGCCGGCAAGCTCCTCTTCGGCACCGATTTCCCCTTGATCACCCCGGAAAAATGGTTGGCTGCCTTCGCCGACCTGCCCCTGAAGGATGCGGTGCGGCCCGGCATCCTGAAAGACAACGCGGTCCGCGTCCTCGGGTTGGAGAAGTCATGACCACCCAGGCCCCCTTCCATCCGGCCGACGCCTACGGCTACGCCGAGCTGCTCAGCGACGCCGAGCGGGCGTCCCTGCTGCGGCTGCGGGGACTGCTCGATGAGCATGTCCGTCCAGTCCTGGCCGAAAGCTGGGACCGCGGCGAATTCCCTCCCGGCATCGAGGCACCACTGATCGAGGCCCGTCTGATGGACCCGGTGGAGGTCGCGGACACCGGTGGGCAACCCGGCGCCCTGTACTCCGGGTTCCGCACCTTCGAACTCGCCCGCACCGATGCCTCGGTACTGACCTGGTACAACGCCCAGGCCGGCCTGTTCCGCACCACCATCGCCTACGGAGCTGCGGCAGCCCATGCCGCGGAGCTCGATGCCCGTATCCGTGACTTCTCCTGGAAGGGCGTTTTCGCCCTGACCGAACCCGAGCATGGATCGGATATCGCCGGGGGCCTGGCCACCAGCGCGCGTCGGGACGCCGGCACCGGGAAGTGGACCATCGACGGAGCCAAACGGTGGATCGGAGGGGCGGGGCAAGCAGATGTCATGGCAGTCTTCGCCCGTGATGTCGACGATGGCCAAGTGAAGTGCTTCGTCGTTCCGGTCGACGCGGAGGGTGTCGAACTCGAGGTCATCCGGGGCAAGGCGAGCCTGCGCATCATGCAGAACTTCGACATCAAGCTCACCGGCGTCGTGGTCGACGAATCCGCCCGGTTGCCGAACATCAACTCGTGGACCGATGTTGCGGCCTGCCTGCGTCGCATGCGGGCCGACGTGGCGTGGAGCGCGGCCGGCGCCGCAGCCGGTGCCTATGAGGCGGCGGTCCGCTATGTGGGCCAGCGGGAACAATTCGGGCGGCCGTTGGCCGGCTTCGCCCTCATCCAGGAGAAGCTGGCACACATGCTCGGCAATGTCACGGCAAGCCTGGGCATGGTCGTGCGGCTGAGCCAGCGGCAGGCCGAGGGCATCTACCGGGACGAGGATTCGTCGCTGGCCAAGATGCACACGGCGCGCACCTTGCGGGAAACCACCGCCCTGGCCCGCGAGGTCGTCGGCGGCAACGGCATCCTCGTTGCCCACGATGTCGCCCGCTTCCATGCCGACGCCGAGGCCATCTATTCCTACGAGGGAACCCACGAGATCAATGCGCTGGTCGTCGGCCGATCCATCACGGGTCTGGCCGCCTTCCGCTGATCCCACCCTGCACACCCCCGGCGGAATCCCGCCACCACCTACCCAGGAGAATGACATGTCCCAGAAAGTCATCAGCTACGAAGACCTTCCCACTGCCGTCGGGACCGACCTCGGCTACAGCGACTACCGCACTGTCACACAGGAGCAGGTGGATACCTTCGCCGATGCCGCCGACGACCACCAGTGGATCCACACTGATCCCGAGCGCGCCAAGGACGGGCCCTTTGGCGGCCCCATCGCCCATGGCTACCTCACCCTGAGCCTGCAGATCCCCTTCTGGGCCGAACTCTTCGACGTCCACGGGGTCACGACGAAGGTGAACTACGGACTCGAGAAAGTCAGGTTCCCCTCGCCGGTCCACGTCGGATCCCGGATCCGCATGAAAGCAGTCATCGCCACCGTCGACGAGGTCCCCGGTGGCTACCAGATCGCCGTGGACCAGGTCATCGAGGTCGAGGGCGGAACCAAGCCGGCAGTGGTATCCCGGGGCCTGTACCGCTTCTACGCCTGACCCCACGAAAGATATTGATTTTCTCAATAGTTGAACATAACCTGATTTACGTGTGGTGTATGTCATACGCATCACATCGGCCGGGTCGCGAAGGCCTGCCGGACATCGAAGGAGATGGGACATGCGCAATGCCGGGCTGGGTCCGTGGATCCGCAAGCGCAAGGTGAAGTCGGGGAACAAGCCCGCCGTCATCCACGCCGGACAGGAACTCGTGTATGCGGACATGGCCGACCGGGTGGACCTGCTTGCCGGTGCACTGCAGGAGCGGGGGATCACCGCCGGAGACCGCATCGCCTACCTCGGGAACAACCATCCTGCCTACCTCGAAACGCTTTTCGCTGCCGGGATTCTCGGTGCCGTGTTCGTCCCGCTCAACACCCGGCTGGCCGCGGGGGAACTGGCCTACCAGCTCACCGACTCGGGAAGCCGGCTGCTGATCCACGCGTCGGAACTAACGGAGCTCGCCGGACAGGCCGTTGAGGGGACCGACGTCCGGGCCCGCTGGTCGGTCGGCGGCACCTCCGCCGGTGTCGAGGCCTATGAAGAGGCCATCTCCAACGCCGAGCCGACGACCGTCGATGTCCCGGTGTCCCTGGAGGACCCGGCGATCATCCTCTACACCTCCGGCACCACGGGGCGTCCCAAGGGCGCAGTGCTCAGCCACGGCAACATGACCTGGAACAGCATCAACGTCATCGTCGACTACGACGTTCCGGCCTCCGAGGTCGCGCTGATGATCGCCCCGATGTTCCACGTCGCCTCCCTCGGCATGGGCGCGCTGCCGACCTTGCTCAAGGGCGGCACCCTGGTGCTCCAGGACCGGTTCGACCCCGGCGAGGTGCTGGCGGCCATCGAGCATCATCGGATCACCAGCCTGTCGGGTGTGCCCACGACCTACCAGTTGCTGGCCGAGCACCCGACGTTTGCGACCACCGACATCTCCTCGCTGGTCAAGCTGACCTGCGGCGGATCGGCAGTTCCGGCCAGGGTTTCCGAGGCCTACGAAGCCCGGGGGCTCTCGTTCTCCAACGGATACGGCATGACGGAGACCGCCCCGGGAGCCACCGCGTTGCTGGCCGAGCACTCACACGAGAAGGCAGGTTCCTCCGGGCTTCCCCACTTCTTCACCGACATCCGCATCGTCGAACCGGGCGGCGGCATGGCCCCCGCGGGAGTCGACGGGGAGATCCAGATCAGCGGCCCCAACGTCATCTCCGGGTATTGGCAACTGCCCGAAGCCAGTGCGCAGACGATCATCGACGGCGGATGGTTGCGATCCGGGGACATCGGACACCTCGACGACGAAGGATTCCTCTACGTCTCGGACCGGCTCAAGGACATGATCATTTCCGGTGGGGAGAACATCTACCCGGCCGAGGTGGAAACGGTGATCATGGAACTGCCCCAGGTGGCCTCCGTCGCCGTGATCGGCGTTCCGGACGAGAAGTGGGGCGAGGTTCCGCGGGCCGTCGTCGAGCTCTTCGACGGCGCAGCCTTGGATGGCGCTTCCCTGCAGGCACATCTTGAAGGCCGGGTGGCCCGATACAAGATTCCCCGCACTGTCGAATTTGTGGGCGAACTCCCGCGCACCGCGAGCGGAAAGATCCGCAAGGCGACCCTGCGCAACCGCATCATCACCCACCAGGACCCGGGTCGCGTCGGTACGACAAACACCCTTGAGGCAAGGAACAGATCATGAAGAAACTCGTGAGGGCCGCAGCCGTCGCCGGAACGATCCTGGCGCTGGCAGCGTGCGGTTCGGGCTCGCCGAGCGGCGGATCCGGTGACGCCGGGGGATCCGCTGGCGGATCACTGACCAAGGTCACGGTCGGCGTCATCCCCATCGTCGACACCGCCCCGATCTGGCTCGGTGACAAGGAGGGGTTCTTCGCCGATGAGGGACTCGACCTGGACATCCAGACCGCCAGTGGCGGCGCGGCCATCATCCCCGGCGTCCAATCGGGCAGCTACGACTTCGCCTTCTCCAATCTCGTCTCGCTCATGGTGGCGAACGACAAGGGGCTGGACATGAAGATCGTGGCCAACGGCAACAGCACCACCGGAACCGACCACGATTTCAGCGCCGTCGTCGTCTCCAAGGATTCAAAGATCACCTCGCCCAAGGACCTCGCGGGCAAGAAGGTCTCCGTGAACAACCTCTCCAACATCGGCGACACCACGATCAAGTCCATCGTCGAGAAGGACGGGGGCAACCCGAAATCCATCAACTTCGTCGAAGTCGGCTTCCCCGACGCCCCGGCGGCTCTGGACAACGGAGTGGTCGACGCCGCCTGGATCCTGGACCCGTTCCTGACCCAGGCCGTGGACGACGGGGCCCGGGTGATCAGCAACAACTTCACCGACTTCGACCCCCAACTCGACATCTCCGCGTACTTCACCTCCCAGGCGGCGATCGACAAGAACCCGGAACTGGCCGCGAAGTTCAAGCGGGCCATGGACAAGTCCTTGGAGTTCTCCGAGCAGAACCCGGACAAGGTCCGTGACATCGTCGGGACCTACACCAAAATCGACGCCGAGACCCGCAAGAAGCTGATCCTTCCGAAATTCCAGGTCGACATGAACCGCGAAGCGGCCCAGAAGCTCGGCGCGGCCGCCGTGAAATTCGGGACGCTCTCCCAGGCGCCTGATCTGGAGGTGTTGCTGCCATGACTGTCGTGATTGACCCGACGACGGCACCGAAGCCGCCGCGGCCCGCACGGGCCCGTCGAAAAGGACCACCATCGTGGGCGCTGGGCCTGGTGGGGGTGGTCATCTTCCTGGTGGGGTGGGAGCTGATGCCGATCCTGGGCATCGTCCAGGCCAAGTACCTGCCACCGGCCTCCGAAGTCATCGTGGCGCTGGGGCGGGACTTCGGCCTGGCCGCCTTCTGGGTATCCGTGGGCGATACCCTGCTGGCCTGGGCGGTCGGCCTGGCGATGGCGACCGTCCTGGCGCTCGTGCTGGGCATGGTGATCGGCAGTTCGCGGTTCCTGCGCCGCTTCACGAACTCCTCGATCGAGTTCCTGCGCCCGATTCCCTCGGTCGCCTTGATCCCGTTGGCCGTGTTGCTGTACGGGGTGAAGATCGAATCGTCGTTGCTGCTGATCGTCTACGCCTGCTTCTGGCAGGTCCTCATCCAGGTGCTCTATGGTGTGGCCGACGTCGACAACGTGGCCATGCAGACCGCCCGGTCCTACAGCTTCTCGACATGGCAGCGGATCAAGGACGTGGTGTTCCCGACAGTGCTTCCCTATTTGATGACCGGCATCCGGTTGGGCGCCGCCGTCGCCCTGATTTTGGCCATCACCGCGGAGCTGATCATCGGCTCGCCCGGTTTGGGCCGGGAGATCGGGTTGGCCCAGTCGGGTGGAGCCGTTTCGGGGATGTATGCGCTGATCCTGGCGACCGGGCTGTTGGGCACGGTGATCAACGTCGTCATGCGCGCCGTTGAACGCCGGGTGCTGGGGTGGCATCCCTCGGTACGTGGGGAGGCCATCGCATGAAAACACTGAAATCCATGGGATACCTCCTCGCGCTGCCGGTCCTGTTGGTGGCCCTGTGGTGGGTGGGTACTTCCGGGGAGCCGAACTTCTTCGTCCCGACCCCTGCGCAGTTGGTCGATACCTTTGGCCCCACCTGGTTCCAGGGCCGGATCTCCTCCGACGTGCTCCCCAGCGTGGGGCGGCTGGTCATCGGCGTGCTGCTGGCCATCATCCTGGGTGTGGTGTTGGGCCTGTTGGTGGGTCTGAACCGGACCCTGCGCGCGCTGACCGAGCCGGTGTTCGAGTTCTTCCGGGCCCTGCCGCCGCCGGTGCTGATCCCCGTGCTGATGCTCCTGATCGGGGTCAATGACTCGATGAAGGTCGCCGTGATCGTCTCCGGTGCCGTGTGGCCGGTGTTGCTCAACACGATCGAGGGGGTCCGTTCGATCGATCCGGTGCAGAACGAGACCTCGCGTTCCTACGGCATCTCGGGGTTCGCCCGGATCCGTTACCAGGTGATTCCCTCGGCCATGCCGACGGTCATGGCAGGGATCCGCCAGTGCCTGTCGATCGGGTTGATCCTGATGGTGATCTCGGAGATGTTCGCCTCGTCCTCAGGGCTGGGCTTCACCATCGTGCAGTTCCAACGTTCCTTTGCCATTCCCGAAATGTGGTCCGGCATCATCGTGCTCGGACTCATCGGTGTGGTCATGTCGTTCATCTTCCAGTGGGCCGAACGGCGCGTCTTGCGCTGGTACCACGGCTTGAAAGAGGTAGAAAATGCAGTCTGAAGCCAGCACTCCCGCAGCGGTTCCCGATCACTTGTCCCCATCCGCCGGTCCGGTGGACTCACCGACTCCTGCCGGGCGGACCCTCGGCGCAGGGGAGGCCCTGCTCTCGGTACGCGGGGTGAAAAAGGTCTACCACACCGATGGCGGGGACATCGAGGCGGTGCGGAACCTGACGTTCGACCTGGCCCGGGGGGAGTTGGCATGCCTGGTGGGCCCCTCGGGGTCCGGCAAGACGACCTTGTTGAAGGTCATCGCGGGGCTTCTGGGCGCCACCGAGGGCGAGGTGATGCTCGATGGCCAGAAGGTGACCGGGCCACCGAAGAAGATGGCCGTCGTGTTCCAGGAATACGGGCGCTCGCTGTTCCCCTGGTTGCGGGTGGCCGACAACGTGGAGTTGCCGTTGAAGAACGCTGGCGTCCCCAAGGTCGAACGCAAGGCGCGCGTCGCCGAGGCACTGGAAGCCGTCGGGCTCTCCGCGGTTCCCCGCTCGTATCCGTGGCAGCTCTCCGGTGGCATGCAGCAACGCGTGGCCATCGCCCGTGCCGTGGCGTACCAGCCCGAGGTGCTGCTCATGGACGAGCCCTTCGCCGCGGTGGATGCCCAGACCCGTGCGGATCTGGAGGACCTGGTGCGCAGGTTGTGGAAGGACCTGGGCATGACGGTCCTGTTCGTCACGCACGATATCGACGAATCGATCTACCTCGGTGGCCGCGTGATCGTGCTCTCGTCATCGCCCACGGTGGTCCAGGAGGATCTGGTCATCGACCTGCCCGATGAGCGCGACCAGCTCGAGACCCGGTCCCTGCCGCGGTTCACCGAGCTGCGCCACCATGTCTACGAGCAGATCCAGCTCGCCAAGCGCGGACATCGTCCCGACGGGGTGGCGTAGCCGGTCAGACCGTCCCGGCGAGGGAACGGGCAATTCCTCCGGCTGCAGTCCGCAACGCTATGACCGCGGCCGGCAGCAAGTCGGAATCGGTGGGAACGACCACGGAGATCACCGCCACGGCACGACGGCGGTCATCCAGGATGGGGACGGCGGCCCCGGTCGTCTCGGGGTCCGTGAAACCGGCCAGCGTGGCGTAACCGGTCAACCGGATATGGGCCAGCGTGCGGCGCAGGTCAGGTTGCTGGGCCAGGGCTTCCTGCTGATGCCGGTCCAGGAACCCCTCGGTGAGGTGGGGAGGCGAGAAGGCCAGCAATGCCATGCCCATCGACGTGCGCAGGACCGGCATCCGCCCGGCGACGTGGGCCTGGTTGACGGCCGCTCCGGGGCGGGACAACCGCTCCACGATCAGCACCTCGTCCTCGTGCAGGATCGACAGCTGCGTGTTCTGCCGCAGCAGCTGGTTGATGTCCTCCATGTAGGGCAAGGCGACCAAGCGCAGGTCGCGCGTGAGGGAGGCCCGGTTGGAGAGCTCCCACAACCGCAGACCCAGCCTGACTTCGCCGTCGTCGTTCCTGGCCAGCAATCCATGGGAGACGAGGTCCTCCACCAGGCGGTAGGCGGTCGCCCGGGGCACGCCGGCGCGCCGCGCCAGGGCGGTGACGGTGAGCGTGGGCTGGTCCGCATCGAAGGAATCCAGGATCCTGACCAGCCGGTCCAACATGGAATCGCCCGAGGGGGAATTCGCCACGGCTACGAGGAGGCGATGGCCGCGGCGATCTCCGCGGAATCAACCCCGGCGTGGTCCGCCGGAGACCAGCGCGGGGAGCGGTCCTTGTCGATGATCTGGGCGCGGATCCCCTCCGGCAGATCCGGATGCTTCATCAGGTAATCGGCCACGCGCAGTTCGCGGGCCAGTGCCGAGGGCAGGTGGGCGTCTTCCCGGGCGGCACGCACTGCCTGCAAGGCGGTCTGGGTGGCCAGCGGGGAGTTGGCCCGAATGGATGCTGCCGCTGGAGCCGCCGCGGCAAAGGTGCTGGCGTCCAGCCGCGCCAGGATATCGGGGACGTCCGCGCCGGCATAGGCGTCGTCGATCCAGGCGGCGTCGGCCACCAGGCGGGCGGCGGGTGCGGCAGTGCCGTGCAGGATCTCGAGGGCCACCGCCACGTCGTTCGCCGGCACCCCGACCAGGTCGGGCAGCGCGGCCAGCACCTCGTCGAACCCGTCCTCGGCGATGCAGAAGTCGGCGAATCCGGCGTGGATGGCGTCCCCGGCACCCATCGTGGAAGCAGTCAGGGCCAGGTGTTCGCCGAGCCGTCCCGGGGCCAGCCCCAGCAGGTGGGTTCCGCCGACGTCGGGGGAGTAGCCGATGTGGGTTTCGGGCATGCCGATCGCCGAGCGGGGCGTCACGATGCGGACCGACGCGTGACCTGCCAGGCCGACTCCGCCGCCCATGCAGAGCCCATCCATGAATGCCACGACCGGTTTGGGGTAGGTGGCGATGATTCCGTCGAGCTGGAATTCCTCGGCAAGGAAGGACAGGAACTCGTGTTGTTTCCCGGTGGTGATGGAGGTGTGGAAGGCCAGGATGTCTCCTCCGGCGCAGAATCCCCGGTCGCCGGCGCCGCGCAGCACCACGATCCCCACCCGCGGGTCTTCGCGCCAGGCCTCGAGCTGTCGGGTCAATTCCGTGACCATGGGGCGGGTCAGCGCGTTGATCTGGCGGGGCCGGTTCAAGGTCAGGATCCCGAGGCCATCCGCCAGGTCGACCAGGATCTCATTCCCGCTACCCGTTTCGGTGTCCTGTACCTGTGTCATCGAGCCCGTCCCTTCGCCATGTGTGGTTCCCATTCAATGACGCTACTCCCGCCCTGGGGGGCTGGCCAGCAGAAGGTCGGGTCCTCCCCATTGTGTCGCGGGGGACGAACCGATAGAGTTCAATATACGAACTTAAGTTCATTCAGCGAACACGTGATGGCGGGAGTCCCATGCAACAGGCCTACATATACGACGCGGTACGTACCCCGTTCGGCAAGATCGGTGGGGCGTTGGCCTCGCATCGGCCCGACGACCTCGCGGCGCACATCATCAAGGCGCTGGTGGGCCGGTCCCCGGACCTGGACGTCGAGCGGATCGACGAGACGATCTTCGGCAACGCCAATGGCGCTGGCGAGGAAAACCGCAACGTGGCGCGGATGGCCACCCTGCTGGCCGGTCTCCCCGTCTCCCTGCCGGGCACTACCGTCAACCGGCTCTGCGGCTCATCCCTGGACGGCGCCATGATCGCCTCCCGCCAGATCAACGTCGGGGATGCCGACCTGATGCTGCTGGGCGGCGTCGAATCCATGTCGCGTGCCCCGTGGGTGCTACCCAAGACCGAGCGTCCGTTCCCGATGAACAACCTCGAACTGGCCAACACCACCCTGGGCTGGCGCCTGGTCAACCCCGAAATGCCCGGCGCCTGGACCGTCTCCCTGGGGGAGGCCACCGAGCAGCTGCGCGAACGCGAGGGCATCGACCGCGAACGCCAGGACGCCTTCGCGGCGCGCTCCCACCAGCTGGCCGATGCCGCCTGGAACGCCGGGCGCTATGACGACCTCGTGGTCCCCGTCGAACCGAACACCCGCAAGGGCGTGCGCCTGGATCGCGACGAGACCATCCGTCCCGAATCCACTCCCGAATCCCTGGCCGGGCTGCGCACCGTCTTCCGCTCCGAGAACGGCACCGTCACCGCGGGCAACGCCTCCCCGATGAACGACGGCGCCTCCGCCGCCTGGCTCGGCAGCGAGAAGGCCGCTGGCCTGCTCGGCCGCGAACCGCTGGCCCGCATCGCCGGACGCGGCGCCGCCGCCCTTGAACCGCAGTACTTCGGGTTCGCCCCGGTCGAGGCGGCCAACCGCGCCCTCGCCAAGGCGGGCATCGGCTGGGGGGACGTCTCCGCCGTCGAACTCAATGAGGCCTTTGCCGCGCAGTCCCTGGCCTGTGTCGACGCCTGGGGCATCGACGAGGGGATCGTCAACGCCTGGGGCGGCGCCCTGGCCATCGGCCACCCCCTCGGTGCTTCGGGCCTGCGGATCCTCGGCACGCTCGCCCGACGGCTGCAGGCCTCCGGCGAACGCTGGGGCGTCGCCGCCATCTGCATCGGCGTCGGCCAGGGCCTGGCCGTCGTCCTCGAAAACACCACCAGCAAGTAAAGGGGTACCACCGTGGCACCACGTATCGCCACCAACGCCGCCGATGCCGTCTCCGGCATCCACGACGGCGCCACCGTCCTCATCGGGGGGTTCGGCAACGCCGGCCAGCCGATGGAACTGATCGACGCGCTGCTTGCCTGCGGGGCCTCGAACCTGACGGTGGTGAACAACAACGCCGGACAGGCCGACGCCGGGCTGGCGCTGCTGATCAAGGAGCGCAAGGTCAGCAAGGTCATCTGCTCGTTCCCGCGCCAGTCCGATTCCTGGCACTTCGACGAGGCCTACCGGGCCGGGGAGATCGAACTCGAACTGGTCCCGCAGGGCAACCTGGCCGAGCGACTGCGCGCCGCCGGCGCCGGGATCGGCGGGTTCTTCACGCCCACCGGCTACGGCACGCTGCTGGCCGAAGGCAAGGAGACCCGCGAGATCGACGGGATCGGCTACGTGCTGGAGACCCCGATCAAGGCGGACGTCGCCCTCATCAAGGCACTCACGGCGGACGAGTTCGGCAACCTCGTCTACCGCAAGACCGCCCGCAACTTCGGCCCGGTCATGGCGACCGCCGCGGCGCAGACCATCGTCCAGGTCGACGAGATCGTCCCGGTCGGCGGGATCGACCCGGAAGTCGTGGTGACCCCGGGCATCTACGTCGACACGATCGTCCAGATCGCAGGAGAGAACAAATGAGCACCTACACCTCCACCGACGCGGCACTGACCCGCGATGACATGGCAGAAATGGTCGCCGCGGACATCCCCGCGGGCGCCTTCGTGAACCTGGGCATCGGCCAGCCGACCAACGTCTCCAACTACCTCACCGCCGAACAGGGAGTCACCCTCCACACGGAGAACGGCATGCTGGGCATGGGCCCGGTGGCCACGGGGGATGACATCGACGGCGACCTGATCAACGCCGGCAAGATCCCGGTCACCGAACTCCCCGGAGCCAGCTACTTCCACCATGCCGATTCCTTCGCGATGATGCGCGGGGGCCACCTGGACGTCTGCGTCCTGGGCGCCTTCCAGGTCTCCCAGGCGGGCGACCTGGCCAACTGGCACACCGGAGCCCCCGGGGCCATCCCCGCGGTCGGCGGTGCCATGGACCTGGCGATCGGCGCGAAGTCCACCTGGGTCATGATGGGGCTGTTCACCAAGGCCGGGGAGTCCAAGCTGGTCGAGGCACTGAGCTACCCCGTCACCGGGCTGGGCTGCGTCTCGCGGATCTACACGGAATCGGCGATCTTCCTCATCGAGGACGGAACGGTCACGGTCCGCTCCACCCACGGGATCAGCTTCGCCGAGCTCTCCGAACGCCTCCCGGTGGCATTGCAGCAGGCCTAGCACCACCACCGTGGGGGCCGTGCCGCCCGTCGGCCGGCCTCCACGGAACGGCCCGTGCCGTCGCCCTCTAGGATGGGTGGGTTGCCGCGGGACCGCCACGGCCCCCGCACCTTTTCGGAAGGACACCATGGAGCACGACGTCGAGACGACCCCGGCTGCCCCGCCCACGGCCACGGGCGGCCAGTTCGTGCAGTCGCTGGCCCGTGGGCTGGATGTCATCCGCGCCTTCGACGCCGAACACCATTCGATGACCCTGACCGATGTCGCCAAGCGCACCGGCCTCTCGCGGGCCACGGCCCGCCGCTTTCTGCTGACCCTGGCCGACTTGGGCTACGTGCGGACCGATGGAAAGCACTTCGAGCTGACGGCCCAGGTGCTGCAGCTGGGATACGCCTTCCTGGCCGGCCACACCCTGACCGAGCTCATCGAACCCGTGCTCGAGGAACTCTCCTCCCGGTTGAACGAGTCGGCCTCCGCCTCCGTTTTGGACGGATCCGACGTGGTCTACATCGCCCGGGTCCACACCCGCCGCATCATGCGCGTCGGCATCGCCGTGGGCAGCCGCTTCCCCGCCTACGCCACCTCCATGGGCCGGGTGCTGCTGGCACACCTCGATCCGGAGGAACTGGACGCGGCGCTCGCCGCCCGCCCGTTGGAGGCACTGACCCCGAACACCATCACCGATCCCGCGGCCCTGCGCCGGGAACTGGACGCGGTCAGGGAGCGTGGATGGTGCCTGGTGGACCAGGAGCTCGAGGTCGGGCTGCGGTCCATCGCGGTGCCCGTCCTGTCCCCGGATGGCACCGTCGCCGCCGCCCTGAACGTCTCCATGAGCACGATGCCGGGAACCGCACCCGGCGGCCCGAACGGTGCCGACGAGGCCATGGCCGTACTGCCGCACCTGCGGGAAGCCGCCAGCCGCGTCGAGGAAGCCCTGCGCGCCAGACGCTGAGCGGCGCCGTCGTTCCCTGTGGGGGGCTGGGCGGAGGGGGAACTGGCGCGGGGATTCCGGTCAGGGGGCGATGCTGATCTGCCGGAGTTCTGCGGCCAGGCGGTCCATGAACACATCGACCTTGGGGCTGCGCGCCGGGCCGGTTTGCAGGGCGAAGATGCTGCGGGCCAACCTGATTTCTGGCACATCCAGGACCACGAGTCCCGCGGGCTTCTGCTGCATGGCCAGTGCGGGCACCAAGGCGGCGCCCAGGCCCGTGGAGGCCAGGTGCAGGGAGGCGTTGAAATCGTCGCAGTGCGCCACGATGCGGGGGTGCAGGTTGCAGGAGGCAAAGAGCCGGGAAATGACCGTGGCGTCCGAGGTCCCGGGGTGGTGCATGATCCACGGCATGTTCTCCAGCTGGGCGGCTTCGACCCGCGCGCCGTCGGCGAATTTCCAGGAGGCGGGGACCACCACACGGAACTCGTCGTCGCCAAGCCACTGCCGGTCCATGGTCCCGGGCCAACCCAACCCGGTCTGGCCGACCTGGAAGACCAGGGCGAGATCGAGTTCGTCGCCGGCCTGCAGGCTGGCAATCGTCTGGTGTGGTTCGCCCACGCTGACCCGCAACCGGATCCCCAGACCGGCCCAGTCCCGTGCACCGAGCAGGCGGGGAAGCGCGAAGGTGGCCAGGGAGGGGAAGATGCCCAGGCGCAGCTCCTGCGCGGGGTCCGCGCCCGGGTCTCCCGCCGCCGTCGTGCTGGCAGCGAGCAGCGCATCGATGTCGGTGAGGACCTTGCGGGCATGCCGGGCCATGGTGGTTGCCGCTTCGGTCGGCTCAATGGAGCGGGCGGACCGGCGGAACAGTGCGACGCCGGTGTCCCGTTCCAGTGCGGTCATCTGCTGGGAGACGGCAGAGGCGGTGTAGCCCAGGGGAATGGCGGCCGCGGCGAAGGAGCCGTGGGCGATGACCTCCAGGAGGGTGCGCAGATGCACGGGGTTGACCATCAGCACTCCTGGGTGTCGGCGTGGGGAACGAAAAGCTCTCCTACGCCATGCTAGTCCTCGTCGTCCTCCTGGTCCGCCTGCTCCTCATCGTCGAGTTCCCACTGCGAAGCCAGCGTCTCGTTCTCGGAGTCGCCGTCGGCGTCGTCGTGTTCCTCGAGGTCGTCCTCGACGAGGTAGCTGTGCCGGCGCAGGGGATCGATCCGGTTCATGGTCTCCGGGTTGTCCGAGGAGCCGTCCTCGGGGGTGCCGTAGCGGCCATCCTCGGGCTCGTCGAGATCATCCTCGGGCGCTTCGTCGAACACCGTGTCGTCGTAGATGCCGCTCATGGTCGTTGCCCTCCTGCTCCGGGTGCGAGGCCGACTGCCCAATGCACCTCTGACACCTCCAGCCTAGGCCGGGACGGGGCTCTTGTGAACGATCCGACCCGCGGCGGAGGGAGACCGAGGACCGTGCGGGCTGGTGGCGCCGCTCAGCCAGCCAGGCCCATGGCGGTGGCCGTCAGCTTGACCGAGGCCAGCCGATCCGCTGGATCGGAGGCGTTGTGGACCGTGATGAGCTCGTCGGCATGGGCGCTGCGGGCAAAGCCCTCGAGGTATTCCCGCACTGCCTCGGGTGAGCCGACGGCGGTGTAGGCGAGCATCTTCAGGATCTGCTCGCCCGCAGCCGATTCCATCAGCATGTCGATTTCAGGCTCGGTGAACGGGGTGTCCCGGCCGCGGCCGAGGAAGCTGGAAACGCGGTCGCGGCGGACCTGTTCCATCTGGACCTGCGCCTGCTCGTTGGTCTCGGCGGCGACCACGCCGACCCCGGCGATCACGTGGGGTTCGGACAGCTGCTCCGAGGGCTGGAAGTTGTTCCGGTAGGCAGCAATGGCGGCGTGCAGGGCGTCCGGGGCGAAGTGGGAGGCGAAGGAGTAGGGCAGTCCGAGTTGGGCGGCCAGTTGCGCGCCAAAGAGGCTCGATCCGAGGATGTAGATCGGGACGTTGGTGCCGGAGCCGGGGTAGGCGTTGACCGTGGGGATGCGCGAGTTCCCGGTCAGGAACCCCTGCAGTTCCCGGACATCATGAGGGAACGAGTCGGCGGCCGCCGGGTCCCGGCGCAAGGCGCGGAACGTGGCCTGGTCGCTGCCCGGCGCCCGGCCCAGTCCCAGGTCGATGCGTCCGGGGAACAGGGTCTCCAGCGTTCCGAACTGCTCGGCGATGACCAGTGGTGAGTGGTTCGGGAGCATGATGCCGCCGGCGCCCAGACGGATGGAGGAGGTCTGCTGGGCGATATGCCCGATGAGGACCGACGTGGCGCTGGAGGCGATGGAGGCCATGTTGTGGTGCTCGGCGTACCAGATGCGGGTGTAGCCGGCCGCCTCGGCCGTGCGGGCCAGTTCGACTGACTCCCGGAAGGTGTTGGCGATGGTGCTGCCGGCGGGGACCGGGGCAAGGTCAAGGAGGGAGAGGGGGATGTTCACATAGGCGACAACCCGTCGTCGTCCTCAATCATTCCCGACCCGGAAAACCGCAAAAAACGTATTGCAAAGAAAGGCTTGCAAAGGTTTCTTTGCAGTCGTACGCTGTCCACATGGAACCACTCGAAGACTCCCGCAAGCACAGCGGCAGGCCCCTTGGCCTTCCCGCACTGAAGGCGTTGAGCCATCCGTTGCGGCTGCAGTTGTTGGAGATGCTCTCACGCTACGGGGCGCAGACCGCCAGCGGGTTGGCCGAACGGCTGGGTGAATCGAGCGGTTCGACCAGCTACCACCTCCGCCAGCTGGCCAAGCACTCGCTGGTCCGGGAACTCCCGGAACGGGGCAATGGGCGCGAACGCTGGTGGGAGCGGCCGCCGGGCCCGATCGCCGTGGGACCGGACGTCATGGAATCGGACCCGGCCACGGTCTCGGCTGCGCGGATCGTGGCCCGGCAATTCGAGCAGAACCGCGCCCGGGCGCTGGATGATTTCCTGCGCTTCGGCGATGACACCCTGGGGCCCGAGTGGATGGATGGTGCCGTGATGAACACGTCCAACCTGCGGCTTGACCGCGGCCAGCTGGCGGAGATCTCCGATCGGGTGGTCACCTTCCTGGGCGAGATCGTCGAGGAATACCGCGATACCGGAGGCCCCGATGCCCGGCCGGTGCAGATGCACTTCAACGCCTTTCCGCTGGTGGACCCGGAACATCCCGGGACCGCGGGCCCGAACCAGGAGAAAACGACATGAACACCCACATCCTGCCCACCACAGATGTCACCGGCCGCCAGCTGTGCGCGCTGGAGCCCGACGGCTTCGGTGCGGCGCTCATCGGTGCGGGGACAGCGCTCACCGATTGGGGCGAGCAGCTCACCGCCCGGCGTGCCGCTCGGCATGCCGCCCTGCGCTCCGCCCGGGGGCGGGACCGGGCAGCACGCCTGCACGACCGCGAGGAAGCCGTGGCCGACGCCCTGGCAGCACGGCATTCCGGACTGGGGCAGTAGGCGCACTGCCGCAGCCGGCTACCGCCGGGGCGTCGAGATGCCGGGCGGTGTTGCCGATTCTCCGGCGTAGAGCTCCTCGATCAGCCGCAACCCGCGATTGGCCCACGCGATCTCGGCCTCGGCGCGGGCGATGAGCCCCTCGTAGGCAAAGCGCTTGAAGGCCGACGTGCGGTGGTGATCGGGCTCCGGGGTCACTTCCAATCGGCGGTTCAGCATGGCGCTGGTGCCGGTGTCGATCTCGCGGATCTTCGTCTCCCACTGGCGCAGCAACACAGTGTTGTGTTTGATGTGGTCGCGCATTTGGGCTCGGGCCGCCTCGGGAGTGGCCCATTCAAGATAGGCGGCGCGCAGATGGGCGGGGTCGCGCACCCGGGAAAAGCCCATGGGTTCGTTCATCCAGCCGGTGAAGGCATCGGCCCCGGCGCCAGTGACGTGGTAGCGGCGTTTGGTCCCGTTCTTGCCCCAGGCGATGTCCTCGCCCTCGACCAGGAGTTCCTTTTCCATCTTGCGCAGCTCGGGATAGATCTGCGAATCCGGGGCGTACCAGACGTGCCCGACGGACTCGCCGAACAACTTGTACAGGTCATAGCCCGTCATCGGCTCCACATTCAGCAGCGCCAGGATGGCATAGCGCAAACTCATCCGCGCACCTTTCCGTGGTTTGTGTGCCCATCCTATGTGCCCCGATGCGCAGGGGAGTGCCCCGGCCCGGACACTCCCCTCCGCGGCTACTGGGTGTAGCCGGTGCGCCATCCGCCCTTGTAGTCGCCGCGCGCGGCCACCGAATAGGGGACCGGGCTGACCACGACGCGGGCCGTGAACTGGCGGTGCGGTTCGACGGTCGTCTTGCGGGTGCCGCCATCGGGTTCGCCCCAGACCACCCGCAGTTCCGCCCCCTCGGGGACCTGTGGATCGATCGTCGCCAGGGACAGGCCCCGGCGTTCGTTGGCGCTGTAGCCGGTGAACATCGACAGGCCCACGGTGTTCCCGTCGGCGTCGATCACGCGGTCGTAGTTGGAGGAGCCGTAGTTGGCCAGTGGGAGGTCGAAGTATTTGTAGGGCTCCTGCTCGGTGTCCAGCACGGAGGTGAGGATGGTGCCCAGGTCCTCGGGATCCCAGGCCAGCGTGACCTTGCGGCGTTGGGTGGACGGGTCGATCTTCTCCAGGGCCTCACGGCCGATGAAGTCGTGGTCGAATTTGACGAAGGATCCATAGCCGAGCTCCCACGGCGTGAGGTAGTAGTCCTCGATGTCGTTGGAAACGAAGCTGCCGGCCACGGCGTTGACGGCCTCATAGCTGTCGGCGCCGAGCCACTCGCGGTAGGCGCGGAGCTCCTCGCCGGTGTAGATCCCGGGAAGGGGCGAGGGGATCCAGCCGGATTCCAGTGTGTTGGATGGGTAGGCCCGTGCACCCACGGCGAGCATGCCGAACTCCTGCCCGGCTTCGAGGACCGCATCACGGATCTTGTCGTAGGACTCGTACGGTCCCCAGATCTCCAGACCGGGCGCACCGGCCATGCCGTGTCGCAGCGTTCGGACGGCTTGTCCCGCGATCTGCATGGTGTCCATGGTGAAGAACTTCAGCTGCTCAACGGGGGCCCCGTTGAGCTTCTCGATGATCTTCCACGCGTTCGGTCCCTGGATCTGGAATCGCCAGTAGCGTCGCTGCACGGGTTTGCCCATCGGACGCGACGGCGAACGTCGATCCACCTCGATCTTGACGTCGTAGCCTCCGGTCTCCCCGTGGAACAGCAGCCAGTTGGCCGCGGGAGCCCGGCCAACGTAGACATATTCGTTCTCGGCTTCGTGGAACAGGATCCCGTCCCCGATGACGTGCCCCGCCGGGGTGGTGGGGACGTATTGCTTGGCCTTGTTCACGGGAAAATTGGCCACCGAGTTGATTGCCGTGTCCGAGATGAGCTTCAGGGCGTCGGGACCGGAGATGAACAGGTTGTCCATGTGATGCGACTGGTCGTACAGCACCGCCGTTTCGCGCCATGCGCGTTGTTCGCTGCGCCAATTCGTGAATTCTGGGGCAACCACCGGATAGATATAGGCGCCCAGCTGCGAGTTGCGCAGCAAGTCGACGGTGTTCTCCGTTGCGTCGAGTACTTCCTGGAGATTCTGGTGCGTCATGGTGCATTCCTCTTCCTTCGGGGCGATTTCCGCTCGATCGCATTCCATCGCGGCGTGTGGCGTGGCTCACTGCCTGGCCTCGACCATATGACTATCTACGTAGTTATGTCGAGAGGGGGCGCCTCGGGGGTTTGCTGGCGATGGGACTCTCCAGCGTGTCGGCAGGCCGTCGGTCGACGCGTTAACTGCAAGCCTGTTCATTATCTATGCCGATAGCTACCATGTGAACCACATCACTCGCCTCGACTCGGGGCCCATCGATCGGAGTTACAGCATGAGCAGGTTGAAGTATGCCGTTGGGCTAGTGGCCATTCTCGGTTTGACGGCCTGCGGGGGAGGGTCGCCGTCATCCAGCGAGGTCGCACCGTCGTCGGGTTCCGGAGGAGCTTCGTTGGAGCAGATCGAGGTCGGGGTGATTCCGATCGTTGACGTGGCGCCGATCTATCTCGGGGTCAAGGAAGGGATCTTCGAAAAGGAGGGGCTCGAACTGAAGCTCACTCCGGCGCAGGGTGGCGCAGCCATTGTGCCCGCCGTGACCAGTGGCCAGATGGATTTCGGCTTCTCCAATGTCACCTCGATGATCGTCGGGCGAAGCAAGGGGCTGCCCTTGAAGATGATGGCGCCCGGGGGGAGCACCACCGGGGACACCAAGGCCGACTTCGCGTCCGTGATGACCAAGCCCGATAGCGGGATCAAGGACATCGCTGGGTTGGCGGGCCATAAGGTCGGCGTCAATACGCTGAACAACATCTCCGACTCCACGATTTCAGAAGCCGTGAAGCAGGCTGGAGGGGATTACAAGTCGATCCATTTCGTGGAGATGGCCTTCCCCGACATGACCGCGCAGCTGGCCAAGGGCAACGTGGATGCCATTGCCGCAGTGGAGCCGTTCGTGACCATGTCCGAGGCCGACGGCAATGTTCCGGTGTTCTCCAATTATGCCGAGCCCGTGAAGGACCTGACGGTGGCCGTCTACTTCTCGACCGACCAGTATGTTGCGGAGCACCCTGAAACGGCCGCGAAGTTCGTCCGGGCGATGAAGGCCTCGCAGCAGTATGCCCAGGAGAACCCCGAGAAGGTCAAGGCGATCCTGCCGGAATACACCACGCTGAAGCCAGAGGTCATCGAGAAGCTCACCTTGCCGACCTACAACACCGAGGTCAACGCGGCATCAATCCAGCAGGTCGCAGATATCTCCCTGGACCGTGGGCTGATCGACAAGAAGCCGGACATGGATAAGTTGTTGCCGACCGATTAGCGCGTGTGGAGCCGGTGTCGGGCGGGATAGATGTCCGTCGGCGCCGGCTCCCGTCTAGTGCCCGGTGTCGAAGTCCGCGACCCAGCGGGCGGTGGCCTGCAGGCCACCAAAGGTATAGAAATGTAGCCGGACGTCGCCGTGGAGTGCCGGGTCCAGGGCGGCCGCCAGATCAGTGATGAACCGGTCGGGGCCGGCGGTGCCGAGAAGGTTGGCCAAGGAAAAGCCGTACTTGTGGGCAATGCCTGCCGAGGATGACACCCCGAAGCGGCGCGCGTAGGTCAGCAGCCTCTTGACGCCAGCGGGCCCCGGCACGCCGATGCGGACGGGGAGCTGGATGCCGCGACTCCGTAGTTCCTGCAGCCAGGAAAGCACCGGGCCGGTGTCGAATCCGAACTGCGTGATGATCGACCCGTCCAGCTCGGCATCGTGGAGTGCCGTCGCCTTGGCCTCCAGCGCCTCCCAGAGCGTGGCGTCGTCGATGTCGGGATGTCCCTCGGGGTATCCGCCGATGGACACCGCGGTGACCCCGTGGGCCTGAAGCCGGCCGGAGGTGATCAGGGATAGTGCGTCGGGGAACGGCCCGAGGGGAGCCTCCGGGTCGCCGCCGACGGCGAACACCTCGGTGGCCTGCGCTCGGGTGGCCAGTGCTTCGAGGAATTCGTCGAGTTCGGCCACCGAGACGAGTCTGCGGGCAGAAATGTGGGGAATGGGCTCGAACCCCGCGGCCCGTACGGCCGCGGCGGCGGCGACGCGCATGTTCAGGTTCTCGTTGCCCAGGAAGGTCACGTTGATCCTGGTTCCCGGCGGCACGGTGCCGGTTGCTTCGGCGAGGGCCGCGTTGTCCTTGCCGGTCATTTCCAGGGAGAAATCGTCCACCAGCTCGATGCCGGAGGAGCGGCGGGGGTCCGGAGTGGAGGCCATGGTGAAGTCCTTAGGGTCGGTCACAACAACATATCTATGTCCATAGTGTTCGTCTAGGGTGAGCGAGTCATAAATAGGTGTCTTCCTCAATCATTGAAAACTTCTTGTAAATCGCGAAGAGCCTGACTATGGTGTGATCCATCACACGTTGCGTCGGAGGTCCGCCTCGACGCCGCCAGCACGACGCCGGTCGGGAACGCCCGCCGGAGCTCAATGAGGAGACAACCATGATGAAACTAAGATCAGCAACGGTCGGCCTGGGCCTGGCGGCGATGCTGCTGTTGAGTGGCTGCGGGGGAGGGTCGCCTTCCGGTGCTGCAGACGCCGGCTCCAGTTCGGGCGGCAGTAGCGAGCTGACGCCCGTGACCGTCGGCGTCCTGTCCATCGCTCCATCGGTGGCCATGCAGTACGGGATCGACGAGGGCATCTTCAAAGACCACGGCCTGAAGGTGGAACTGCAGACGGGGCAGGGCGGGGCTGCCATGCTTCCGGCAGTATCGACGGGCAGCATGGACTTCGCCGTCGGTAATCCGCTGTCGGTGCTGACCGCTGCCGACAAGGGCTTGGATATGCGCATCGTCACCGGCTACTCGAATTCCAAGGCCGAGGGCGATGACATCAACGGCGTGGTGACCCGCAAGGATTCCGGAATCGACGGGTTTGCTGATTTGGCGGGTAAGACCACATCGGTCAATGCGCTGAAGACGCAAGGCGACCTGACCATCATGGATGCGGCGGCGCAGGATGGAGCGGACGCCTCGAAGCTCAAGTTCAATGAAATGGGCTTCCAGGACATGGAAGCCCAGTTGGAGCGGGGGAACACCGATGCGATTTGGATACCCGAGCCCTTCCTGAGCCGGGCATTGGCCGACAAGGACAACAAGCTCGTCGGCTATCCCAACCAGGTGGCCATCCCCGGACTGCCCACCATGGTGACCTTCACCAGCGGCAAGTATGCCGATGACCAGCAGGCTGTCGTCACCAAGTTCCGCGAGGCGATGACGGAGACCCTGACGTCGGCCGAAGCCCACCAGGCCGACGCAAAGGCGCTGCTTCCGGAGTTCATGGGCATGGACGCCAAGATGGCCAAGGGCCTCAAGATGGAGACCTGGGATGCTGCGGTTCCGCGGGACCAGCTCGAGAAGCTGGGCGGGATGACCGTGGAGTACGGCTTCCTCTCCAAGCAGCCTGACCTGGACAAGATCATCGTCCAGTAACCGACGGGCAACAAAAATGGTGGCATCCCCGAGGGGATGCCACCATTTTCAGGTGTTCTCATCGGTCCAAAAGGACCTGATGGAAGACTTAGACGGCGCGGATGTCCGTGGCCTGCAGGCCCTTCTGGCCCTGGGTCACCTCGAACTCGACGCGCTGGCCCTCTTCGAGGGAGCGGAAGCCGTTGGACTGGATCGCGGAGTAGTGCGCGAACACGTCGTCCGAGTTGTCATCCGGAGCGATGAAGCCGAAGCCCTTTTCAGCGTTGAACCACTTGACGGTACCAATTGCCATGATTGTGTCCTTTCGAGACTGTCCGCAGGGGACGTAGGGGTTGTCACCACCGGACTTGACGGTGACATGCAGCTACGAGATTTACCGCGAGTCAAAAAGAGACACTCCCCGCGAACGGGGCCTTGACACTGAAATTACTGCGAGAAAACTACGACTACGAGTTCCACAATACGCGAGTTTGCCGCCAATACCTACCTCGGGGGCAGGACTTCCGGACTTTCATCCCGATGTTGCCCGGCGTTTACCTCTTTTTGGCCGTCGTTTCCGCGGTTTCGGCCGACCCGATCGGGCTCCTGGGAGGCGTCGGCCCCTCGACGATCGGCTGTCGGAGGGCCCTCCTGGCGACCAGAAGTGCAGTGAGCATGAGTGCTGCGGCGATGGCGGCGGTGATGGTGACCCCGCTGTCGAAGGCGTGGGCCGCGGATTCCATCAGCACGGCGGCGTTCCCGGATGAAGGGAGGGTGCCCGCCACGTCGACGGCGCCCGCCAGGGTTTCCCGGACCCGGTCGGCCTGGGCCGGCTGCAGGTGTTCCGGAACCGAGACCCCGCGGCTGTAGGCGGCGTTGAGGATGCTTCCCAGGATGGCGGTGCCCAGGACGGAGCCGACCTCGTAGGCGGTCTCGGAGATCGCCGCCGCTGCCCCTGCCCGATGCGAAGGGACGGCGGAGAGCGTCAGGTCGTTGGAGATGGTCTCCGCCAGCCCCACGCCGATGCCCAGGACGCAGAAGGCCGCCAAGAGTGCAGGCATGGATCCAGAGCGGCCGAACGCGACGACTAGGATGTAGGCGCACGTGCTGAAGGCGAGCCCGGCCATGACGACGCGGGATGCTCCGATCCGTTGGACCAGCGGCACCGCAACGAATCCGAAGACCACCGTGAGGACCAGCCCGGGAACCATGAAGAAACCCGCCTCCATAGGGGACAGGCCGGCAATGAGCTGCAGATGCTGGGCCAGGAAGTAGATGAATCCCACCAGGGCGAAGACGCTGAACAGGTTCACCAGCAGGGCAGCGGAAAAGACGGGATTGCGGAAGAGGCGCACATCGAGCATGGGCGAGGTGCTGCGCAGTTGGCGGCGGACGAAGGCGAAACCACACAGCAACCCGCACACGATGGCGACTGTGGCGACCCATGCCGGACCGTGCCCCGTCGCGGCCTTGATGCCGTAGACGATCGGAGCCAGGGCCCCCATGGCCAGGGCGATGCTCGCCGGATCCACGCGCCCCGGCGCCGGGTCGCGGGACTCGGGAATCAGGAACGGGCCCAGCAGCAGCAGTGGAAGCAGCATGGGCACGGACAGCAGGAAGATGGAGCCCCACCAATAGTGCTCCAGGAGCCACCCGCCGACGATCGGCCCCAGCGCGGCTCCTCCGGAAAACGCGGAAGCCCAGGCCGCGATGGCCAGGCGGCGCTCGGCGGCGTTGGTGAAGATGTTCCGGATGAGCGAGAGGGTGGCCGGCATGAGCATGGCGCCAAAAACCGCCATCAGGGCGCGCGCGGCGATGAGCAGCGGGGCGCTTGGCATGAAGGCGGCGACGGCCGAGACCACGGCAAAGCCCACCCCGCCGAGCAGCAGTAGTTTCCGGCGGCCGATCCGATCGCCCAGGCTGCCCATCGGCACCAGCAGGCCAGCCAAAACCAGGGGGTAGACGTCGATGATCCACAGCAGCTGCGTCGAGGTGGGTGCCAGGGCCGAGGAGACTGCGGGGACGGCGAAGCTGAGCACCGTGTTGTCCACGGCGACCAGCAGGACCGGGAACATCAGCACGACCAGTGCCGACCAGCGCCGCGCGCGGCCGGGCTGGGGCTGCGGGCTCGTGGAGTACTGGGGGAGGCTCATGGGTTCCTTGGAAAGAGGACGGCTGAACCTGCATAACTGTACCGTCTGGACGGTATGACGTCCATGTTTCACCGATGACAGCCGGCAGAGGCAAAAACGCTAGAGTCGGGTCCATGTCCAGACCACCAGCAGCGCGGGAGAAGATCCTCGACGCCTATTGCACCTTGCTGCGGACCGAGGGGGAGCGGGCAGCGACCATGGACGCCACCGCGGCCCTGGCCGGCGTCTCCAAAGGGGGCCTGCTCTACCATTTCCCGTCCAAGGACGCCCTCGCCGAAGCGGTGATCAACCGACTGCTCGACGCGGCCCGCCAGGACAACGAACTCATGGCCACCGCCGCCGAGGGTGCTGCACGGTATTACGTGAGGACCTCCACTGCCGAGGACACCGCGTTCGACCACACCTACCAGGCAGTCGTCCGGCTGGCCGCCGGATCGCATGCACCGGCAGTGGCTGCCCTGGACCAGGTCCACGGCGACTGGGAGCGGCTGGTGCGCCAGGACGTCCCCGACCCGCATGCGGCGGAGGCCATCATGCTGATCGGCGAAGGCCTGTACTTCCACTCGACCCTGCCCGGCAGCTGGTCGAGGTCGCTGGTGGGGGCCGACATCGATGCCCTGCTGCTCCAGGTCGACCGGCTGAGGGAGGGCAGCTGATGGCGTTCCGCCTGAAAACCCGCCCGTGGAAGGGGCGCATCGCGGCCCTCGTGGGCATCCTCCTCATGGCGCTGAGCGTGCGGGCAGCCGTCGTCTCCGTTCCGCCGCTGCTGGACGTCATCGGGCCCGAGCTCGGATTCACCTCGTTCACCACCGGCCTGCTGGCCATGCTGGCCCCCATCGTCTTTGCCGTCTCCGGGCTGTTCACCCCGCGGATGATCTCCGCGTTCGGACTTGAACGCACCCTGCTGCTGGCCGTGGTCGTGGCCATCATCGGCCAGGGATGCCGCGCCTTCGTGGGGGACGTGTCATCGTTCCTGCTGCTCTCCGCGCTGACCATGGTCGGCTACGGCATCGGCAACGTCGTGCTGCCGCCGCTGGTCAAGAAGTACTTCCCCGACCGGATCTCCCTGGTGACCTCCGGCTACGTGACGCTCATCGCGATCGGCACCGCCATGAGCCCGATGTTCGCCGTCCCGCTCGCGCAGGTTTCCGACTGGCGGTTCTCCATCGGATTCTGGACCCTGGCCAGCGTCGTCGTGCTCATCCCCTGGGCCCTGCAGTTCGCCGCGGACCGCCGCCGCCGCAGTGCCGAGGCGGCCGAGCACGCCCGGCTGGCCGCCACCGAGACAGCCGAACAGACCAAGGCCCGGCTCTCCGGCGTCGTCCCGGTGGAAGCCGAACGGCGGATCAACCCGTGGCGTTCCCGCGTGGCCTGGGGCCTGGCGATCTTCCTGGCCGGCAACTCGGGCCAGACCTACGTCTACTTCACCTGGCTGCCGCCCTACCTCATCGGCGAGGGCCTCGACCCGGCGGTGGCCGGCAGCGCGCTGGGCTACTTCGCGATCCTCGGGCTGCCGGTGAGCCTGCTGGTGCCCCTGGTGGTACCGCGGATGAAGCACCCGATCTACGCAGCCGGGGTGTTCATCGTGTTGTGGATCATCGGGCACGCCGGCATGTTCTTCTTCCCCACCCAGGGCACCTGGTGGTGGATCACCTCCGCAGGGCTCGGCCAGGGCACCTTCGCGATGGCGCTGCTGATGATCAACCTGCGCTCGCGCACCACCTATGGGTCCGGGGTGCTGGCCGGGTTCAGCCAGGGCCTGGGCTACGCGGGTGCGGCGATCGCGCCACTGCTCTTCGGCGTCGTGCGCGATGCCACAGGTGGCTGGGCTGCCTCTTTCGGCATGCTCGGCGTCTGCCTGGTGGTGCTCATCATCGGCGCGGTGATGATCAACGGGCCACGCCACATCGAGGACGACGCCGAAGCCTCCCGGGTGCCGGCGCGCGGCTGACGCTGCTCAGGCCCCGATCCGGGCCAGGACCTTGCGCAGGGTGTTCATGTTCCGCGTGGTCAGCACCGCCTGATGGCGGCTGCGTCCCAGTTCGCGGGCCACGTTGGTCTGCAGCGAGCTGCCCCGCGGGACCTGCCAGTAGAGCACGCCCTCCCCGGCGGCGACCTGCTCCCCGGCGGACGGCTCCGGGCAGGCCTCGAGCACCGTGCGGACCGCGTCGGGGGTCGCCGCCAGGACCACGTAGTCGTGGCGTTCGATCCCGTCATCCACGGCCCCGAAGGGGTAGGAGGCGACGATCGAGGCGAGCTGCCCCGGCGTCGTGATGATGACCCAGGCGGTGTAGCCGAACCGCGCACGCAGCACCGCCTCGAGGTCCGCCTTCAGCGCGGCGGCATCGGCGGTGGACGCGTCGAGGACCACGTTCCCCGAGGCCAACAGGGTGGACACGTGGGCGTATCCGGCGCCGGCCAGCGCCTCGGTGAGGTCCTTCATCGCGATCCTGACCCCGCCGACATTGATGCCGCGCAGGAAGACGGCGTAGGTATGCATGCGCCCATTCTGCCGTGCCGGGCCGCGATGTCGATACGCTACGGGCATGACAATCCGCGCCCCGTTCGGTTCCTGGCCCTCGCCGATCTCCGCCACCTCGCTGGTGGCCTCCACCATCCCGGTGGCCTCCCCGCGCTACGTCGGCGACGAGATCTGGTGGCAGGAGGGTCGACCCGCCGAGGGCGGCCGGTTCACCGTGATCGCCGGCGGGGATCCGGACCGCGACCTGGTGCCGGCCCCCTACAACGTGCGCAGCCGGGTGCACGAATACGGCGGAGCCGCCTGGGCCCCGGTGGACGACGGCGCCGGGGACCGGCTGGTGTTCGCGAACTACGCCGACCAGCGCGTCTACCTGCGCACCGGGGACGGGCCCAGCGCGCTGACCCCCGCCTCGGCGCCGGCAGGGAACGCGGCCGACCCGCAGCTGCGCTTCGCCGAATTCACCGCCTCCTGGCGGGCGGGCGAGGTCCTGGCCGTGTGCGAGGACCACACCGGGGCGGTGATCGAGCGCTACATCGTGGCCATCCCGCTGGACGGCAGCGCGGCCGAGGATGCCGCCGCCCTGCGCCGGGTCACCCCGTCCTCGCGCTTCGTCGCCTACCCCCGCGTCAGCCCGGACGCAACGCGCATCGCCTGGATCAGCTGGGAGCACCCCCAGATGCCATGGGACGGCACCGTGCTGCACGTCGGCCGCCTCGATGAGGCCGGCCCGGCCACGGCAGTGCTGGACCTGGCGGGATCCACCACCGAATCGGTGCTCCAACCCGAATGGCTCGACGCCAGCACGCTGGCCTTCATCTCGGACCGCTCCGGCTGGTGGAACCTGTACGCCCAGGACCTCGGCGGCGGTGAGGCCCGGCCGCTGTGCCCGCGGGCGGAGGAGTTCGCCGAGCCGCTCTGGCAGATCGGCACCACCTGGTACCAGCTGCTCGAGGACGGGCGGATCCTCACCGCCCACGGCACCCACGGCATGGCCCTGGGCCTGCTGGACCCGGCCACCGGGGAGCTCGAGGAGCTGGACCTCCCGCTGACCCACGCGCTCCCGGCCGGGGTGCGTCGCGACCCGGCAGGCACCGGCCTGCAGGTGCTGACCCTGTCGCAGGACACCACCGAGGGGACCGGGATCCGGCTGGTGGACGGCGCCACGGGCAGCCTGCGCACCCTGAGGCTGGCCCTGGACGGGATCCCCGCGCCCGGCGCCCTGCCCGTGGGGCGGGCCATGGAGTTCCCCGGTGACGGCGGCGCCGTCGTGCATGCCAACGTCTACGCCCCGACGCTCGCCGGGTACGCCGGGGACGTCGGGGAACTGCCGCCCTTCGTCGCGTTCGTCCACGGCGGGCCCACCGGGCAGGCGCGCATCGGGCTGTCGCTGCAGATCGCGTACTACACCAGCCGGGGGATCGGGGTGGTGGACGTGAACTACGCGGGATCCAGCGGCTTCGGCCGCGCCTACCGGGACCGGTTGGCTGGCCAATGGGGCGTCGCCGACGTGGCGGACACGGTAGCGGTCATGCGGGGCCTGGTCGACGCCGGGATCGCCGATCCCGCCCGGCTGGCCATCGAGGGGGGCTCCGCCGGCGGCTGGACCACCCTGGCCTGCCTGACCGGCACGTCCACGTTCGCCGCCGGCATCTCCCGCTACGGGGTGGCCGACCTGGAGGCGTTGGTCGCCGATACCCACGACTTCGAGGCCCACTACATGGAATCACTGGTCGGCCCGTGGCCCGCGGCCCGTGAACTCTACGCCGAACGCGCGCCGATCAACCACGTCGACCAGCTCGACTGCCCCGTGCTGCTGCTCCAGGGGGACGAGGACCGGGTAGTGCCGCCGAACCAGTCCCGGAAGTTCGCCGACGCGCTGGCGGCCAAGGGGATCGAGCACGCCTTCGTCCTCTTCGCCGGCGAACAACACGGCTTCCGGATGGCGGCGAACATCGTGCGCGCCCAGGAGCTCTCACTGGCGTTCTACGCCCACGTCTTCGGGTTCACCGCCGACGTCGAGCCGATCGAACTGACCCGCGGCGGCGGGATCATGGCATGAACGGGGCGCCCACACGGCACCCAGGGCACGACGACGGTGCTCCCGCAGCCATCGAGGCCACGGCCACCGGCACGGTGCAGGGAGTCGGGTTCCGCTACCTGACCCGGCAGAAGGCCGAGGCGCTGGGCCTGGCCGGTGCTGCGGTGAACTGCCGGGACGGCAGCGTGCGGATCACCGCCCAGGGCGCGCAGGAGGACCTCGACGCACTGGTGGACTGGTTGCGTTCGGCGCAGGCGCCGGGGCGGGTGGGGCACCTCGGGGTCCGGCAGGTGATGCCGGACCCCGGGGCCACCGGTTTCGCTGTCGGCTAGCGGGTGCGGATGAGCTTGCGGTTCACGAACTCATCCATCCCGTACTTGCCCAGCTCGCGGCCCACACCCGAGCGCTTCACGCCGCCGAACGGCAGTTCCGCAGCGGTGCCGGAGGGCTCGTTGATGTAGACCATGCCGGCATCGATCTGGTGCGCCACCCGCTGGGCGCGCTGCGGGTCCTCGGTGAAGATGGAGGACCCCAGGCCGAAGGGGGTGTCGTTGGCCAGGGCCACCGCCTCCTCCTCGCTGGAGACCTTGAAGATCATCGCGACCGGACCGAACAGCTCCTGGTGGAACGCGTCCATGTCGGGGGTGACGCCGGTGAGCACCGTCGGCTGGAAGAACGCCGCGTCGGCGGAGACCTTCGCGCCGCCCACCAGGGCCGTCGCGCCCTCGGCGATGGCCGATTTCACCTGCTGCTCCAGGTTGTCGGCAGCTGCCTGCGAGGACAGCGGGCCCAGGAACGTCTGCTCATCGGTCGGATCCGACGGGGTGATCGCCGCCAGGGATGCGGTGAACTTCTCGACGAAGTCGTCGTAGAGGTCCTCCATCACCACGAAGCGCTTGGCGGCGTTGCAGGCCTGCCCGCCGTTGCCCATGCGGCCGTTGACGGCACGCTTGACGGTCTTGTCCAGGTTCGCGGTGTCCAGCAGGATGAACGGGTCCGAGCCGCCGAGTTCGAGCACCACCTTCTTCAGGTTGCGCCCGGCGGTCTCGGCGACTGCCGAACCGGCACGTTCGGAACCGGTCAGTGAAACGCCCTGGATCCGCGGGTCGGCGATCAGCTCGGCAATCTGCTCGTTGGTGGCGAAGATGTTGACGTAGGCACCTTCCGGGGCGCCGGCGTCGCGGAAGATCTGCTCCATCGCCAGCGCCGATTCCGGGCACTGCGGCGCGTGCTTGAGCAGGATCGTGTTGCCGTTCATCAGGTTAGGGGCGGCGAACCGGGCCACCTGGTAGTACGGGAAATTCCACGGCATGATGCCCAGCAGGACGCCGAGGCCTTCCTTGCGCACGACGGCGGTGCCCCCGGCGACGACATCAAGCTGCTCGTCTTCGAGGTACTTCGGGCCATTGGTGGCGTAGTAGCGGTAGATGGAGACGACGATGTCGATTTCGCCCTGGGCCTGCAGCACCGGCTTGCCCATTTCGCGGGTGATGATCGCTGCGAGTTCGACCTTGCGTTCCTCATAGAGGTCGGCGACCCGGCCCAGCAGCGCCACCCGGTCCTCGATCGAACTGGTGCGCCAGGCGCCGAACGCGGTGTGGGCCGCGGTGGCGGCGTCCTGCAGGCCGGCGTCGGTGATGGTCTCGAACTCCTTCTCGACCTGGCCGGTGGCGGGGTTGGTGACGGCGTAGATGCTCAACGTGGCTCCTTCGGTGGGGGGAACTTCGGTGTCGTGTCCAGGGTCCACCCCTGGCCACCTCTTCGGCACAGCGTTGTGGCGGCAGCTTCTATTCCCTGCTGCCGCTACAACGCTGTGCAATTCTTCAGCGGGCGCGTTCCACCCGGGCCTCGTCCCAGACCGGTTCCTCGGTCTCGTAGACCCTCCCGTTGGAGCCGAACACCAGGAAGCGGTCAAAGGACTTGGCGAACCAGCGGTCGTGGGTGACGGCCAGGACGGTCCCCTCGAACGCGTTGATCGCCCGCTCCAGGGCCTCGCCGGAGTGCAGGTCCAGGTTGTCGGTGGGCTCGTCGAGCAGCAGCAGGGTGGCGCCGGACAGCTGCAGGAGCAGGATCTGGAAACGGGCCTGCTGGCCACCGGAGAGCGAGTCGAAGGACTGTTCGGCCTGGGCGGCCAGCCCGTAGCCGTCCAGCGCCCCGGAGGCCGCCTCGCGTCCGAGTCCCGAGCGGTGCTCGTCACCGCGGTGCAGGATGTCCAGCAGGCTGCGGTGGCCCAGGTCGGGGCGGACATGGGTCTGGGCGAAGTAGCCGGGGCGGATGCGGGCCCCGAGTTTCACCGTGCCCTCGTGGGGCACCTCGGCCAGCACGGCGTCGGAGACCGGCAGGTGTTCGCGTTCGGGGTCGGTGCCTCCCGCGGCGAGCAGGCGCAGGAAATGCGATTTGCCCGAACCGTTGGATCCCAGGACCCCCACGCGGTCTCCGAACCAGATCTCGGTGGAGAAGGGCTTCATCAACCCGGTCAGCTCCAGCTTCTGCGCCACGATCGCCCGCTTGGCGGTCCGTCCCCCGCGCAGGCGCATCTTCACGTTCTGCTCGATCGGCAGCGCCTCGGGCGGCCCGATCTCCAGGAACTTCGCCAACCGGGTCTGTGCCGCGTGGTACCGGTTGGCCATGTCGGAGCGGAACGCTGCCTTGTTCTTGTACATGTTCACCAGCTCCTTGAGCTTCAGGTGCTCCTCGTCCCAGCGTTTGCGCAGTTCCTCGAACCGGGCGTTGCGGTCGGCACGGGCCTCGACGTAGCTGCCGAAGGAGCCACCGTGGATCCAGGCCGAGGCGCCGTTGATGCCCGGTTCCAGGGTGACGATCCGCCCGGCCGCCTGGTTGAGCAGCTCGCGGTCGTGGCTGATGAACAGCACCGCCTTGTCGGTGGCGCGCAGCTTGGACTCGAGCCAGCGCTTGCCCGGCACGTCGAGGTAGTTGTCGGGCTCGTCGAGCAGCAGCACCTCGTCGTTGCCGGCAAACAGCGCTTCCAGGACCAAACGCTTCTGTTCGCCGCCGGACAGCGTGGAGGCCGGCCGGTACTGGGCCTTCTCGAAGGGCAATCCCAGGGCGGCCATGCAGACCTCGTCCCAGACGGTCTCCACCTCGTACCCGCCGGCGTCACCCCAGTCCACGATGGCCTGCGCGTAGCGCATCTGCGTCTTCTCCTCCGCCGCCGCGGTGGAATGGTCGGCCAGCATGGCGTCCTCGGAGGCCGCCAGTTCGGCGGCGGCAGCGGCCAGCACCGGGGGAGCGGCGGAGACCAGCAGGTCCCGCACGCTGGACTCGTCACGGACCTGGCCCACGAACTGGCGCATGATGCCCAGCGTGCCGGAGAGCCCCACGGTGCCGCCATCGGCCACCAGGTCCCCGGAGATGATCTTGAACAGCGTGGTCTTGCCGGTGCCGTTGGGGCCGATCAGTGCGGTCTTGCTCCCGGCGCCGACCTTGAAGGAGACCTCGTTGAGCAGCTGCGTGCCGTCGGAGAGGAAGTAGTCGATTCCGGCAACATCAATATGACCCATCCGGCCAGTCTAGGGGCGATCAGGCATGGCTTCCCAACCCTGCCCACCCGGCGCAACGCCACCGTTCGCTAATGGGGACCGGATCAGGTCAGTTAGGCCAAACTCCGGTGACAGCCCCGGGAAACCGCCGTAGATTGGGCCCCATGAAACTCACCGGAGCACTCGAAAAGGCATTCAACGACCAAGTCACCCTGGAGCTCGAAGCGTCCATCGTGTACCGCCAGCTCTCCATCGAGATGGAGGTCCAGGACCTCCCGGGCATCGCCGGCTGGTTCCGTGCGCAGTCCCAGGAGGAGATCGTCCACGCCGAGAAGTTCATCTCCCACATGACGGACCGCGATTCGAGCCCCACCATCGGCGCCATCAAGGCCCCCGGGGTGAAGGCCGGTTCCGTCCGTGACGCCTTCGAGGCATCGCTGGCCCACGAGGTCAAGGTCTCCGAGGCCATCCGCCACCTGTACCGGCTGGCCCAGGAAGAGGGCGACATCGACGCCCTGCCGCTGCTGAGCTGGTTCGTTTCCGAGCAGCTCGAGGAGGAGGCAACTGTCGGCGAGATCATCGGCCGCGTCCGGCTCATCGGCAACGACGGCCCGGGCCTGCTGCGCCTGGATGCCGAACTCGGATCCCGTCCGGGGGCCGACGCCGAGGCCTAACCGCCCAGCTCGCGGCGCATCCGCTCCAGCTCGCGCCGGTCGCGTTTCGTGGGCCGCCCCGTGCCGCGGTCCCGGACCGGGACCATCAGCGCGGGGGCCTTCGGGCGGGCCGGCGTGTGGTCGATGAAGCAGCTGGCCGCCGCCTGCGCCCCCACGCGCTTGACGATGAGCTGGCGGACCTCCAGGATCCGCTCGAACCCCGCTTCGCGCACCCGGATGGTATCCCCGGGCACGATGACCGCCGCGGCCTTGGCCGGGCGGTCATTGAGCTTGACGTGTCCGGCACGGCACGCGGCGGTGGCCGCGGAGCGGGTCTTGAAGGCGCGCACTCCCCAGAGCCACGCATCGATGCGTACTGCCTTGTCCAACGTTTTCATGGTCCCTCGAGACTAGCCGCACCGTCCGGTCCCGAGCCCCAGCGCGGCACAGGCCTGGGCAGCGGTGTCCTCGATCAGCCACTGGGCATCGGCCTGCAGCCCGGCCAGCTCGGCAGGTCCCGGGGCAATCGAGAACGCAGCGGTCAACCCCGCGGCACGGCAGGCGGCGGCATCGAGCTGCACGGCCCCGGCGATGACCACCACGCGGGTGTGCGCCGACGCGGTGCGCCGCACCGCGTCGACGACCTTCCCGCCCAGGGATTGTGAATCCAACCGGCCCTCCCCGGTGAGTACGACGTCGGCACCTGCCAGCGCCTCCGGCAAGCCCACCGCCGTGGAGACCAGCTCGGCCCCGGGCACCAGCTGTGCGCCGAGGACGGCGACCAGCCCCAACGGCATGCCACCGGCCGCCCCGAACCCCGGCGTCGTGGCAACGTCCCCGGCAGCCAGAACCCGTGCCAGGTGGGCCAGCCCCGCATCCAGGGTGTCCACGTCCTGGGGTGAGGCGCCCTTTTGCGGGCCGAAGACCGCGGCGGCACCCCGGGGCCCGCACAACGGGTTGTCGACATCGACGGCAATCCTCCAGTGCACCGCAGTGGCCCGCGGATGCACCCCGGAGGCATCGACGCTCCGGATGGAGGACAGGTCCCCGCCGCCGGTGCCGGTGGGGTGCCCTCCGGCATCGAGGAACCTGGTGCCGAGGGCGCGCAGGAGCCCTGCCCCGCCGTCGGTGGTGGCCGAACCGCCAATGCATAACAGGATCTCCTCGACGCCGGCGTCCAGCAGCACGGCGGCGACGCGACCGACGCCGTAGGTGTCGGCGACCAGCGGCTGCAGGGGGACATCCGATACCTGGGGGAGGCCGTTGGCCTCGGCTGCCTCGATGATGCCGGTGGTGCCATCCGCCGAGATGCCGTACCGGGCGGTGCACCGGCGTCCGAGTGCGTCGGTGGTTTCCGTGCTGCGCGGTGCGGTACCCCACACGGCCAACAACGCATCCAGCGTGCCCTCGCCGCCGTCGGCCAGTGGCAGCTCGACGATCCGTGCCGCCTCGCCGGCGACGGCGCGCGCACCCCGGGCCATGGCGGCGGCAGCCTGGGCCGCGGAGGCACTGCCCTTGAAGGAATCCGGTGCGACGACGATGACGGGCTGGATCTCGGTGCTCATGGGACCACTCTAGGCGGCACCGCGAACCGACGATATGGGCAAGGTGCCCACGATTTTACGTATTTTGGTCCCCAGGAGGGTGCAGACTAGCCATGTGTCGACGGCGTGCCCAGAGGTGTCGATGTCTCGGCGCGGGACGCGATGGTGGCCAGTCGCAGTGTCTGTGCCTGCGCCGGGATCCGCGGGTCCAGTCCGGTCAGCTGGGTGATCCGATCCAGTCGTTGGGTGAGCGTATTGCGATGGACGAACAACACCCGTGCCGTCGCCGATACCGATCCGCCCGCTGCGGCCCAGGCATCCAGGGTGCCCACGTGTTCCGCGCGTAGCGGGCCCACGCGGGCGGCGAGCGTTGCCGCCGTGGCGGGAGGCAGGCAGGCCACCGACAGTTCGGCGGCCAGGTCGTCGAGCCGGAGGGCTCCGGAGGTGGGCGGCGTGGGCAACACCTTCCGTGCCGTGGCCAGGGCTCCGAGGGCCTGGGCCGATCCGGCCAGGTCGCCACCGGTTGCGCAGGGTCCGCCGTCGATCACGGTGCATCCGGGCGGGATCTCCGCCGGCCAGTCCTCGAGCCCGGCACCCCGCCCGCCGGTGAGCACCCACAGCGCGCCACCGAAGTGGGCATGTCGATGCGGTCCGCGAGGCCGCGGCTCGCTCTCGACGGTGTCCGGAGTGCCCGTCGGCTCCGGAGCCAGCACGGCCCGGAGCCTCCAGGGCGGCGGCAGGTCCGGCACCCCGGCGGCCAGGGCCTTCTCGATCGCCTCGGCAGCGAGTTCACCGGAGACCAGGCGGACCAGCAGTTCACGATCTGCTGCTTCCCGGCGGGCCGAGTCGTCCATTTCCCGCTCGCGCTCCAGCAGCAGGACCATCGTCAGGACCAGGACCTGCGCCACCGGGGCGACCCGCTCCGGTGGCCCGGTGATGCCCAGGACGCCCACGATCCCTCCCTCGAGCCGCACGGGGAGGTTGATTCCCGCACGTTCGGTGGGGGAGCCGTCGTCGTGCACGATCCGCGGTTCGCCGGAGGCAACGGCCCGGGCGACGGCATGCAGATCACCGATGCGTGCCGGGTCGGTGGAGGCGATGATCCGGCCCGAGGGGTCCATCACGTTGATGTTGAACTCGAGCGTCGGGGCGATCTGGTCGATGACGCGTTGGGCCAGCTCGCGGCTCAGGGGCAGGGGCATGGCGCCAGTTTAGGCGGTGGGGGCGAGCAGCAGCGTTTCGATCGACTGCCGCACGACCTCCGCCGCGTCGGGGGAGAGGGCGTCACCGGTGATCAGGATGTCGGCAGCCTCCAGCGGGGAAATCTGGCACAGGCCGGTCATGCCCCATTTGCTGTGGTCGGCGACAACCACGTGCTGGGCAGCGGAGGCCAGGAAGGCCCGGTTCGCCTGGGCCTCGAGCATGTTCGGCGTGGTGAACCCGTCCTCGGCGGTCATGCCATGCACGCCCATGAAGCAGATGTCCACGTGCAGCTGGGCCAATGCGGCAGTGGCCAGGGGGCCGACGAGTGCGTCGGAGGGGGTGCGGATCCCGCCCGTCAGGATGATGGTCTGGGTCTGGTTCTCGGCACTGTAGAAGACCTCCGCGATCCGCGGCGAGTTGGTGATGACGGTGAGGTCGTCGATCCCGGTGCACTGGCTGGCCAGCGCATAGGTCGTGGTCCCGGAATTCAGGGCGACCGACATGCCCGGTTCAATCAGCCGGGCGGCGCACACGGCCAGCGCCTCCTTCTCGGCAGCAGCCAATCCGAGCTTGCGCATGAAGCCGGGCTCGATGCTGGTGGCGGATTGCTCGCGGGTGGCACCGCCGTGGACCTTGACGAGTTCCCCGGCCCCGGCCAGGGCGTTGAGGTCCCGGCGGACTGTCATTTCCGAAATGCCCAGATCGTGCGACAGCTCGGTCACGCGGACCTGGCCGAAGCGGTTCAGCTCCTCCAGGATGTGGCGGTGGCGCTGCTGCGGAAGCATCTCTGCCATGGTCGATGCGCCTTCCTGCGGGGATGGGGGCCGGTGTACGTGGTGGGGTCAGCATAACCGAGGTGCGGAATTGTGCGAGTCGTTCCATCGGAAAACCCTTCGAATTGTCTCGCCAACAGCACGATTTACAGGGATTTTCGTCAACTCCTTGCGTCAGGTTGTGGTGCGTGTCATAGTGTCCAGAAGTCAGAATTAGTTGTTTTCTGATCGATATTGAGCGTTTCTCCATCATCCTCGTCGTTGTGTCCTTGGAAATCCGGGCCGACGGCACAACCCAAGGAGTCACCGTGGCCCACCAACCATCGCGTCCGACCGGGCGTTCGTTCCCGCCCAGCCCGTCATCGCTGGGCAAGGGACTCAGCGTCCCCGTCAACCGACGGTCAGTCCTCGGAGGGGCGATGGGCCTGTCGGCACTCGCCGCTCTCACCGCCTGCGGTGGCGGGGGTGGTGGCAGCGCGAGCGTCAGCGAGGGAAGCGGCGCCATCACCTTCGGTTCCAACCAGTCTGATGCAGTGCCGAAGGCCGCCTACAAGAAGATCATCGACGGCTTCGTCAAGGAGTCCGGATCGAAGGTCTCGATCAACACCGTGGACCACAACACGTTCCAGGAGCAGATCAACTCCTACCTCCAGGGTGACCCGGACGACGTCTTCAGCTGGTTCTCCGGTTACCGCATGCGCTTCTTCGCCGACCAGGGCCTGGCCGGGGACATCTCCTCGGTGTGGGAGAACATCGGCAAGAACTTCAGCGAATCGTTCAAGGCCGCCTCCACGGGAACTGATGGCAAGCAGTACTTCGTCCCGCTCTCCTACTATCCGTGGGCCGTCTTCTACCGGAAATCGGTGTTCGAGGACAAGGGGTACGAGGTTCCCAAGACGCTGGATGAGATGACCGCCGTCAGCGAGGACATGCTCAAGGAAGGCCTGGCTCCGATTGCCTTCGGCGACAAGGACGGGTGGCCCGGAATGGGCACGTTCGACATCCTGAACATGCGCATCAACGGCTACGACTACCACACCAAGCTCCTGGCCGGAGAGGATTCCTGGGAGTCCGATCAGGTCAAGGAGGTCTTCAACACGTGGACCAAGTTGCTGCCGTACCACCAGAAGGGTGGCCTGGGACGCGACTGGCAGGAAACCGCGCAGGGGCTGCTGCAGAAGAAATCGGGGATGTACCTGCTGGGGATGTTCGTTTCCCAGCAGTTCCAGGATGCCGAGGGTGGGGACGCGCTGAAGGACCTGGACTTCTTCACCTTCCCGGAGATCAACCCGGACTTCGGCACCGACTCGATCGACGCACCCATCGACGGATTCATGATGAGCGCCAAGACGCAAAACGGCGGCACCGCCAAGAAGCTGCTGGAGTACCTGGGCAGCGCTGACGCGGAGAAGATCAATGCCGACGCCGACAAGGGCCTGGTGGGCCCGGCCAACGACATGGACACCTCCGGTTACACGGCCCTGCAGAAGAAGGCGGCCAAGGTCGTCGGCGAGGCCAAGAACATCGCCCAGTTCATGGACCGAGATACCCGCCCGGACTTCGCCTCGACGGTGATGATCCCCTCCATCCAGGCGTTCATCAAGAACCCCAAGGACATCAACAACATCCTGAAGGACGTCGAAGCGCAGAAGAAGGCGATCTTCGCCGGCTGAGGCCGCGGGGGAGAGGAACACCATGAGCACATTGACGCACAAGGCACGTCCGGCCAGGGCCCGGAAGGTCCGCAGATACAGCACCGCCGACCGTGTGGTCCTGACCCTCATGCTGGGTGTCCCGGCCCTGGTGGTGCTGGCCTTCGTCTGGGGGCCGGCCCTGGGATCGGTGTTCCTCTCCTTCACCCGCTGGAACGGCGTGACGGCCATCCAGCCTGTCGGGTTCCAGAACTACGAGCAGATCGCCACGATCTACCCGCCGTTCTGGCCCGCCTTGCGCAACAACGTCATCTGGCTGCTGGTCCTGGCCCTGATCGCCACACCCCTGGGGCTGTTCCTGGCCGTCCTGCTGGACAAGAACATCCGCGGGACCCGCGTCTACCAGAGCGTCTTCTATCTGCCGGTGGTGCTGTCCCTGGCCCTGGTCGGTTTCATCTGGACCCTGCTTTACTCACAGGACCAGGGGCTGATCAACCAGCTCTCCGGGGCCAACGTCAACTGGCTGGGCAACTCCGACGTCAACCTGTGGGCCGTGCTGGTCGCGGCCAGCTGGCGACACGTCGGCTACATCATGGTGCTCTACCTGGCCGGGCTGAAGGGCGTGGATCCCTCCATCAAGGAAGCTGCCTCCATCGACGGGGCCAACCAACGCCAGACCTTCTTCAGGGTCATCTTCCCGGTGCTCAAGCCGATCAACGTCATCGTCCTGGTGGTCACCGTGATCGAGGGCCTGCGGGCATTCGACATCGTGTACATCATCAACAAGGGGACCAACGGCCTGGAGCTGCTCTCCGTGCTGATCACGAACAACATCATCGGCGAGGCCAGCCGCATCGGCTTTGGATCCGCGATTGCGGTCATCCTGCTGGTCATCTCGCTGGTCTTCATCGTCACCTACCTGGTGCAGACCTTCAAGAAGGAGGGGGCCCGATGAGCGCCGCCACATTAACCCCCGGGGAACCCGGCCCCGTGGCCTCCCGGGCAGCAGCCACCGGAACCCGGAAATCCCGGCGCGGAGAAGCCGGTCCGGAGCGCAAGGCTCCGCTGCGACCGGGCCGCGTCATCCTGCACGTGTCCCTGATCCTGTGGGGGGCGATCTGGCTCGTGCCGCTGGCCTGGGCCATCTACACGTCGCTGCGCCCCTACGCGGAAACCGCTGAGAAGGGCTACGTGTCCTTGCCGGACACGCTGAACTTCAACAACTATGTCACCGCCTGGAACCAGGCGGACCTGCCCCACTACTTCCTGAACTCGCTCTACATCGCACTCCCCGCCGTCGTCATCGTCCTGTTCATGTCCTCCATGGCGGCCTTCGTGCTGGCGCGCTTCAGCTTCAAACTCAACCTGGCGATGCTGATGTTCTTCACCGCCGCGAACCTGCTGCCGCAACAGGTCATCATCACCCCGCTGTACCGGATGTTCCTGTCGATGGACATCTACAACACCCAGTTCGGCGTCGTCGTGATCAACGTGGCCTTCCAGATGGGCTTCTGCGTCTTCGTGCTCTCCAACTTCATGAAGGCCCTGCCCGACGAGCTCGGCGAGGCCGCCCAGGTCGACGGGGCCGGGGTGTGGCGGCAGTTCTACCAGATCATCCTGCCGCTGACCCGCCCGGCGTTGGCCGCACTGGCCACGTTGGAGTTCGCGTGGATCTACAACGACTTCTTCTGGGCCCTGGTGCTGTTGCGCGATGGCGACGCGATGCCGGTGACCAGCGCGCTGAACAACCTCAAGGGTGCGTTCTTCACGGACAACAACCTGGTGGCCGCCGGTGCGGTCATGATCGCCCTGCCCACCGTGGTCATGTTCCTGCTGTTGCAGAAGCACTTCGTGGCCGGCCTGACCCTCGGCAGCAACAAGTAGGGCGGCCCGGTGACCACGACTGGAATCCCGCAGCTTCCCTACGACCTCGACCCCTCACCCGGCTCCGGGACCCTGCCCGCCCGGGCGCACCTGGCCTCCGATCGGCCCGAGGCCAACCTGGCCGGGACGTGGGGCTTCCGCTATGCGCCGTCGGTCTCCGGTGCACGCCCGGACCCGGCGGCCGAGGACGCCGACTTCCCCGACACCGTCACCGTGCCCGGCCACTGGGTGCTCGATCCCTCCAACGGCCCCCTGGTCATCGGCCAGGTCAACCGCTTCGGCAGCCCCTGGTACACCAACGTCGACTATCCGTTCCCGGTGGATCCCCCCTACGTGCCCGACGCCAACGGAACCGGTGACCACCTGCGCGAATTCACCGCCGACGAACTCGGCTTCACCGCTGACGTCCTGGCGGGACTGGGCCGGATCATCCTGCGGTTCGAGGGAGTGGAATCGACCTTCAAACTGTGGCTCAACGGCACGCAGATCGGCCACGCCTCGGGCAGCCGCCTGACACACGAATTCGATGTCACCGACACGCTGCGCACGGGAGGCGAACGCAACCGCCTGGTCGTACGCGTCCACGCCTTCTCCGCGGCGAGCTACCTGGAGGACCAGGACCAATGGTGGCTGCCGGGGATCTTCCGTGACGTCACCCTCATCGGCGAACCACGGGCCGGCATCCGTGACGTCCACGTCGTGGCCGACTACGACGACGGGACCGGTCACCTGGCCCTGGACGTCGATGCCCCGGCGGCGGCGTTCCCGCTGCACTTGTCCATCCCCGACCTGGGGATCGCCCGCGACATCACCACCGCCCGGACCGAGCTGGATGTCGGAACCGTCCAGGGGTGGACCGCCGAGACGCCCCACCTCTATCCGGCCACCCTGTCCTCCCCGGACGAACGGGTGACCCTGCGCCTGGGATTCCGCCGCGTCGACATCCTCGAGGGCGTGCTGCGCGTGAACGGGTCCCCGATCCGGTTCCGCGGCGTCAACCGCCACGAATTCCACCCCACTTCAGGCCGCGCGGTCACCGGGGAATTCACCCGCAGCGAGCTGGCCACGATGAAGCGGCACAACATCAACGCCATCCGCACCAGCCACTACCCGCCGAACCACCACCTGCTTGACCTCGCCGACGAACTGGGCTTCTGGCTCGTGGACGAATGCGATCTGGAGACCCACGGCTTCGTCGTCGACCGGTGGGCGCGCAATCCCTCCGACGACCCCGCGTGGCTTCCGGCCTACCTGGACCGGATCGAACGCACCTGGCGACGGGACGCGAACCACGCCAGCGTCGTCATGTTCTCGCTCGGCAACGAGGCAGGCACCGGGGCCAACCTGGCGGCGATGGCCGACTGGCTGCGCGACCACGATCCGATGCGCCCCATCCACTACGAAGGTGACCACGACGGCGCCTACACCGACGTGTACTCCCGGATGTATGCGACCCCCACCGAGTCCGCCTCGATCCTCGCCGGAGACCCGGTGCCCTCGGCGAGCGCCGCCGGCTCGGACCGGATCGCCACACAACCGTACGTGTTGTGCGAATATGCGCACGCGATGGGCAACGGCCCCGGGGGATTGGCCGACTACGAGGCCCTCTTCGACGCGCATCCCCGCGCGGCCGGCGGCTTTGTCTGGGAGTACAAGGACCACGGGATCCTGGCCAGCACCGCCGACGGCCGGCCGGTGCATGCCTATGGCGGCGACTTTGCCGAGCCGATCCACACCTCCAACTTCGTGCTCGACGGACTGGTCTTCGCCGACGGGACCCCGAGCCCGGGGCTGCTGGAATACGCTGCGGTGATCGCCCCCGTGCGGATCACCGTGGGAGGGGACGTCCGGATCGAGAACCGCCAGGACTTCGTCGACACCTCGGGCATCGAATTCACCTGGCGGCTGGATGCCACCGGTCCCGACGCTGCGGTCGCGCCGCTGGCCGGGGGCACCCTCGACCATCCGGCGCTCCCCGCCCGTTCGAGCGCCACGGTGGAAGTGCCCGCCGCAGCACGGCAGCACCCCGGTGCCGTCTTCACCGTCTCAGCGCGGCTGGTCGCCGACACCTGGTGGGCGCCACGAGGCCATGAGGTCGCCTGGGGACAGGGCATCATCGCCGGCCCCACGGCGACGGCCGGTCCCGGCTCCGCCCGTGCCGCCGCGGCCGCCCCGCAACGCCACCTGCCCGCCACGGCACAGACAGCAGCAACCGACCCCCGCACGGTGGCGGACTTCGACGCCGCCGGACTGCTGCGGGACTGGGCGGGCCTGGGCCTGGCGGGTCCGGAGCTGCTGGCCTACCGTGCGCCGACGGACAACGACGCGGGAGCCATTGAACCCACCCGCGACCTGCGGCCCGGCGGCGCCGGCACCGTGGGCATCACCGCCCAGGCGGCACCCGGCTTCGACTGGGACGACTACGCCGACACGGAACCCGGCCCGGTCGTCGCGCTCGCAGAGAAGTGGCATGCCGCCGGCCTGCACCGGCTCCAGCGCCGCACCGTGTCCACCGGTGGCGACGAATCGACGCTGCGGGCAACGCACCGCTACGGCGCCCCGGCGTTGTCCTCCGGTTTCACCGCTGACCTGCACTGGAGCGTCGTCGACGGTGGCCTGCGGTTGCGGGCCCGGCTGGCGGCGCTGCAGGAGCTGGGGTTCCCCTTGGCCCAACTGGGTCTGGACTTCACCCTGCCGGCGGAGGCCCTCACCGATGACGCCGTCGTCGAATTCACCGGGGCCGGGCCGGGGGAGTCCTACGCCGACTCGCAGGCGGCCCCCCGGTTTGGAACCCACCGGCTGAGGGCCGGGGACCTGCGCACCGACTACCCGCGGCCCCAGGCCAACGGCCGTCGGGGGCACCTGCACCGGCTGGACCTGGCACTGGCCGACGGCAGGACCTTGCGCCTGCGGGTCATCGAGGGGCCGCCGGATACCGGCTTCACCCTCAGCCCGTGGAGCCAGCAGGAACTGGCCGCCGCTGACCACCCCACCGACCTGCCGGCACCCACCGCCTGGCATCTGGGCCTCGACGCCGGCCAACACGGGCTGGGCAGCCGGTCCTGCGGCGTCGACGTTCCCACCCGGGATTCCCTGACATCCAGCCAGGCAGAGCTGGTCATTGACGTCGCCCTGCTGGGCACCACCGCCTGGGAGGGCACCGCATGAGTCTTGTATCCCTGGCCGGCCACGGCGTGGCCCTGATCCTGCAGACCACCGGAGTTCCCGCCGTCGTGCATCATGGCGCCGATCCCGGCCCGCTGCCGGAGCACGAATCCACCGGTCCCGTGTTGCACTCCAACTACGACCACCCGCTGGCGATGCCGCTGTGGCCGCAGGCGGCGAACGGCTGGTCCGGCACCCCGCTGCTGGAGGGCGGGCGCGGAGGCCGGGACACCTCGGCCCGGTTCGCCGATCCCGAGGTGACCGAGGAACCCCAGCGGCTGGTGTTGCGTGCCACCGATGCGGACGCCGGCCTGGACTTGTCCACCGAGGCGGAGCTGTTGCCCGGCGGGGTGCTGCGCGTGCGCCACACCGTGTCCAACGTCGGCGCCCCCGGCTATGAGGTGCGCGCCCTGAACGTGATGCTGCCCGTGGGCCCGCAGGCCACCGACCTGCTCGACACCGCCGGGCGGTGGTCCCGTGAACGGTCGGTCCAGCGCCTGCCGTTCGTGGTGGGCACGCACACCCGCACCGGCCGGCGCGGCCGCACCGGGCATGATGCGCCGCTGCTGATGGCCGCCGGAACACCGTCCTTCGCCAACCGGCGCGGGGAGGTGTGGGCGCTGCACTTCGGGTGGAGCGGGAACAGCACGGTGTTCGCCGAACGCACCGCCACCCCCACCCGGGCCCTCGGTGCGGGGGAGCTGCCCGGCCCCGGGGAGATCGTGCTGGACACCGGCGGCTCCCACACCTCGCCGTGGGCGTACCTGGCCTATTCCGCCGACGGACTCGACGGCATCGCTGCCCGCTTCCACACCTACCTGCGCTCGCGCCCAAGCCACCCGCGCCGTGAACGGCCCGTGGTGCTGAACACCTGGGAAGCCGTGTACTTCCGCCACGACCTGGACGAGCTCACCTCGCTGGCCGTCTGCGCCGCGGAGGCCGGCGTGGAACGCTTCGTGCTCGACGACGGCTGGTTTGGATCCCGCCGCGACGACACCTCCGGGCTCGGTGACTGGAGCGTCTCGGCCGAGATGTGGCCCGACGGGCTGCAGCCGCTCATCGGGAAAGTCAACGAGCTGGGCATGGAGTTCGGGTTGTGGGTCGAACCCGAGATGACGAATCCCGACTCCGACCTGGCCCGCAACCATCCCGAATGGATCTGCAGTGCCCGCGGTGACCGGCTGGCCCCCACCTGGCGGAACCAGCACGTGGTGGACCTGACCCGGCCGGACGCCTACGCCCACGTGTTCGCTTCCCTGGACGCGGTGCTCTCGACGGCCCGGGACGCGGGAGGACCGATCGCGTTCCTCAAATGGGACCAGAACCGCGACTTGGCAGACGTGGCCTCGGCCGGGACCCCCTCCCAGCACGCCCAGACGCTGGCCGCCTACCGGATGATGGACGAGCTCAAGGCCGCCCACCCCGGGCTGGAGATCGAATCGTGTTCCTCCGGCGGCGGTCGGGTGGACCTGGGGGTGCTCGAACACACGGACCGGGTGTGGGCCTCGGACTCCAACGACGCGCTGGAACGCCAGCACATCCAGGAGATGACCCAGCGGGTGCTGCCCCCGGAACTCGTCGGCCAGCACATCGGCCCCTCGACCGCCCACACCTCGGGGCGCACGCACGCCCTGGCCTTCCGCGGGATCACCGCCCTGTTCGGGCACTTCGGGATGGAATGGGACATCCGCGAAGCAGTGGGCACCGACCGGGAGACCCTGCACGAACTCGTCGGGCTCTACAAGCAGCACCGGGCGTTGCTGCACTCCGGGGTCCAGGTCCGTGCCGACCTCGCCGACGACGCCTTCAGCCTGTACGGAACGGTGGCCCTCGACGGCCAGGAGGCCTTGTATGCCTTCTCCCTGCTGCGCTCCAGCGAGGATGCCGGGCCGGGGGCCGTGGCGCTGCCGGGGCTGGAACCCGGGACGACCTACCGTGTGTCGGTGGTCCTTCCCGGGAACGAAGCCGGTACCTATGCCGAACGCGAAGCCCCGGACTGGGTGGCCGACGGGTTCACCGCGACGGGCGCCTACTTGTCCACGGTCGGCCTGATGGTGCCCGCCCTCAATCCCGAGCGGGCCATCCTGCTCCATGCCGAAGCCGAGGAGACATCGTGAACAGCCCCGTGACCCGCACCCCGCGGCAGGCCGACGTCGGGACACCGCGCGAGCCGGTGCGGGGGCGCATGGCCGACGGCCGGGACATCCTGTACTTCTTCGACGCATCCCATCGACCCGAGGACTTTGCGGCACTTTCAGACCTGCGGACGCTGCCGGGTCGGCCACCGGCTGCCGAATTGCGGCGGGACCCGCTGACGGGGGAGTGGGTGTCCTTCGCCGCCCACCGGCAAACCCGTACGCATCTGCCGCCGGCAGATGAATGCCCGCTGTGCGCCTCGAGGGCTGGCCGTTCCACCGAGGTTGCGGCCCAGGACTACGACGTCGTCGTCTTCGAGAACCGTTTCCCCTCCTTCGGGCCGGACCAGCAGGACCAGGTCCTGGGCGCCGGCCTGGGGGAGACCTTTCCCGCGCACGGACGGTGCGAAGTCATCGCCTTCAGTGCCGCTCATGACGACTCGTTCGGAGACCTCCCCCTGGAGCGGGCCCGCACCGTCGTCGATGCCTGGGCCCAGCGCACCGGGGAACTCTCGGCGCTGCCGGGGATCGAGCAGGTCTTCGCGTTCGAGAACCGCGGCGCCCAGATCGGGGTGACCCTGCACCACCCGCACGGCCAGATCTATTCCTACCCCTACGTTCCGCCCCGGACGCTGGCCCAACTGGAACAGGCGCGCAACCATCGTGCCGACACCGGACGCAACCTCATGCAGGACGTGCTGGACTTCGAAATTTCCGACGGCTCCCGGATCGTGGAACGCAGCGGGTACTTCACCGTCTTCGTCCCGTTTGCCGCCCGCATGCCCATCGAGGTGCACATCGTCCCGAACCGCCACGTCGCGGACCTGGCCGGGCTCACCGCCGCCGAGCGGGCCGACCTGGCGGAGGTGTACCTGCGCCTGATCCGCGGGGTGGATGCCCTCTATGCCACGCCCACCCCGTACATCGCCGCCTGGTTCCAGGCCCCCACCCGTCACCCGGACGCCGGCGAACTGCGCCTGCACCTGCAGTTGACCTCCCCGCGCCGGGCCGAGGACAAGCTGAAGTACCTGGCAGGATCGGAGGCCGCGATGGGTGCCTTCATCGGCGACGTCACGCCCGAATCCACGGCAGCCCGGCTCCGGGACGCCGTCCAGTCAGTGAAGGGAACCCCGGCATGAGTCATCAGGACGACGCCGGTGCCCTCCCGGCCGAGCGCGTTGCGCTGGCCTTTGGCGAGCTCTTCGGATCTGCACCCGACGGTGTGTGGGCCGCCCCCGGCCGTGTGAACCTCATCGGCGAACACACCGACTACAACGACGGGTTCGTGCTGCCCTTCGCGCTGGGGCATACGGCGCGCGTCGCCGTCGCCCTGCGGCCTCAGGGTCCCGCCCGGTTGCGGGCCGCATCGCTACAGGGCGCCGACCCGGCAGGAACCGGCCAGGCGGCGACGGCAGGCAGGATTGCGGAGGCCGACTTGGGCCAGCTCGAACCTGCCACCGTCGAACCCTGGGCCCGCTATGTAGCGGGAGTCATCTGGGCGCTGCAACAACGCGGCCACCAGGTGCCGGCGGTGGATGTCCTGCTCGACTCCGACGTTCCCTCCGGTGCCGGGTTGTCCTCCTCGGCGGCGATCGAATGCGCCGTCGCCCTCGCCCTGGACGACCTGTTGGGACTGCATATCCCCCGGGAGGACCTGGTCCTGCTCTGCCAGCACGCAGAAAACGACTTCGTCGGCGCACCGACGGGCATCCTGGACCAGTCAGCCTCCCTGCTCGGGACCACCGGGCACGCCCTGTTCCTGGACTGCCGCAGCCGCGACGCCCGGCAGGTGTCCCTGGATCTGGCCGGTGCAGGGCTTGAGCTGCTGGTCATCGACACCCGCGTGGCCCACGCGCACGAATCCGGAGGCTACAAGGACCTGGTCGCCGCCTGCCGACGCGGCGCGGCCGCCCTGGGGGTTCCCGCGCTGCGTGACGTGGACACCAGCCGGCTTACCGAAGCCGAGCAGGTCCTGGACGCCGACACGTTCCGCAGGGTGCGCCACATCGTGACCGAGAACCAGCGGGTGCTCGACACGGTGGACATTCTGGACACCGCCGGCCCCCGCGCCATCGGCCCCCTGCTGGACGCCAGCCACGTCTCCATGCGCGACGACTTCGGGATTTCCTGTGCGGAGCTGGACGCTGCCGTCGAGGCAGCACAGCAGGCCGGCGCCCTGGGGGCGCGGATGACCGGCGGAGGCTTCGGCGGCTCGGCCATCGCCGTTGTTCCCGTGGGGGATACAGCGGCCGTCATGGCTGCGGTGCGCCGGCGGTTCGCCGATGAGGGATATCTGGAGCCCGACATCTTCGTGGTCCAGCCGGGCCCCGGGGCCCGGCGGATCGACTGATAGCCCCACCCCGGACATGAGAAAGGCCCCGGCTTGGGGGAAAGCCGGGGCCCGATTCATCACTCGCACCTTTATGAGGTAGTTAAAACACTAAAAGCCCAAGCTTTACGCGGGCTGTGCGTGCGGTGGGGAATCACTGCGAACCCCAGTTCAGCCGGACTCCTGCTCCATCTGACGGCCGACCGGATGATGGGGGTTCCCTAGTCAGGAATTGGTTGACGGTAGTGTGTTCGAAATCACCCACTCCTTCATCCCGCGAGGTGTTTTTCGTGCAGAGTCGCACAGATACCGTGAAGCAGGGCACGCCGATTTCGCGCGCCATGCGTCCGGTCAACCATTTGGTCGAGAAGTTCATCCCCTCAGCACTCGTCTTCGCGATCGTGCTGACGTTCATCGTCGCCATCCTGGCGCTCACCCTGACCGGTTCCTCGCCGGTGCTGGTCATCAAGAGCTGGGGTGATGGACTGGCCGGCCTGCTGGCCTTCATTACCCAGATGGCCCTGGTTCTCATGCTCGGCCACATCCTGGCCAACACGCGTCCGGTGCGCCGGTTGCTGGCGTTCCTGGGCAGCATCCCGCGCACGCCGATCCAGGCCTACCTGTTCGTGTTCGTCGTCGCCGCCGTGGCCTCGCTGATCACCTGGGGGCTGGGCCTGGTCGTGGGGGCGCTGCTCGCCAAGGAGGTCGCCGCCCAGGGACGCGAACGCGGTCTCCGGCTGCACTTCCCGATGCTCGTGGCTTGCGGGTTCGCCGGCTTCGTCGTCTGGCACATGGGCTACTCGGGCTCCGGTCCGCTGACGGCGGCGACCCCGGACTCGTTCATTGCCAAGCAGCTGGGAGGACCGCTGCCGATCTCCGAGACGACGTTCTCGACGTGGAACATGATCGCGGCAGTCGCCACGATCGTGGTGGTCGGTCTGGCCCTGTTCCTGGTGGCTCCTCGCCAGGCCGACAAGATCGTTGAACTGGAGCGCGACGCCCGTGACACCGGAGTCCAGGTCGAAGAGGACATCGTCACTCCCGCGGACCGCGTGGACGCGAGCCGCGTCCCGACCTTGTTGCTCGGCCTCATGTTGGCCGCCTACCTGGTGATCCACTTCGTGCAGGGCGGCACCATCACCCTGGACATCGTGAACTGGACGTTCCTGGCATTGATCCTGCTGCTGGTGCGCAACCCCTTCGAGCTGGTGGCCCTGACGAAGGATGCCGCGTCCAATGTCGGGGAGATCCTGCTGCAGTTCCCGCTCTACGCCGGGATCCTGGGCATCATGCAGGGCACCGGGCTGATCCAGGTCTTCTCCGAAGCGTTCGTCTCGATCTCCACGCCCCAGACCTTCGGCGTGCTGGCCCTGTTGTCTGCGGGGTTGGTGAATTTCTTCGTCCCCTCAGGGGGCGGGCAGTTCGCCGTCCAGGCACCGATCATGCTCACCGCAGCAGAACAGCTGGGGGTGGATCCGGCGATCCCGATCATGGCAGTTGCCTACGGTGACCAGTGGACGAACATGATCCAACCGTTCTGGGCGCTACCGCTGCTGGCCATTGCGGGGCTGAAGATGCGCGACATCCTGGGCTACACCACGATCGTGCTGATCGCCTCCGGGCTGGTGTTCGCGGCGACGCTGCTCATCGTCTCCTGGTAGGCACCCGGACATGATGAAGGCCCCGGCTTGGGGGAAAGCCGGGGCCCGATTCATCACTCGCACCTTTTTGAGGTACTCACCACTCTAGGAAGTCCACCTTGGGAGAACCTGTATGTGGGGTATGGGTTGGCTGGATGGCCTAGGTTTCCAACATTGGTTCGTGCGCCGGCAATCCCAGCAGCCGTGCGCCGTTGTCCCACAACACGCTGCGCATCCATTCATCGCCCAGGCCCAAGCGCGCCAGTGCCTCGAGCTGATGGGAGTACCGGTAGGGAATGTTCGGGAAGTCGGAACCGAGGACAATTCTTTCCCGCAGGCCCGGCAGTCGTTCGAGATAGCTCTCCGGCATGGGCGCGAACTGGTTGGTGAAGTCGGTCCCGACCATCGTCGTATCCATGTGGACTCTCGGATACTTCTCAACCAGGTCCGCAAAGGCATGGTATTCGGGCATGCCCTGATGGGCGATCACCAGGAGCAGGTGGGGAAATCTTTCAAGGAGCCGACGGACGGGTTCCGGGCCGGTGTAGTCGCCGCTGCTCGGTGCGGAACCTGCGTGGATGACCACCGGGATACCCGCCACCTCCAGATGGTGCCACGCATCATCGAGTTGGGGATCGTCCGGGGAGAATCCGCCAACTGAGATATGGATCTTGAAGAGCCGGGCCCCACGTTGGATTTGTTGACGTACCTGATCTCCTGCACCGGGCTCGGGATAGAACGTCGCGCAGCGCACCGCATCGGGGACGCGATCAGCGAAGTCCTGGCTCCAGTCGTTCAGCCAACCGGCCATGCCCGGCTTGTGCGCGTAGGAGAGTGCAGGAACTGCCCGTACCCCGAAGCTCCGCAGCGTCTCCAAACGTGCCTGCTCGCTGGTGCGGTAGTAGATGGGCCAGGCGCGGCCATAGTGCTCTGGGGCCTCATCGAAGTAGGCCCACACCTTGCGCATCATCGGTTCGGGCAGGAAGTGCACGTGGATATCCGCCAGGCCAGGCAGGCCCAGGCTCCTGAGGTAGGCAGGAATATCGGCGTCAGATGCCGGTCCGGGGGAATTCACGGGGGTCCTTCCGGTAGTCGGCCGCTGTTGAGATGTTCAGTTCGCAGTCTAGACACCCTGGTCGCCGCGCGACCACCACGAGCCGGACATGATGAAGGCCCCAGCCGGGGGGACAGCTGGGGCCTCTTTTTCATCACTCGCACCTTGATGAGGTACTTAAGAGACTAAAAGGCGAACCTTTGAACCGCCTGTACGCGGAGTGGGCGTTCGCCCGGTATTGCCGGGGTCAGTCGGAGATCGGTTCCCTGTGTTCGTGGACCGCTATGGCGTCGTCGTCGCGTCCACTCCAGATCTTCACGATCGCCCAGCCGACGGCGGTCAGCGGCACCGAGAGCACGGCGCCGACGATCCCGCTGAGGACGGTGCCAATGGTCAAGGCCAGCAGGATGACCAGCGCATGGAGGTGCAGTGCCTGGCCCATGACCACCGGCTGCAGGAAGTTGCCTTCGAGCTGGTTCACCAGGATGACCACACCGAGCACGATCAGAGCCACCACCGGTCCGTTCGCCACGAGGGCGACCAGGGTGGCCAGGATGCCCGCGAAGGTCGCGCCGACAATCGGGATGAACGCGCTGATGAACACGATGGTTGCCAGCGGTAGGGCCAGGGGGACGTTCATGATCCACAGGGCGATGCCGATACCCGCAGCGTCGACCAGGGCCACGGTCGCTGTTCCCCGGATGTAGCCGCCCAGCGTGGTGACCGCCCGGTCACCACTGGCCTTCCATTTCGGTTCGTGGCTGCGCGGGATCCAGGAGAGGAAGAAGGCCCAGATCTTGTCTCCGTCCTTGAGGAAGAAGAACATGATGACCAGCAACAGGACCAACCCCGTGAAGAAGTTTCCAGCGGCCGAGAGCCCCGTCAGGGCGCCGGCGCCGAACTGCTTGCTGGTCAGGAAGTCGGTGACGGCCTTCACCCCGCCGTCGATCTGGCCCTGGCTGATCTGGAACGGCAGATCCTTTACGAGGTCCTGAAGCTGGTGGAAACCCTGCACGCCTTGGTCGACCAGCCCCGACCATTGGGACCGGACGGAAAGGACGATCCCGGTACCGATGCCGCCCAGGACCACGAATGAACCGAGAAAGACGGTCCACGCGGCGAGCATGGACGATACGTGACGGCGCAGCAGCCGCACCAGCGGCCACAGCGCGCTGGTGAGGATCAGGGCGATCAGCAGCGGCAGGACCACGACGCTGACCTGGGCCAGACCGACGATGGCCGCCCCGGCAAGGACCAGGAGCAGCAGCACCTGGCCGGCCCGGGTGGCGCTTCGGCCCAGCCCGCTGGACCAGAGCAGTGCCACGCGGTCGGTGGGGGCAACCCGGGGGTCCGCAGGACCGAGCGTGTCGGCCTGGACGTGTCGTCCGCCGGGGGCCAGCGGGATGGTGGGGGGCGTCTCGCCAGCCCTGCGACGGCGGAAGGGTCGGAAACTCATGCGGAGGCCTCGATCGTCATGGTTCCTACCCTAAGGTAGACGCCACCCCAGCCCCGGCTAATCCGCGATGTAGAACAGGCGCTTGTTCACGAATTCGTCCATGCCCAGGGGGCCCAACTCGCGGCCGAACCCCGAACGCTTGACGCCGCCGAAGGGCAGATCGGCGTCTTCGCCGATGCCGTTGACGTTGGCCATGCCGACCTCGAGACGCTGGGCGACCTTGCGGGCGCGCTCTTCATCGGTGCTGAAGACCGCTCCGCCCAGGCCGTAGCGGGTGTCGTTGGCCAGCTTCAGCGCCTCCTCGTCGGAGGAGACCTTGTAGACGACGGCGACGGGGCCGAAGAGTTCCTCGCTGTAGGCGCGCATGTCCTCGGTGATCCCGGTCAGCACCGCCGGGGAGTAGTACGAAGCCGGACCGTCGTGGAGGGTCCCGCCGGCGTGCAGGGTGGCACCCTTGGACACGGCGTCCTGGACCTGCTCGTGCAGGGCCTCCGCTGCGGCGCGGGAAGACAACGGGCCGAACGTCCCCTCGGCTTCCTGGGCGGGGTCCCCGGGGACCAGGCCGGCGGCCTGTTCGGTGAGCCCGGCGACGAATTCGTCGTAGATGTCCTCCATGACGATCATGCGCTTGTTGGAGTTGCAGGCCTGGCCCGTGTTCTCGATCCGGGTGGCCCAGGCGAGCTGGGCTGCTGCCTTCACATCGGCGGAATCCAGGACCACGTAGGGGTCGGATCCGCCCAGTTCCAGCACTGCCTTCTTCAGGTTCTTGCCCGCGAGCTCACCGATGATGGCCCCGGCGCGCTCCGAGCCGGTCAGGGAGACCCCCTGGATCCGCGGGTCGGCGACGACGTCGGCGATCTGCTCGTGGGAGGCAAAGAGGTTCACGTAGGCACCTGCCGGAACACCGGCGTCGTCCATGATCTTCTGGATGGCCAGGGCCGATCGCGGGCAAGTTTCCGCGTGCTTGAGGATGATCGTGTTGCCGAGCATCAAGTTGGGTGCGACGAAGCGGGCAACCTGGTAGTACGGGTAGTTCCACGGCATGATGCCCAGCAGGGGGCCGACGGGCAGGCGCTGGACCATGGCCCGGCCGCCGCCGATGGCCTTGATCTCCTGGTCCGCTGCCAGGGTGGGGCCCTCGGTGGCGAAGTAGTTGAAGATGTCGGTGCAGAATTCCGCTTCGCCCTTGGACTCCGAGAGCGGCTTGCCCATTTCCTCGGTGATCGTGGCGGCCAGCTCGTCGGCACGTTCGGTGAACAGCTCGGCGACGCGCTTCACGATGGGCGCGCGTTCGGTGATGGGCAGCGACCCCCACGATTCGTACGCGGACTGCGCGGCGGACAGGGCGTCCTGGACCTGCGCGTCGGTGGCGGTGTCAAAGGTCTCGACGACCTCGCCGGTGGCGGGGTTCAGCACGCGGTAGCCGGGCTGGTTGGACTGCTGGGCGGTGGGGGACACTGCCTGACTCCTCTTCGTTGAAACGCGGGGCGCCCGCGGTGGAGGGGCGCACCGAACCATCATGTCCCGAATGCCCGGGTTTGTGAATCGGGTCACTGCATCTGCACATTTCGGCTCCTGCGCAACAGTGCAGGGGACCGGAACCGGGGGACTAGAAGCTCGAGGAACTTCCTGCCCCGGAGAAGCTGCCGCCGCTGCTGCCATACCCGGAGGACGACGAACTCTGCGCGCTGGCCACCGAGGCCTGGCCGGACGTGTAACCCGTGTTCATGGTGACGGCACTCCAGTAGTAGACCCCGGGGTAGGACGTCGTCAGGATGCTGGTCCGCCGGGCGCGTGGTCGGGTGGCTTCCGCCTGGGCTTGTTTGAGCTCCTCGCGCATGAGCTCTTCCTCTTCGGTGGAGGAGGCATGGGCGGCGATGGTCGCCTCGGCATGGGCCTGGAACAGTTCCGAGAGCCGTGCACGGGTGTCCCGGAGGGTATCGAGCGCCTCGTCGGGGGTCATGCTGGCGTCGGCCAGGGCGGCACGCCAGGATGGCAGGGTGGCCTGGATTTCATCGCGGAACGACACCAGTGCTGCTGCGGTGGGTTCGCTGGGGTCCGACTCGGCGGTCGTGAGCACCTCGTCGATGCCGTCGAGGTCCTCGCGCAGGTCGCGGGTCTGGTGCTCCCACGCCTCCTCCCAGTTCGAGTCGTGGTTCAGGAACGAGTTGGCATCGGCGATGACGTCGTCGAGCTTGTCCAGCGCGATCGCAGCCTCGGCGAAGTCCTCGGCCTGGGAGACTCCATCCGGCATGGAGCGGACCTTGGACGGCACGCCGTCGAGTTCGCGGCGTTGGCCGGTCAGCTCGGTGTACCGGGTGCGGAACTCGCGGTAACGCTCCAGGACCCGGGCGCCGTAGGTGGATTCGGTGGGGATGGTCCGGGCGTTGAGCTCGGTGACGTCCAGGTCCATCGTCACGTTGGCGTAGGCCTCATCTCCCTGGGCGAGGGCAGCGGCGAACTTGCGCCGGTTGTTGCGGTGGTAGATCAGGATGCCCACTCCCGCGGCGCCGATGCCCACCACGCCCAGCCCGCCGAGGACCAACGCCACCGGACTCAGGTACCACGGCCGGTTGATGATCCGGGCGCCGGTGTGGACCGCCTCGATGGCCCCATCCGTCCACTGGGCGTCGGCGAGCAGGTCCTTCGCCGAGTCCTGGATATCCGATTGGGCGTCCTGGCTGACCTTGCGGTCCTCGCCCATGTAGGTGCCGATATGCCGGCCGTCCGGGTCGATGCCCACGATGAAGAGCCCGTCGGCCCACTTCTGTCCGTCGGCGCTGAGCCACTCGGGGTGGTGTGCCCGGGCGTAGGCCAGGACCCGCTCGTTGAAGATGTCGTCCCGGGCTCCGCGTTGGGTGAAGACGACGACGGTGGTGGGGCTGCGGAAGCTGGTGTCCTCGATCGCCGGGACCAGCTTCGACTCATCGAGGATGCCCGCGGTGTCCTCGACGACGACGTCCTTCGGTGGTTCCGCCTGGGCGGGCGAGCCGATGCCCACCAGGGTGGCCACAGCCAGCGCGGCCGCCGCCAGAAGCCGGGCCAGGCGGACCCCCGTCGTCGATTCCCTGTCCTGGACAGTGGGCAGATCGGTGTTCACCCGGAGGCCTCCTCATCGGTGGTCGCGTTCGCCGCCTCCGCCTACGACTCGGAGAACCGGCGCCAGATATCCACGTTATCGGCACCCCGGGTGATTCCGTCAATCAATTCGAGTTCCTTCGCGCTGAACGCGGTGTTCTCCACTGCGGTCAGGTTCTCGTCCAGTTGCCGGGTCGAGGAGGCCCCGATGAGCACCGAAGTGACGCCTCCATCGCGCAGCAACCAGGCGATGGCCATCTGGGCCAGGGTCTGTCCACGCTGTTCGGCCAGCTTCGCCAGCTCGCGCACCGTGGACAGGTTCTCCTCGGTCAGCCCGGCCAACGAGGAGCGGCCGCCGGAGGGCGTCGCGTTCTTGTCGTCGAGGTACTTTCCGGTCAACAGGCCCTGCGCCAGCGGGGTGAACGCGATGGAGCCCATGCCCAGGTCGTCGAGGGTGTCCAGCAGCCCGTCTTCGACCCACCGGTTGAGCATCGAGTAGGAGGGCTGGTGGATGACCAGCGGGGTGCCGAGCTCGTCGGCGACCTTCTTTGCCGCCGCAGTGCGCTCGGGGGAGTAGGAGGAGATGCCCACGTAGAGCGCCTTGCCCTGGCGCACGAGCGTGTCCAGTGCGCCGATGGTTTCCTCGATGGGGGTCTCGGGATCGGGGCGGTGGGAGTAGAAGATGTCCACGTAGTCCAGCCCCAGGCGCTGCAGGGACTCCTCCGCCGAGGCGATCAGGTACTTGCGCGAGGCCCAGTTGCCGTACGGGCCGGGCCACATGTCATACCCGGCCTTGGAGGAGACGATCATTTCGTTGCGGTACGCCTTGAAGTCAGTGCGCAGCATCCGCCCGAAGTTCTCCTCGGCGGAGCCGGCGGGCGGACCGTAGTTGTTGGCCAGGTCGAAGTGCGTGATGCCGTGGTCGAACGCGTGGCGCAGGATCTCGCGCTGGGTGTCGAACGTCCGGTTGTCCCCGAAGTTCCACCACAGCCCCAGGCTCAACGGCGGCAGCAGCAGGCCCGAACGGCCGACCCTGCGGTAGCCCAGGGTGTCGTAGCGGTCCTCGGCGGCGGCGTAGGGGCGGTGGCCTTCGTAGGCGCGGTCAAAGCGGATGTCCTGGGCCAAAACGGTCTCCTCACGGGATGACGGGTGGGTTCAACCCCATGCTACGCGGTGGCGGCCAGCACGTCCCGGGCCAGCCGGTATCCCACCCACGGGCCCATGGTCAGCCCGGCCGGGCCGAACCCGACATTGGCCCACAGGCCCGGGGCCAGCTGGCGGGCGATCGGCAAGGCCTCCGGACTCATGGGGCGGATGCCCACCCGGGTCTCGATGACGGTGGCGTCGGCGAGGCCCGGGGCCAGGTCCAGCACGCCGTCGTACAGCTTGCGCTCTCCGGCCGCCGTGCGCCGCGGGTCGATGCCGGTGCCATCCTCACGGGTGGCCCCGAAGACCAGCCGGGATCCGCCGAAGGCCACCATGTAGACGTCGGTGAGCGGGTGCACGCTGGGCCAGTGGTCGGTGGTGTGTCCGTCGGCGCGCAGGTGCAGGATCTGCCCGCGCTGGGCCACGACGCCGGTAGCCAGGCCCAGCGGGGCGAGCACGGCATCGGTCCACGCGCCCGCGGCGACGACGATGGCATCGGGTGCCAGCGTCCTGCCGCCGACCTCGAGGTGTGCAGTGCCGCCCGGGGACCGGGCTGCGGTGAGCGAGGCGGTGTCCGCGATCAGCTCGGCGCCGTGGGCCTGGGCGCCGCGGATCAGTCCGGAGCGCAGGGAGCGGCCATCCACGCGGGCGGCGCCGCTGAGGTGCAGTCCGCGGAGGCCGGGGCGCAACGGCGGGAAGAGGCCGGCCGCCTCCTCGGCATCGACCCGGCGCAGGGTGCCGGCCACCGCCGAACCGGAGATCCGTGCGGAGATGCGCTCCGCCGTCGTGCGCAGGAGCTCGTCATCGTCGTGGACGATCAGCCCCCCGGTGACGCGGAAGTCGACATCGTCCACTCCCACGGCGGCCAGCTCCTCCAACAACTGCGGATAGTGTTCGGCTCCGGCGGCGTAGAGGTCGTAGAACGGGCCCTCGCTGCTGGTGGCCCACGGCATGATGATGCCCGCGCCTGCAGGGGTGGCGGCGCCGTCGGTCTCCGGATCGATGAGCGTGACGCGGGCGCCGGCGCGTGCTGCCGCGAAGGCGGTGGAGGCGCCGGCGACGCCGGATCCGATGACGGCGATATGTGGGGAGGTCGGTGCGGCCATGAGCCCAGACTACGGGGCGGCGGGGCGCGCGGCGGGGGATCGGTTAAAGGAGTGAAGCACCGGCCATAGCAGACAAGGAGGCGACAAACCGCTATAACCGGTGCTTCTGATCACTCGCACCTTTGAGAAGGTTCCTTCAGCCTAAACAGCGAAACTTGGAACCACCTGTGCGTCCCGTGTCAGCTCAATGGGAACTGCCGCGGGCTAGTAGTTCGACGGCGGATCGGAGGCGGGGAAGGACTCGTCTTCCCATTCGTCCACGCGCTCGTCGTCGTGATCGTGCTGGGCCTTCGCGGTCTTTGCCGCTGCCGCCTCGGCGCTCTCGGGTTCCGTGGCCGGTTCGCCGGTGGACGGGTCCTGGGGATTCTCGCTCATGGTGTGCTCCCTCGCTCATGCTCCTATTCCCCCAGTCTCGCCCCGAAGCTGCGGCATGTCGAGGGAAGGACCAGACGGCGGCTGCACTGCGCCTTAACGAGACGAGCACCGGCTGGATCGATAGTTGGGGGGAATCATCGATAAACCAGCCGGTGCTCTCATCACTCGCACCTCCATGAGGTACTTAAGAACAATAAACGCCAAAGCTTGGCGTTCGCTGAAAATGGCGGCAACACCAGGTGTGAATGCTGCGGAGCGCGGCCGGCACACTGCGGGATAATCTGAATCCATGGCCGAAGCGCACAACCCCCTGGACGGGACCACCATCTCCTACGACGTGACCGGGGAGGGCCCCGCCGTCGTCCTGCTGCACGGTTCGGCCCTTTCCCGGGCCATCTGGAGAGGCCTGGGCTATGTGAAGGCCCTGGAGGGATTCACCGTGGTGCGGATCGACCTGCGCGGGCACGGACGCAGCGGAAAACCGCATGACCCACACGCGTACGCGATGGACCTGCTGGTCGCCGATGTGCTGGCGGTGCTGGACGCCGAGAAGCTGGCCAGCGCCGCCGTGGTGGGGTATTCGTTCGGCTCACGTGTCGGGTTTTCCCTGGCGGCGAGGGCGCCCGGACGGGTGGAGAAGCTGGTCACCCTGGGCGGCACTTATCGGCCGCAAGCCGGCGAGGTCGCGAAGGTGTTCTTCGACGGTTACCTTGACGCCTTGCGCACCGGCGGGATGCAGGCCTTCGTGGACGGCCAGACGCTGGACCCGCAGACGAAGGCAGCGTTCATGGCCAACGAATCCGAGGCGCTGGTCGCCTACTTCGAGCGGACCGAGATCGAGCCCGGGCTCGACGAATCCGTGCTGCCCGACCTCGATCTGCCGGTGTTGCTGATGGCCGGGACCCGCGATACGGAGAGGTACCTGGACTCCCGCCGGGCCGCCGAGCTGCTGCCCGACGCCCGGTTCGTCCCGCTGCAGGGAAGGACCCACGGTTCGACGTTGTTCCCCGCGGACGAGGTGCTGGCCGGCATGCTCCCGTTCCTGCGCGGCTGAGCCGCGTGCCGGTTACTTGTTGAAGGCCGAGATCCCGGTGATGGAACGGCCGATGATCAGCGCCTGGACGGTCTCGGTGCCCTCGTAGGTGTGCACCGCCTCGATGTCCGCCAGGTGGCGTGCCACGCGGTTCTTGAGCAGGATGCCGTTTCCGCCCAGCAGGTCGCGGGCGTTGGAGGCGATTTGCCGGGCGGTGCGGGTGCAGGTGTATTTCGCCAGCGATGCCTGCACGGGGGAGAGCTCGCCCTTTTCCTCGCGGCGCGTCATCTGCATGACCATCAGCTGCATGGTGGCCAGTTCGGAGTGCATGCGGGCCAGCCGTTCCTGGACCACCTGGGCCGAGGACAGGGACCGGCCGAACTGGATGCGCTGGGACGCGTACTGCACCGCGCTTTCGTAACAGGCGGTGGCATGGCCGACGGCGGACCAGGCAACTCCGAGCCGGGTGGCAAAGAGGACCTTGCCGGTGTCCTTGAACGACTGGGCGCCGGGCATGACGTGGGAATCCGGGACGAAGACGTTTTCCATGCGGATGTGTGCCTGCCAGATGGCCCGGAGGCTCAGCTTCCCGGGGATGGTGGTGCCGGTGTAGCCATCCCATTCCTGCTGGACGATGAACCCGCGGATGTTGCCCTCGTCGTCCCGGGCCCAGACGACGGTGATGCCGCCGGTGGAGCCGTTGCCGATCCACTTCTTTTCGCCGTTGAGGACGTAGCCGCCCTCGACGCGGGTGGCGCGGGTTTCCAGCGACACCGAGTCCGAACCGTGGGTGGGCTCGGTCAGCGCGAAGGCCCCGAGGACTTCGGCACGCGCCATTTTCGGAACCCACTCGGCGATCTGTTCGGGGGAGCCGCAGTAGGCGATGGAGCGCAGCGCGAGTCCGGCCTGGACGGCGCCGATGGTCCCCACCGAGCCGTCGGCCCGGGACAGTTCCATGTTGACCAGGCCGGCGGCCAGGGTGCTCATGGCCGGGTAGCCCTCGACGTCGATGCCGTCGCGCAGCAGGTCGAGGTCGCCGAGCCGGGTGGCCAGCTGGAAGGGATAGTCGGCGCGGTCCCAGTAGTCGTCGATGATCGGGCGGACCTCGTCGAGGCCGAAGCGGCGGGCACGGTCCCAGTACGCGCGGTCTTCCGCGGGGATGTTGTCCTCGCCGAACAGGCCTGCCGGGTCCACGTCGACCTCGCCCCAGAGCTCGTATTCGGGCTCGACGACGCCCAGCGGGAATTCGGCCAGGGGGGAGTCTGCGGCGGTGCTCGTCTCGGATGTGCTCACGGGGGTGTCCTTCGGCTCGACGTGGCCGGGCGCACGGCGCCTACGGTCCGGGGTTTTCGTTTCCCCCAGCATCGCTGAAACTGCGGTTCACGTCAAGACACTGAGTTTCAGGCAGTGGTGGAATCAGCGGGGGGATGTCCCGGCGTCGAGGGCTTGCCGGACGGCCTCGATGACCTCGCCCGTGTTGGCTCCGGATGCGGCGACGGCCACGACCACCCGGCCACCGCGGTCCGCCTCGGGCGCCGTTTCCGTCCCCTCGATCCGCGGCAGGAACAGGTCGGCCAGCTGCGCCAGTTCAGTGGCCAGGCGTCCGCGCAGGGTGCTGTCCCGGCCGGAGAGCCAGCTGCGCAGGAAGGCGTTGTGCACCGCGACGACGGCCGCCGCGTAGGCGATGACGCCCAGCTGGCGGCTCTCCAGCGCCGGCTCGATCCCGAGGGCCGTGCGGATCCCGGCCCGGAAGGCCCGTTCGTAGCGGTGGGTGCTGACCAGTTCGCGGTCGCGCAGCGAAGGGACCTCGTGCAGGAGGGCGAAGCGCAGTTCGGAGGCCTCGGGGCGTGAGGTGTGGTGGTCGAAGACCGTGAGCGCCGCCGCGCTGACCCGTTCCGCGATGCCGCGATCGGGCACCGCGAGCTGCCGCTGGACCGCGGTGATCACGGCGTCCATGTCGGAGAAGACCATGTCCTCCTTGGTGCCGTAGCGCCGGAAGAAGGTGCTGCGGCTCATGCCCAGGACGTGCGCCAGCTGGTCCACGCTGGTCGTGTCGAAGCCCCGCTCCACGAGCAGTCGCAGGGCAGGTTCGGGCACGGTCAGGGTCTGGTCCATGCCGGTGAATCTAACACGGGGCAGGCTCAGTCGCGGCTCTCGGCGACGGCGACCGGGCGCCGGAAGAACAGGCAGACGACGGCGGCGAAGATGGCGACCAGGCCTGGCAACAGCAGCGATTGGCCCAGTGCCGTGGAGAACGCGCCGTGCAGGAACTCGGGGATCGCCTGGCCCATGGTGGCCTCCGAACCGGCGCCGGCGGTGGCCGCACCTTGGCCGGACGGCATGCCGGCGAGCACCGCGGTGGATTCGATGCTGATCCGGGCCTCCATCAGGAACGCGATCAGGGCGGAACCGAGCACCGCACCGACCTGGCGGGTGGTGTTGTAGACGCCGGAACCGGCGCCTGCGTCGGCCTGGCCCAGATCGCGCGTGGCAGTCAGCGAGACGGAGGGCCAGATGCCGGCACTGCCGATGCCCATCACCACGGGCGGCAGCAGCAGGACCCAGAGCGGCACATCGGGGGTGAGCAGCAGGCCGTAGGCGACGATCCCGCCACCGAAGAGCAGGAACCCGGGGACCGCCAGGACCTTCGGATCGATCTTGTTGGTCATCTTCCCGGCGAAGGGTGCCAGCACGCCGGAGACCACGGCCATCGGGGCGATCATCAGGGCCGACATCGTGGGCGTCATGCCGCGCACCGACTGCAGGTACAGGATCATCGGGAAGCTCATCGCGGTGATGGCCAGGCCCATCGCGGTGATCGCGACGTTGGCCAGGGAGAAGTTCAGGTTGCGGAAAAGGCCCAGCGGGAGCAGTGGTTCGCGCCGGTTGAAGTGCTGCCAGAGCACGAAGCCCGCCAGCACGATGACCCCGACGATGATCAGTGACCAGACGGTGACCGGTCCGGCGACGACGCCCCAGTCATACGTGTTGGCCTCCTGGATGCCGAAGACGATCAGGAACATGGCCACGGCGGAGAGCACCACGCCCAGCCAGTCGAAGCTGCGGCTGTGCCGGGGCAGTTGCGGGACCTTGACCCACACCCGCCACAGCGCGATCAGGCCCACGGGGATGTTGACGAAGAAGATCCATTCCCAGCCCAGGGTGTCCACCAGCACGCCGCCGACGATCGGCCCGGCCAGGGTTGCGACGCCGGCGACGGCGCCCCAGACGCCCATCGCCGCGCCGCGACGCTGGGCCGGGAACATGCGGGTGATGAACGTCATCGTCTGCGGGGTCATCATCGCGGCGCCGAGCCCCTGGACCACGCGGGCGGCAATGAGCATGCCGATGCTCGGGGACAGCCCACACCACAGCGACGACGCGGTGAACAGGGCCAGGCCGATCAGGTACAGGTTCTTCGGCCCGAACCGGTCGCCGAGCCGGCCGGTGACCAGCAGCGGGACGGCGAAGGCGAGCAGGTAGGCGCTGTTGACCCAGATGACCCCGTTGATTCCGGTGTCCAGCCCGCGCATGATCGCCGGCATGGCGGTGGAAACGATCGTGGAGTCCACCAGGATCATGAAGAACCCGATCACCAGGGCCCACAAGGCGGTCCAGGCGGCGCGGTCGTCCGGGGCGGTTTTCGGGGAGGTCTGTGCGTTGGTCACCGATAGAGACTACTCCGCGTCGGGCGGCTTGGGACCCCCGGAAACCGGTGATCTGCCCGACACCCGGACCGGCCGCGGTGCGGTGTTCAGGCGGTGCGGACCGTGCCCTCGACACAGGTGATGACCTGCCCCGATACCCAGATGCCGCCGTCGTGCTCGGAGAGCCCGACCTGTCCGGCCCGTCCCAGCCGGGTCCCCTGGCGCACGGTGTACGACGACGGGGCGAGGCCGGCCGGGATCATCCACTGGGCGATGCCCGCGTTCAGGCTCCCGGTCACGGGGTCCTCGGGCAGGCCCTCGCCGGGGCAGAAGGCGCGGACCTCGAAGTCGGCGGGCACCCCGGAGACCGCCGATTCGAAGGCCGCGGCGTCGTCAGCGGGGCGCAGCGGCTCCAGTTCGGCGCGGGTGCCCTGGGGGCGGTGTTCGTTGCGGCGGGAGTACGGGACGGCGTCCACCCCGGGGACCAGATGCGGGCCGATCACCCCGATCTCCAGCCCCTCCAGGGCGCCGAAATCGGGTTCCAGTGCCAGCACGGCGTCCGCGTCGCGCAGCACGAGCACCGCCCACTGCGGTCCGTTGGCCACCCACTGGTGGTCCAGCACGTCGTCGGCGGACAGGCCCAACCCGGAGATCGCCCAGGCCAGGACATCGTCCTCCAGCGGCCCGGTGCGCTGCAGGGGAGGGGCACGGAAGGAGAGCCGGCTCCCGGCGTCCTCGTCCCGGTCCTCGGTGCGGACCTCGACGAGTCCTGCCGCGCACTCCTGGACGATGACCCCGGGGCGGTGGGGCCGGCCGCCTGCCTCCAGCCAGGCATGTGCGGTGCCCAGGGTCGGGTGCCCGGCGAAGGGCAGCTCGGTGGTGGTGGTGAAGATCCGCACCCGGTAGTCGGCAGTCGGGTCGGTGGGCGGGAGCACGAACGTGGTCTCCGCCAGGTTGGTCCAGTTGGCGAAGCGCAGCATGTCAGCCTCCGTGAGCCCGTCGGCATCGAGGACAACGGCAAGGGCATTGCCCAGATACGGTGTCGAGGTGAAGACGTCGACCTGGCGGAAGGGGCTGGGGCTCATGGCGCCATCGTGGCACACCGGACCCGGCGGGGGTGGCCCCCGCCGGGTTCATGACGTGATGTTTACCCCTGCGCCGGCATCACCACCGGTGCGCGACGTCGATGACCAGGCGTGAACCGGTCCCCGGGCCGTCCAGGATGAAGGTGCGGAACGGCAGCCGGGCGCGCACGCCGAGCCCGAACGAGGTCTGGCCCTCGAAGCTGCCCAGATAGGCCACCTGCCGGAAGGTCCGGTAGCCGGAGACGTCCACCGCACGGGTGCGGCTGGACGGACGGTAGGTTGCGGTGCCCGACGAGTTGTATGCCGGGGCGCGGACGATGACCTGCAGGTCCGCCGCTCCGGAGAGCGGGACGTGCTTGCCCTGCCCCTCGGTGTAGACGGCGCCGACGTAGCGGACGTCGTAGCCGCGGACCTTGCCGCGCAGGTCGATGACCAGGCGGTCGTAGCAGGTCTGCTGTCCGGCGCGCGCGTTGGTGATCTGCGCGGAGGACATCGTGGAATGGGAATCGGCGGTCGATCCCCAGGTGATGCCGCAATACGGCGACGCGGGTGCAGCGGCCGCTGGTGCTGCAGGGGCCAGCCCCAACCCCGCGATCAGCAGGGCGCTGGCAAGACCCGCTTTCAGTGTCTTCATGCTTCGTTCACTCCCAAGGATGGTGCGTTGGCTGATGCCTCATGATGCGCCGTGATGTCCCCGAGGGAAAGGGGTTAATCACGTTGGTGCATAAAGGTGATGAAGGGGCGGCTTCAGGCCGCTGCGGCGTCGATTGGGGCAGCGCAATGGTGGAGGAATGGACACGGATTGCGCACCCGTGCCGCCCGGGGTCACGAACCCGTTCCGGCGCCCCGGGGTCATCCCCCGGTAGGAGGCCGCGCCGCACAATTCAGCTCCTCGGTGGATCCGCAGCCCCACGGCCCGACGGAACACTGGAAGGCATGGAACACAACACCTCGCACCCGCACTCACCCCACCCGCTCCATCCCGCGGCCGGCGGCCCCGCCCCGGTCCTGTCCGCCCGCGACCTGACCCGGGCGTTCGGCAGCACCATCGCGCTGGACCGGCTGGGCCTGGACATCCCGGCCGGCGGATCGCTGGCCATCATGGGGCCCTCGGGCTCCGGCAAGTCCACCCTGCTGCACACCCTGGCCGGCATCGAACGCCCCGACTCCGGCTCGGTGCTCTTCCAGGACCCGTCGGCATCGACCGGTCCCGTGGAGATCGCGGCCCTGGGCGAATCCGCCCGCTCCCGCCTGCGCCGCGGAAGCTTCGGCTTCGTCTTCCAATCGGGCCTGCTCATCCCCGAACTCACGGCCATCGAGAACGTGGCCATGGCGCTGATGATCAACGGGATCCCGCGCTCGGCCGCCCTGCCGCGCGCCGCCGAATGGCTGGGCGCGCTCGGCCTGGCCGGGATGGAGGAGCGGCGGATCGGCCAACTCTCCGGCGGGCAGGCCCAGCGGGTGGCCATCGCCCGCGCCCAGGTCACCGGCGCCACCGTCACCTTCGCGGACGAACCCACCGGGGCACTGGATTCGGCGACCTCCGCCGAGGTGCTCGACGTCCTCGTCGACGCCACCGTCGGCCGCGGCAACACCCTGGTCATGGTCACCCACGACCCGCAGGTCGCCGCCCGCTGCCACCGGGTCATCCACCTGCTCGACGGGCGGATCCAGCACGACGCCGGTGTCCCCACCTCCGGGACGGGAGCCCGGTCATGAAGGCCTTCTCCCTCGCCTGGCTGCTGGGCCGGCCCACCCGCGGGCGCCTGGCACCGCAAGTGCTCACCGTCACCGCCTACGTCCTGACCACCGCGCTGCTGCTCCTGGTCGCCGCCGGCGGCCTGTCCTTCCGGGCCGTGCAGGACGAGCTCACCGGCATGTACCTGATCCTCGCGGGCATCGCCGTGGTGCTGCTGGTGGTGCCCCTGGCCGTCCTCGGCGGTGCCGCGGCCCGCCTGTCCGCCCGCTCCCACGACGAGCGACTTGCCACCGTGCGGTTGCTCGGCGGCACCCCGGCGCTCGCCGGGGCCGTGACCGTGATCGACTCCGCCGCACTGGCCCTGCTCGGTGCCGTCGGCGGCGTGGTGGTGTACCTGGCCTCGGCGCCGCTGGTCGGTTTGCTGCACTTCCGCGGCCGGGCCATCGGATCCGACATGTTCATGGCGCCGGGGATCGTGGCAGCCCTGGCGGCAGCCGTGGTGCTGATCGGGATCATCTCGGCGGTGGCCGGACTGCGCCGGCTGAACGTCTCGCCGCTGGGGGTGCGTACCCGGGCCGTCGCGCCCGGTGCCCGCTGGATCCGCGCGCTGGTCGCCGGCATCGTGGTGGTCGCTGCGTTCACCGCACTGCAGCAGCTCGGCACCATCCGCGACCTGGCCGTCATGATCGCCGTGGTGCTCGGGGCCTTTGCCGCGGTCCTCGCCGTATTGAACGTCGTAGGGCCATGGGTGGTCCGCCGGTTGGCGGTCCGCTCGCTGCGCAAGGCCGAGAGCCCCGAACGGCTGCTTGCCGCCCGCATGATCCTCGAATCCCCGCAGGCGGCGTGGCGGCAGGTCTCGGGAGTGGCGATGACCAGTTTCGTGGCCGTTTTCGGCGGCTCGGGTGCTGCCATGATGCGCGCCTCCGGTGGCGGAGGAGCCAGCGCGCAGGACCTGGCGCTCATCGATGACGTCCTGACAGGGGTGCTGGTGACGATCGTCGCCTCGTTCATCGGAGTGTGCTGCTCGGCAGTCATCAACCAAAGCGCGCTGACCCTGGACCGGCGGGACCTCTACGGGAACCTGAGCCGGCTGGGCATGGACCCGGCCACCATGGACAGCGCCCGGGTGCGTTCGGTGATGGGCCCGCTGGTCTGGGTGTCGCTGGGGTCGGCCATCGTTGCCGCCGTCATGATGTTCCCGCTCGTGGGCATCGCGATGATCGTGTCGCCGGTGACCATCCTCGTGGTCGCGGTGACGATGATCGCCGGGGTCCTGGTGGTGCGTGGTGCGCTCACGCTCGCCGGCTCGCGCACCGTCCTGCGGGCCGCCTAGGGGCAATCGGGGGCGGGGAATCCGGGCGGGACATCGGCGGCAGGCCGGTGTCCCGCCGCGGTGGTGCACAGATGTGAGTTGTTTAATCAACTTATGGTGACGTGACATGAATAACACCAGCATCGATGTTCGTTATTCATGTAGGGCAGGCTAAGTTAACAGTGGACTCCTACCCGCCCGGCCCACTGGCCGTCATCACTCGTAAGGAACAAAGATGTCCTCCATCAAACTGCGCCTCGGCGTCCTGCTGGGAGCATCCGCCCTGGCCCTCACCGCCTGCGGCGGCACCTCGGCGGCCTCCACCGACTCGGCCGGCGAATCGACCACCATTGAAGTCCAGGACAACAACGGCGCCCAGACCGTGAAGAACCCTCCGGCCTCCGTGGTGGCGACCGACAACCGGACGTTCCAGACGCTCGCGGACTGGGGTGTGGAACTGTCGGCCGGTGCCGTGGCCCTGATGCCCGACACCATCGCCTATACGAAGGATGATTCGATCATCGACCTGGGCAGCCACCGCGAACCGGACCTGGAATCCGTGGTCGCCGCCGAACCCGACCTGATCGTCAACGGGCAGCGTTTCGCCCAATTCCACGACGACTTCGCCAAACTGGCGCCCGAGGCCACCGTCCTGGAACTGGACCCGCGCGACGGACAGCCCCTGGACGCCGAGTTGAAGCGCCAGACCACCGTCCTGGGCGAGGTCTTCGGCAAGCAGGCCGAGGCCCGGCAGCTCAATGACGAGCTGGATGCTGCGGTCGCCCGCGTGAAGAAGGCCTACGACAAGAACGAGAAGGTCATGGCCGTGATCACCTCCGGTGGCGACATCGGCTACGCGGCCCCGGGGAACGGGCGGACGCTCGGACCGGTCTTCGACATCCTGGGACTGGCACCTGCCCTCGAGGTGGAGGACTCCAGCGAGGACCACCAGGGTGACGACATCTCGGTCGAGGCCATCGCGAAGTCGAACCCGGACTGGATCCTGGCCATGGACCGCGACGCTGCCGTCGCCTCCGACGACGCCTCCTACCAGCCCGCCAACGAACTGCTGGCCGGATCCGCAGCATTGAAGAACGTCCCCGCGGTGAAGAACCAGCACATCGTCTACATGCCCGCCGACACCTACACCAACGAGGGCATCCAGACCTACACCAAGTTCTTCAACTCCTTCGCCGACGCCCTCGAAGGCTAGGGGCGATCCAGCACGATGACCACCACGGCACAGCGCGCCGCCTCCAAGGGCAGGCTCTTCGAACCACGACTGCTCATCGGCGTCGCCGTCGTCGGTGCCCTGCTGGCCTTCTCCCTGTTCACCGGCGTCTACGACATCTTCGGCGGTGAACTGGGCGGGGAGATGTTCGGCATCACGCGCATCCCCCGCACCATCGCCCTGGTGCTGGCCGGGGCCGCCATGGCCATGTCCGGCCTGGTGATGCAGTTGCTGACGCAGAACCGGTTCGTGGAACCCACGACGACGGGAACCACGGAGTGGGCCGGGCTGGGCCTGCTGGCGGTCATGATCGTGGACCCCGGAGCCAGCATCACCGTGAAGATGATCGGTGCCGTGGTGGCAGCGTTCATCGGCACGATGGTCTTCTTCGGCTTCCTGCGCCGGGTCTCGCTGAAGGAATCGCTGACGGTCCCCATCGTCGGCATCATGCTCGGCGCCGTCGTCGGGGCCATCTCCACCTTCATCGCCTTGCAGACCGACATGCTCCAGAGCCTCGGGATCTGGTTCGCCGGCAGCTTCACCTCGGTATTGAAGGGCCAATACGAAGTCCTGTGGATCGTCGCGGTGGTGGGCGTCGTCGTCTTCCTGGTGGCCGACCGGTTCACCGTCGCGGGGCTCGGCGAGGAAGTGGCCACCAACGTCGGGCTGAACTACCACCAGGTCATCCTGCTGGGCACCGGGCTGATCGCGATCGCCACCGGAATCGTCACCGTCGTGGTCGGCAACCTGCCGTTCCTGGGCCTGATCGTGCCGAACATCGTCTCGATGTTCCGCGGCGACGACCTGCGCGGCAACCTGCCCTGGGTCTGCCTGCTGGGGATCGGGATCGTCACCGTCTGCGACCTGGTGGGACGCATCATCATCATGCCCTTCGAGGTTCCCGTCTCGCTGATCCTGGGAGTGGTCGGGGCCGTCGTCTTCATCGGACTCCTCCTGAGGCAGCGCCGTCGTGCCTAGGACCCTGACGCCCACGCGGGCCATCCCCACCCTGCCGCGCTCCACGCCGCGCGGCTCCGGCCCCCTGCCCACCGCCCGCTCGCGCCGTCGCTACCGGATCGTGCTGGCGGTCCTCATCGTCCTGGCCGCCGGCTTCGGCTGGGGGCTGCTGGCCTGGGACAACCCCATGCCGCCGGGCACCCCGGGTTTCTGGCGGATCGCCGAATTGCGGGGCACCAGCGTTGTCGTGATGCTCGTGGTCGCCTTCTGCCAGGCCATGGCCACGGTCAGCTTCCAGACGGTGACGAACAACCGGATCATCACCCCCTCGATCATGGGCTTCGAGTCCCTCTATGTCGCAGTGCAGACCGCTGCCGTGTTCTTCCTCGGGGCCGCCGGCATCACTGCGGTCCAGGGCATCCCGCAGTTCATCCTCCAGGTGCTGGTCATGGTCGGGCTGTCGGTGGCGCTGTACGGGTGGCTGCTCTCGGGAAAGTACGGGAACCTGCAGGTCATGCTGCTGATCGGCATCATCGTCGGCGGCGGGCTCGGTTCCGTGTCCACCTTCATGCAGCGGCTGCTCTCCCCGAGCGAATTCGACGTCCTCACCGCCCGCCTCTTCGGCTCGATCTCCAATGCGGAGGCCTCCTACCTGCCGATCGCCATCCCGGTGTGCCTGGTCGCCGGCGGGCTGCTGTGGACGAGGTCCCAGCGGCTGGATGTGATGGCCCTGGGCCGGGACACCACCACGAACCTCGGGCTGAACCATCGCGCCGAGCTCATGCGCAGCCTGCTCCTGGTGTCCGTGCTCATGGCCATCTCGACCGCCCTGGTCGGCCCGATGACCTTCCTGGGATTCCTCGTCGCCACGCTGGCCTACCAGCTGGCCGACACCCATGACCACCGGTACGTCTTCCCGGTGGCAGTGCTCACCGGGTTCGTCGTCCTGGCGGGCGCGTACTTCATCATGAAGAACGTCTTCTACGCCCAGGGGGTCGTCTCGATCATCATCGAGGTCATCGGCGGCTCGCTCTTCCTGTACTTCATCCTGAGAAAGGGCCGCCTGTGATCACCCTGAACGACGTCCGCAAGAGCTATGGCGACGAGGTCGAGATCGGACCGGTCACCCTCGAGATCCCGACCGGCGGCATCACCGCCCTGGTGGGGCCCAACGGTGCTGGCAAGTCGACACTGCTGACCATGATCGGGCGGCTGCTCGGCATCGACGAAGGTGCCATCGAGGTCGCCGGGTACGACGTGGCGAGTACCGCCTCGAAGGATCTGGCCAAGATCGTTTCCATCCTGCGCCAGGAGAACCACTTCACCGCGCGGCTGACGGTGCGCCAACTCGTCGGGTTCGGCCGATTCCCCCATTCGCGCGGGCGCCTGACCACCGTCGACGAAGAGGCCATCTCCCGCTCCATCGACTTCCTGGATCTGGGCGACCTGGAGAACCGCTACCTCGACCAGCTCTCGGGCGGCCAACGGCAGCGCGCCTACGTGGCCATGGTGCTGGCCCAGGACACCGAACACGTCCTGCTGGACGAACCGCTGAACAACCTGGACATGAGGCACTCGGTCCAGATGATGCAGCACCTGCGCCGGGCCGCCGAGGAGCTGGGCCGCACCATCGTGCTGGTCATCCACGACATCAACTTCGCCGGCCACTACGCGGACCACATCTGCGCGGTCAAGGACGGGAAGGTCGTCGAATTCGGCACCCCCGGGCAGATCATGACCGACGACGTGCTCAGCCGGGTCTTCGACACCCCGGTGCAGGTCATTGACGGCCCCCACGGACCGCTGGCCGTCTACTACTGATCCTGTCGCTCCGGGAGGGGTTGCGCCTCGGGGGACGACCGTTTCCGCTCGACGGGCCCCTCCAGATGATCACCACGTGCGGTCCGCCCCAAAATTCCGGGATCTTTAGTCAGGCATTCGCGTAAACCACCCCCTGGCGTGCGGGACCCGTCGTGGCCCGGCTTCCCGGCTGCCTCCGGAAACTCCACTGTCCTGTGACAATGCGTTCTCTTGTGGACTGTAAAGACAAGCTTCAACATTTCGATATTCAACATTGAACAAGTCTTTCAAAACTAGTCAACACATGCTTAGTATCCCTAGCGTGACCCGGTTCGGCCCGCAATGGAGCGGTCGGACGATTTCGGGAAAAACCGACGCAAGGAGTGCACCATGGGTGTTAAACGCCCCAAACTGACCCGCGCCATGACCCTGACGACCGCGGCATTCGTGGGAACCTGTTCGCTGGTGGGAGGGCTCGGCGTGCTGCCGGCCACCGCCTCGGCCCCCACCACGCTGCCCATCACCTCGGACGCCGTCCCCGTCTCCCAGCAGGCGGCCCAGCCCGCCACCGTCGATGTCAGCGGTGTGGAAACCGGAACGACGTACGACCAGTTCATCGTCACCTACAAGGACTCCGCCCGGACCGCAACGAAGCAGTCCCGCGTGCAGTCCCTTGCCCCCGCAGCACAGGATGCGGGGGTGGGCATGAAGGAGCTGCGCGCGACGGCCACCGGAGCCCACGTCGTGAAGGCCGATGCGAAGATGACGGCGAAGGCAGCCAAGCAGTTCATGGTCGACGCAGCGCGCACCGGGACGATCTCCTCGATCGAACCCGATGTGCGCATGACGCTGTCGGCACTCACGCCCAATGACTCGCGCTATGGCGAACAGTGGGACTTCACCGGCTCCACCGGCATGCGCACCCCCAGTGCCTGGAACTACTCGACCGGCAGCGGTTCCGTCGTGGCGGTCCTGGATACCGGGATCACCAGCCACTCCGACCTGAACGCGAACGTCCTGCCCGGCTACGACTTCGTGTCCGACTCCACCGCCGCCCGTGACGGCAACGGCCGCGACGCCAACGCCGCCGACCAGGGGGACTGGTCCGCTGCCGGAGAGTGCGGTTCCAGCCAGGCCAGCAACTCCTCCTGGCACGGCACCCACGTCGCCGGAACCATCGCCGCGGTGACCGGCAACGGCAAGGGCGTCGCCGGTGTCGCACCGAACGCCAAGGTGGTCCCCGTGCGGGTCCTGGCCAAATGTGGCGGGATGCTCTCCGACATCGCCGACGCCATCGTCTGGGCCTCGGGCGGAACGGTGCCGGGCATCCCGGCGAACCCGAACCCGGCAGACGCGATCAACATGTCCCTCGGTGGCGGCGGGGCCTGCGGCACCACCTACCAGAACGCCATCAACTCCGCCGTCTCCCGCGGAACCTCGGTGGTGGTCGCCGCCGGCAACGAGCAGCAGAACGCCTCCAATTCACGTCCGGCCAACTGCAACAACGTGATCGCCGTGGCGGCCAGCGACAAATCGGGTGGCATGTCCTGGTACTCCAACTACGGTTCCCTGGTTGATGTCACCGCACCCGGTGGTGACACGTCCACCACCGGAGGCGGCATCCTCTCCACGCTGAACTCCGGCCGGACGACCCCGGGCGCCGAGGCCTATGCCGAGTACCAGGGCACCTCGATGGCCACCCCGCACGTCGCGGGAGTCGTGGCGCTCATGCGCTCGCAGAACCCGTCGATGAGCCCGAGTGCTGTCGAGTCGGCGCTGAAGTCCGGCACGCGTGCGCTGCCGGGCGGCTGCTCGCTCGGGTGCGGCGCGGGCCTGGTCGATGCCGGAAAGGTGCTGGCCAACGTCGGCGGCTGATACGCCTCCGCCAGCTCGGTAGCGCACTGGCCGGAACACCTCAGGGTGTTCCGGCCAGTGCTCCGTCATGGAGGTGGAGGACACGGTCTGCACGGTCGGCCAGCTGCGGGTCGTGGGTGGTCACGATGACGGCCACACCCTGCGTCTCGGTCAGGCCGCGCAACAGGTCCATGACCGATGCCGCGGTGAGGGCGTCCAATTGGCCTGTCGGCTCGTCGGCGATCAGCAGCTGTGGCTCGTTGGCCAGGGCGCGGGCGATGCCCACGCGTTGCTGTTGCCCACCGGAGAGTTCCCCGGGGCGCTGATCCCGGTGGGCGGTGAGACCGACCAGTTCCAGGAGTTCGGCCACGCGCTCCTCGCGGACGTCGGCGGCGGTGCCCACAATCCGCAAGGGCACCTCGACGTTCTCCGCAGCCGTGAGCATCGGCAGCAGTCCAAACCCCTGGAACACGAAACCCAGGTGCCGTTGGCGCAGTTCCACACGCTCCGCCTCCTGCATGGCAGTCAGTTCGCGGTCCCCGATCCACACCTGTCCGGCATCGGGACGGTCCAGGCCGCCCAGGCAATTGAGCAGGGTCGTCTTCCCCGACCCCGACCTGCCGCGGATGACCAGCAGCTCCCCGGAGGCGACCCGCAGATCGATGCCCGCACAGGCGTGCACCGCCGTCTTGCCCCGGCCGTAGGTCTTGTCGATTCCGAGGGCCCGTAATGCGTCGGTCATGGTGTCTCCTGCCCGGTGCCTGCATGGCGGCCGTGCCGTGGTGGGGGCGGCGGTGGGGTGGTGGTCGCGTCGCCGGGGCGGACGGTGACCTGGTCGGGGTGCAGGGCCAGCCTGACCCGGTCACGGAGCCCCAGGGCCGAGACGTAGTCGGAGGGCAGTTGCATGCGCCCGGCGTGGTCCAGCACGGCGAACTCCTCGGCGGTGCGCGTGGTGACCCCGGCCGCTGAGACGCTGGTGCTGCGCAGGACCTCGGTGGAACAGCGGCCGTCGCGGATCTCCACGGTGCGCTGGACATGTTCGGCCACCGCCGGATCGTGCGTCACGATCAGCGTGGTGATGCCCAGTTCGCGGTTGACCTGGCGCAGGGCCTCGAGGACATCGGAGCTGGTTTCCTCGTCGAGCTCGCCGGTGGGCTCATCGGCCAGCACCACCTGCGGGGCGTTGGTGATAGCCACCGCGATGGCCACGCGCTGTTGTTCGCCGCCCGAGAGCTCGGTGGGTCGGCGATCGGCGCAGTGGGCGACGTCGAGCAGGTCCAGCAGCTCGAGGGCACGCCGGTGGGAGGCATCGCCGCCGGCCACGGTGGCCGGGAACGCGACGTTCTGGGCTGCCGTCAGGTACGGCAGCAGGTTCCGGGAGGTCTGCTGCCAGACGAAGCCGGTGGTCTTCCGGCGGAACGCCAACCGTTCCCTGCGGCCCATGGTCGTCAGGTCGTGCCCGGCCAACCGGGCCGAGCCCGCCGTGGGCCGGTCCTGGCCGGCCAGAATGGACAGCAGCGTGGACTTCCCCGAGCCGGACGCGCCGACCAGCGCGGTCAACTCGCCGCGTTCGAGCCGCAGGCTCAGACCCTGCAGCGCCTGCACCTCGACGGACGCGTGCGCGTAGATCCGCACGAGCTCCTGGCACAGGATGTCAGGCTCCCGCGGGGGAGTGAGAGGGGCGGTCGGGGCGGTCATGTCAATCACCAATCCTCAAGAGGGTGGAAGGCCGCTGGCGCCGGGCCAGCAGGCCCGCGACGACAACGGAACACAGGACGACGGCGAGCAACCCGCCGAAGAGCAGGGTGAGCAGGGCAGGGTCCGGCACGACCACCGGCGGCGCAGGACCTCCGGTGAACGGGCGCAGGTCGACGGCGGCTGTCAGCAGGTACGGCAACGCCACTCCCAGCGGTATGCCGCCCAGGGCCGCGGCGGCGAGCAGCGGGCCGAGCTCCCACACCAGCAGCTTGACGTCCTCGCGGGCCGGGAACCCCAGGGTGCGCAGCAGGCCCAAGAGGCGGTTGCGGGCCGGGGCGTTCCCGGCCGCCACCAGCAGGATGGCCAGGGCCGAAAGCACAGCCGAGACGGCCACCAGGACCACCAATGCGGCGGCCAGGCCCGCAGTGGTGGGGGCAGCGCGCCATGTCGCCGCCTGCTCCCCGGGGTTGGCCACGGTCAACGAACCAGCGTTCTGGAGCGGGGGCAGCGAGGCGATGTCGGCGCCGACCCCCGCTGCATCGGCCCCGTCGTCGAGGTGAACCAGCACGGTCTGCGGCTCCAGGCCGGACGCCCCGGCATGTTCCAGCTGCTGGCGGTCGGCCAGGATCCACCGGTCATCGGCGGTCAACCCCGTGGTATCCGGAGCCACCGCGGTCACCGTGATCCGGGTGCCACCGGCGACATCGGCGTCGACGGTATCGCCCACCGACAGCCCCAGGGAGGTCGAGGCGACCACCGGGACCGCATCCTTGACGGGGGTATCCAGCCGGGCCACGGAGGCGGGATCCACGGCGCCCGGATACCCTGCCTGCGCTCGACCCAGCTGCCGGCTGTCGGCGGAGATCAACCGGACGCTGAGCTGCCGGGAGCCGGCCTGCACATCGACCCGTCGGGCGCCGTTGATGGCCGCGGCCGCCGACACCCCGGGGACGTCGGCGATGGCCGCCATCTGGTCGGCGGTGAATCCGGCGCCGTCCACGCGCAGGTCGGCGCCGACGGTGGTGCGCGCCGTGGACTCGATGCCGTGGTCGAGCGTGGAGAGGGTGATGGCCGAGAACGTCGCCATCGACAGGCCGATCAACAAGGCCAGGACCGGAATCATCCCTCCGGCGGGGGCGCGGTGGGCGCGCGCCGGGCCGAGGAAGCCCGTGAGCCCGGGCCGTTTCTGCCGGATACGGACCAGGGCGGCCAGCGGAAGGGGGAAGATGCGCAGCACCAGGACGCAGATCAGCAGGGCCAGCAGCAGGGGTGTGACGGTCAACAGCGGGGCCAGCGCCGGACCCAGCTGGCCGCCGTCGGTGCTCACCAGCAGCCAGCAGGCCACCGCGGTGGCGGCCAGGATGAACAGTTCGGTGGCCAGACGCAGTTGCCGTGCCATCCGGGTCGCCGGCCGGGCCGGGGCCCCGCCGGTCCGGTCCGTCCAGGGCATCAGGCCCAGGACCGCTGCCGGGGCGAGCCCCAGCAGCAGGGGCAGCAGCCAGCTGGCGATGTCCAGCGGCCCGGGCACCATGACAGCTGCCGCCCCGACGCCCACGGCTGCGGCGGGAAGCCCCAGCGCCAGCCCTTCCCCCGCGAGCCGGCTGCGCAGTTGAAGCGGTGAGGCGCCCCGGGCCGTGGCCAGCGCCAGCGTCGGGCGCCGCCGCTCCACCACGATGCGCCCGGCCAGCACGAGCGTGGCCAGGGCGATGCCGAGCGGTCCGGCGACCATCATGGTCATGATCTGCCGGGCGGCATCGGTGCGTTCGAGCACCTCGGTGATCTTCTGCGGCGCAGCGGTCTCGAAGCGGGCCGAAACCGTGTTGGGGAAGGGGCCGGAGAACTCGGGGACCTCGAAGGCCCGCTCGCTGCCGGCAAAGAGTGCCAACTGGTCCGCCAGCCGGGGCGCGGTGGCGGCCGTCAGGCCGGAGAGCTCCAACGGATACCAGATGTGCGTCCTGATCCCGTTGTAGAGCAGCGCCGGTGTCCTCTGGGCTGCGGGGTCCACGAGGACCTGGGCAGAGATCGTGGTTCCGTGCTCGGGCTCGAAACCGAGGGAGGGGGTGGCCGCTTCGGGATTCATGGCCCAGTAGTCGGACGAGGAATCGGACGGCTCGAAGATCCCCGTGGGGACCAGCAGGAACTTCGTGGGGGCGTCGCCGCGGAGCAGATGCGTTTGCCCCAGGCTCCAGCCGGCCTTCTCGGAGAGCTCCCGGGAGATCAGCACCGGGATCCTGGCCGTGTCCACCTCCCCCTGGGAGACCTGGTCCAGCAGCGAGGGATCTGCGGGTTCCGGGGCCTTGCCCCGAACGATGTCCAGGTGCCCGGCGGCGAACGGGTCGGCGGTCAGCGAGACTTCCATGGTGCCGATGCCCGGGGGAGGGTCGGTCACCGTTCCCGGCCGGGAGGTGGTGCGGAAGCGGGCCGGACCCAGCAGATCGGACAGGGGAGGGCCCGCCTCCGCGGCGCTCCGGTCGGCTGCCGCGGCGAAAAGCCCATACAGATCCCCCATTTTTCCTGGCAGGGCCACGTCCTGGCCCTCCGGCGCGGGTCCGGTGGGCATCCAGTCGAGGGAGACCGCTTGGGGGTTGCGGACCCCCGCGGACAGCGAGGAGAGCTCCTGGCGCAGTTCCGCCGTCGTACTCGATGCCGTCAGGCGTGGCCACAACGCCAACAACAGGGAAGCCAGCAGGACGATCGCCGCCAGCATCACGGTCCCGGGGGTCAGCCGGTGGAATTGGTGCCGCAGCAGCCGCGGCAGTCGATAGGTGAGGGGGGCTCCGCGCATCATCCGGCCCCCCGCCCGGTGGTGTGGGCGGCGCGCAGGCGGCCACCGCGCGCCGAGAGCCAACCGGCGCCGGCGCCCAGGCCCAGGTGCGCCAGGATCGCGAGGGCCACGACTCCGGGCACCACCAGCGGCAGGGACAGGACCTCGGGGACCCCCTGGACGACGGCCCGGACCATGGGTTCGTCCGTGAGTGCCACCGCAGCCAGCCCGACGCCGGTGCCTCCGATGGCGGCCAGGGCACCGAGGAGCGTCATTTCCAGGATCCTGGCCCGCTGCTGGACCACTGCTGGGAGGCCAAGTGCCGAGAGCAGCGCCACCTCCCTCCGGCGGTTCCGGGCCATCGCCAGCACGTGCGCCGCCAGGGCGATGGCCGCCACGGCGAAGGTCCCGAGCGCCGTGAGCCACAGGACGATCGTGGCCGGGGCGACGAAACGCGCAGCGGTCTCATCCACCGCGGAGCCCAGCTGGTCTCCGGGCGCCAGCAGGGGTGTGGCGGCAGCCGCCACGGCCGAGGGGTCCTCGGTGTCGATCAGCAGCTGGTTGGGCCGGTGGATGGGGCCGGGCAGATGCAGTTCGGCGCGTTCCAGCGCCGGGAGTTCCACCAGCACGGCCAGCGGGTCGGTGGCCCCGGGGACCACCTCGACGGTTCCGGCCACCCGGATCTGCACGTTGATCCCGCCGGACTCGATGCCCAGGACATCGCCGACGGTGCGCCCCAGCTGGTCCAACAGCGTTTCGGTAACCACTGCGGGCACCGGTCCGGGCGCCGAAGCGGGCCGGTCCACCAGCCGGACGGATACATCCTGGCCGTCGGTGGCGGGGACGGTGAAGCCCGACGGGTCGGTGGGATCGGGGGAGAACGGCGACTGCTCGCCCGGTCGTAGTTCCCCCACCTGGCCGGCAGTGCCCTCGGTGGGGTGGGGCAGCAGGCCCAGTTCGGCGGCGGACGGCACGTCGAGTCGCTGCCCGTCGGCCATCAGGCCGGTCAGCTCGACGTGGGTGTCGTCGGGGGAGGCCGGGGCCACCCGCAGGTCGAGGGCGGCGATGGCGGGGGAGGCCATGCCCTCCGGCAGGTCGAAACCCAGGGAAACCTGCCGCCAACCGGAGCGGTGGCCACGCTCGGTGGTCCTGGACTCCAGGGGGACCAGGCGCCCGTCGCTGCCGGTGATCCAGGCGGTCGCGTCGATCGGATCCCGGGCCGCCGTGGCGCCGCCGCCGGAGGGTTCCGGGCCGATGGCCAGTTCAAGGGTTGCCGTGTGGGTTCCGGCAGGCAGGCCGACTGCCGGTGTGGGGGAGGTGGGGTGCAGCGCCGCGGCCAGGGCGGGGGCGTCGGCGGAGGGCAGGGCGTCCAGGGCACTGGCCGTCGCCCGCGGGTCGAGGGCCTGCAGGGATCCGCTTTCCTGGCCGAAGCGGGTCGGCAGGGAGAGGGCGCGGGTGGCCGAGCTGACGTGGGGAAGTGCGGCGTAGGGTGCGGGGTCCGGCAGGTCCTGCGGCCCATCGAGCAAGGAGGAACCGGCCACGTTGATCCTCAGGGGTGCCGCGTTGGCCAGCAGGCCGCTGGTCCGGGTGGCCGCCGCAAACGTCGAGCCGTAGGACATCGCCACCACCGATGCCGCGAGGGAGACGGTGATCAGGAAGACCGGCAGGACCAGGGCCAGGGGGTCCCGGGCCAACCCGGTGAACGTCGAAGACACCAGGAACCCCGGACGACGGCGCGTCGCGGAGGCCAAGCCCCGGCACATCAGGGCGGCCGCGAGCACCGTGACCCCTCCCAGCGACAGGACGAGCAGGGCCGTTGCCCACGCGGCAAACGGATTGACCCGGGTGGCGCCGTCGGCCATCCGGAGCAGCGGACTGCCGGAGGCCAGTAATTGCCAGAGGCAGAAGGCGGCGACGCACAGGGCGAAGGCCAGGGTGATCACCGACAACGCCGACGCATTGCGGCCGCCGAGGCGTTCCGTGCGCCGCGCCCGGTCCAGCCGGAGCACTTCGGCCCGGGCCGCCTGCAGTCCCAGTGCCCCCGCGCCCGCCAGGCATCCGAGGACCATGACGGCCGGGACGGCCCACGTGCCCGCGAGCACCGCCGGTGCCAACGGAACCCCCGAGGAGCTGGTGCCGTCGAGCCAGCGGAGCAGCGCCGGTACCGTGGCCACGGCGACGGCCCACCCGGCCGCCGCGGCCAGCAATGCCAGCAGACCGGTTTCGAGCGCGTTGGACCGGGCCAGCTGCCATCCGGAGACCCCGCGCGAGAGCAGCAGGCTGGTCTCGCGGCCCCGCGAACTGGCCAGCAGGCGCAGCAGCTGGACCAGTGCCACGACCCCGACGGCGGCCAGCGGGACCAGCGCAGTCGGCAGCATCGCAGCGGGCGCCTGGGTGCCCTGGCCCGCAGTGCGCAAGGCAGCGGCCAGGTCGCCGGAGCCGACGACCCCCGAGTTGTTAATGCGGGAGTCCTGGACCATCGCCGGCACCAGCGCATCGACACCATCGCCCAACCGGCCCAGATCGGCAGCGCCGATGTGCTCGGGGTTGGCCGTCAGCGTCCAGACGAGTTGGCGTTCGGGGAACGTCGAGGTGAGCTCCCGCGCGGACAGGGCAGCCAGTACGGGTGGCGTGGTGGATCCACTCGGTGCGTCGGGAGCCAGCAGGGCCGCCCCGGTGGTGGTGGGGTCCACGATGGCCCGGACGGGCAGACGCAGTTCACCGCCGGGCCCGGTGACCACCAGATCGTCGCCGACGCCGAGGTGCCAGGCATCCGCCGTCGTGCTGGTGATGGCCACCCCGGGGTCGTGATCCGCGGGGAAGGTGCCTTCGCGGACCGGAAGCCGGTCCGGCGCACCATCGAAGGACGTGAACTGGACGCTGGCGCCGGCCGAAGCACCCCGGACCGGGTAGATGCCGCTGCGCTGCGAAACGGTGGCGTCCAGGGTCCCGGAGAGTCCCCTCCGCTGCAGCAGGGCGCTGGCCGCGGCCTGCTGGGCTGCGGGATCCGCCGAGGCAGTGGTGTGGACGCGGTACAGGAGCGGCTGGGCGTGCACCGGAAGGAGGGTGGAGCGCAGGGCCTGGACGCTGGCCAACTGGCTGTAGGCCGTTGCGCTGGCCAGGATTGCGGTCAAGGCGAAGATCGTCACGCCGAGCAGGGCCAGCAGGCGCGACCGTGAGGCAGCCCTCTTGCGTGCTGGCGTGGCCCCCACGTGCCGTCCTGACCTGAAGTGATCCTTTGATGATTACTTCAGGTCAGCCTAAGGTGTGATCCGGCTCACCGCCACCGGGGGCGGCTCAGCGGCCGCGTTGGGCGATGCGTGCCACCAGGGCGTCGGGGGCGATCCGGGCCAGGAAGGTGATGACCTTGTACTTGGTGCTGGGGATCGACACCGAGCGGCCGGCCATGGCATCGGTGAGCCCGCTACGCACGACCTCCTCGGCCTCCAGCCAGGACCAGGCCGGGATGGACTTCTTGTCGATCTGCATGCGGTCGTGGAATTCGGTGTGGGTGAAGCCGGGGCAGACGGCGGTCACGGTGATGCCGCGGTCGCGGTAGAAGACGTTGGCCCAGCGGCTGAAGTTGACCATGAAGGCCTTCGCCGCGGAGTAGGTGCCCCGCGGGGTGAAGGCAGCGGCCGAGGCGATGTTGATGATGCGCCCACCGCCGATTTCCGCCATGGTCCGCAGCGCGGCGTGGGAGAGGATCATCGGGGTGCGGATGTGGATGCCGAGGTGGGTGAGCTCGTCCGCCAGGTCGTTGTCGGCGAAGTTGCCGGTCAAGCCGTAGCCGGCATTGTTGACCAGGGTGGTGACCGGATGGTTCGAATCGGCGAGCCGGTTGGCGACCGTTTGGACGCCGGCCTCGGTGACCAGGTCGGCGCTGATGGTCTGGACCTGCACGGCGTAGCGGGCGCGCAACGACTCCGCAGTGGAGTCCAGGCGCTCCTGGTCGCGGGCCACGAGGACCAGTGAATAGCCTTGCGCGGCCAGCTGCCGGGCGAACTCGGCGCCGAGGCCGGCGGTGGCCCCGGTGATGAGCGCCGTGACGGACGGCTGAGCGGAATAATGCGTCTCGGGATGCTGCGTGGAGCTGGCCATGTCTCGACTGTAGCGGGGTGCACCGGCCAGTCCAAAGAGGCGGCGCGCCAAAGATCAAATCGTCATCTGGGGACCGCGGCAGAAGGTAATAGGTTACCCGCGCTTTGCGTAATGCCAGTCGCTAAGGCTAGCCTAACAAGACAGTGTTTTTCGGGGTCGTTCCCGGGCCAACCGTGAGGGGAGACCAGTGTGGATGCCCAGTGCCCTGCGCGTTTCGCCCTAGGACCGGTCGGCGATCCCGAGCAGGTAATCCAGCTGCGCGGCCACCGAATGCTCGGCCGCCCCGCGCACCGCGGCGTCGACGTCGGCGTAGACCAGATCGGTGACCTCCCCGACGGACGGACGGGCCGCTGCGTCCCCGCCACAGATCCGGGCGACCGCCTCGCGGACCTGCTCCAGACGCTGCAGCCGATGGGAGATGTACTGTTCCACGACGGTGCCCAGATGCGGATGCGCCGGTCCGTGGGCCGGGAGCAGGGCTGCCTTCTCGAAGCCGGACAAGACGTCCAGGCTGGCCAGGTAGTCCCCGAGTGTTCCGTCGGGAAAGTCCAGGATGGTGGTTCCGCGCCCCAGCACGGTGTCACCGGTGAGGACCGAGCCGTGGTGTCCGTCGTCGGGCAGCAGGAAGCACAGCGAATCCGAGGTGTGGCCCGGAGTGGCCACCACCTGGATGCGCAGCCCGGCGGCCGTGATGACCTCGCCGTCGACCAGCGGTTCGGCAACCCGGCAATGGTCGGCAAGCGCGGCGCGCACCGGGGCTCCGGTCAGCTCGTGCAACCTGTCGATCCCCTCCGTATGGTCCCCATGCCGGTGGGTGACCAGGATGAGCTCGACGCGGCCCTGGCCCGCCAGTGCCTGCAGGTGGCCCTCATCGGCGGGGCCGGGATCCACCACCACCACGCCGCCGGCATCCGGCGTGGCACGCACTATGTACGAATTGGTCCCGTCCAACGTCATGGGCCCGGGATTCGGGGCGGTGATCAGGGCGGCAGCATCGGTCACGTGCAACAGCGGGGCAGGCGTCGGCTGGATCATGCCGCCAGTCTAGGGCAGCGGCACCCCAGCGGACCCGTTGCCCGGCCAGCAGGATGGCGTCCACCCGGCGCGAGCACACCCCACCAGCGAAGGAACACATGAACCCCCTGAACGCAGAGCGGCTGTCCCTGGACATCCCCGCCGGCGCGATCACCCTGGTCATCGGCGCCAACGGCAGCGGCACCTCGACCCTGCTCCGCGACCTGGCAGCGCTCCCCGCTGCCGATTCCGCCGGCCTGCCGGGTCTGCTGGCCGAACCCCATCCGGAGTTCGAGGGGGCCACCGCCCGTGAGTACGTGGCCCGCGGCCGGGCCGCGCAGGGCTCCGCTTCCGCTGGGTGGACCGGGAACGACGACGCGGCGATCGACCGTGCGCTGCTCGCCACCGGGTGCACCGGGCTCGCCGACCGCCTCGAAGGCGACCTCTCGGCCGATCAGCTCCAGCTGCTCGCGGTGGCCCGGGTCCTGGGCCGGGAGACCGGCGTCGTGCTGCTGGACGAGCTGACCAACCACCTGGACGTGGCGCAACGGCTGCTGCTGCTCGACGCGATCGCCGACCTGAACCGCAGGAACGGCACCACGGTGGTCATGGTGGTGCACGACCTCAACCTGGCCACACGTTACGCCGACCACCTGGTGGCACTCGTCGACGGTGCGGTGGCCGTCTCCGGGCGCCCCTCCGAGGTCCTGACCGCCGAGCTGGTCCAGGAGGTGTTCGGGCTCCCGGCCCGGGTGATCACCGACCCCGTCGCCGGCTCCCCGCTGGTGCTGCCGATCGGCCGTCACCTGGTGCAGCGGCCCGACGTGGCGGAGGACGCGGCCAGCACACGCTTCCGCACCACCCGACTCGACGACGAGACCCCGCAGGCTGACCCGAGCCCGGGCGAGGTGGCCGGGGCGGGGCAGGAAGACGGGGACACCGCCGTCGTGCAGGAACCGCGCCGCCCCTCGGTCCAGGTCTGCCCCACTCTGGCGTTCGGCCTCACCGCAGTCGACGTCCAGGACCTGGGCCCCAGCTTCCGCCGGTTGACCCTCGCCGGGCCGGAACTGGAGCACTTCGGCACCGGAGGCCACCCGCTGGACCTGCGCATCAAGGTCCTGGTGCCGCCGCCCGGAGAGGGAGCCGTGGCCCGCATGCGTTCGCTGTTCGAGGATCTGTCGCCGGGTGGGACGATCAGCGACGACGACGCCTCCGGCTGGTACCGGACGTGGCTGGCCAAGGACCCGTCCGAACGCGGGTCGATGCGCACCTATACGGTCAGGTCCTTCCGCCCCGCAGGGCACCCCGGGAACGCCGGGGTGGACCCCGAGCTGGATCTGGACTTCGTGCTCCATGTGCGCCGCGAGAACGGCGTGCTGGTGGGCGGGCCGGCCTCGGTGTGGGCCGCCGAAGCCCAGATCGGCGACGAGGTCATCATCCTGGGGCCGAACCGCGCCCTGTGCGGCCATGACTACGGGGGCATCGAATTCCGTCCCGGGCAGGCCCGGCGCATCCTGCTGGCCGGCGACGAGACGGCGGCCCCGGCGATCTGCTCGATCCTGGAGTCACTGCCGCCGGGCATCACCGGCGACGCATTCATCGAGGTGCCGGCCGTCGAGGACATCCAGGGTTCGTTCACCCGCTCCGGCGTGGCAGTGCAGTGGCTGCCGCGCGGCATGCAGGCCCCGGGAAACCTGCTGGAGGCGGCGGTCCGCTCCGCCGTCGCGGTTCCCGGCGCCGGCGCGGTGGATCCGGGCAAGGACTTCGAGGACGTGAACGTCGACGAGGGCATCCTGTGGGAGACGACGTCGGGATCGGGCCAGCCGTTCTATGCCTGGATTGCGGGCGAGGCCGGGGTCATCAAGTCGATGCGCCGCTACCTGGTGCGCGATGTCGGGATCGACCGCAAGCAGGTTTCCTTCATGGGGTACTGGCGGGCCGGCCGGGCCGAAGGCTAGGAGATGCCGGGTGCGTCCAGGTAATGCACGCCGGTGAGCTCCTCGGAGAGCTCCCAGAGCCGGCGGGCCGTCGCGGGGTCGTGGGCCGCCTCGCTGGACTTCGCCCGACGCGGTGCCCCGCGCAATTCACCGGGACCTCCCGGCCCGAAGTAGTCCCCACCCCGGGCGCCGGGATCGGTGGCCGCCCGCAGGGTGGGGCGGGCGCCATCCGCCGGTCGGGGCATCACGGCGTTGAACACCGCACGGGCCGGGCGGAGCGCCGGCCGGTCGAAGACATGGCCGAACAAGTCGGTGCCCACCACGCCGGGGTGGGCGGCGACGGCCAGGGTGTCCTGGCCGGCAGCGCGCAGCCGCCGGTCCAATGCGCGGGTGAACAGCAGGTTGGCCAGCTTCGAGCGGTTGTAGGCAGCGCTGGGGGAGTACCCGCCGTCGGCGAACAACGGGTTCGCGAAGTCCATCGACCCGCCACGATGGGCCAGGCTGGACAGCGAGACGACGCGGGAGCCCGGTGCCGCCGCCAGTGCGTCCAGCAGCAGGCCGGCTAGGGCGAAGTGGCCGAGGTGGTTGGTGCCGAACTGCAGCTCGTACCCGTCGGCCGTCAGCCCATACGGGGTCATCATGATGCCGGCGTTGTTGACCAGCAGGTCCAGGCGGTCGTGTGCGACGAGGAACGCCTCGGCGAAGGTGCGCACGCTGGCGAGGATGGACAGGTCCAGGACCAGGACCTCGGCGCGCAGTTCGCCGACCGCGCCCACGGCGTCCGCTCGCAGTCGATCCAGCGCGGCCTGGCCCTTGGCGTCGTCGCGGCAGGCGAGGACGACGTGTGCCCCGTGCAGGAGCAATTCGCGGGTGGTCGCCCATCCGAGGCCGTTGTTGGCGCCGGTCACGATGGCTGTCTTACCGGTCAGGTCGCCGATGTCGGCGGTGGTCCAGCGGATGGTGCGGGGCATGGGATGCCCTCCTGCCGATCGGGGATGCGTTCGCTCCCCACACTAGACGCGGGGGCTGCAGTTCGTTTCCTCGGCGAGGACGCCCAGGAGGCGGGACAGTTCGGCGCGCTCGCCGGAATCCAGCCGGGCAAAGAATTCGTTGGCCTGCTCCCGCCGGGCCCGCTGCACGTCGGAGCGCAGTTCCTGCCCGGTCGCGGTCATCCGGACCAGGACCGCGCGGCGGTCGTGGGGATCGGGAATCCGCTCCACCAGCCCCTTGCCCTCGAGCTGGTCCACCACCTCGGTGGCCGAACGAGGGGCGATCCGCAACTGCTCGGCCAGCGCCTTCAGCCGCAGCACGCCCGCGGGCGGCAGGTCCGCGGTCGGGGCGCAGGAGTCGCTGTGCCGGGCCAGGGTGTTCAGGGCCCGCCACTGGTGCGGTGTCATCTCGAACGGCGCCAGCTCGTGCGCCCACCGGCGGCGCAGCCCGCGGAAGGCTGCATGGAACAACTCGCCCAGATCGGGTTCGTCGGCGTATTCGGCGGCGTGGACAGCGGCGGCAGGGGAGGTCATGTCACCAGTGTACCCATTTGCGCGGCAACCACATAGTGAGGTAACCTCGGCATAGTTGGCGCGACAACCGCGCAACCCCTTCGACCCAGGAGGTGGTGCCGATGGCATCGGCCCCAAACCCCACCCCGTCCTCCGCTCCCGCCCCGACCCAGCCCGGCGCCGGCGGCATGGGAGGCGGCCGGCCCGGCGGCCCCGGCCCCGCAAAAGTCAGCGCCGCCGACCGCAACCAGCTCACCGACCACCCGGTGAGCCTGCGCCGCGTCGCAGCACTGTTCGCGCCGCATCGCCGCATGATCACCATCCTGGTGCTGCTGATCAGCCTCGCCTCGATTGCCGGGCTGGCCCAGCCGTTCCTGGTCCGCGCGATCATCGACGACGCCATCCCGAACGCGGACATCCCGCTGCTGGCCACCCTGGCCGGCGCCATGGTCGTCATCGCGGCCATCACCGCACTGATCGGCGTCGTGCAGACCTGGATGGCCACCGACATGGGCCAGCGCGTCATGCACACCCTGCGCTCGGGCATGTTCACCCACCTGCAGGCCCAGTCGCTCGCGTTCTTCACCCGCACCCGCGGCGGCGAGGTCCAATCCCGACTGACCAGCGACATCGCCGGCATGCAGTCGGTGGTCACCACCACCGCGACGTCCATCGCCTCGAACCTGACCACCGCCGTCGCCACCGCCATCGCCATGGTCGCCCTCTCGCCAATGCTCAGCATCCTCTCGCTCATCGTCATCCCGCCAGCGGTGATCCTCAGCCGCCGGGTGGCCCTGATGCGCCGCGACATCACCGCCGACCGCCAGGCCGAGCTCGCCAACCTCTACACCCAGGTCGAACAGGGCCTCTCCGTCTCCGGCGTCCGCCTGTCCAAGACCCTGGGCACCACCGGGCGCGACGCCGAACGCTTCACCGCCAGCTCCCACCGCCTCATCGGACTGGAACTGCGCTCGCAGCTGGCCGGACGCTGGCGCATGGCCACCATGCAGATCGTGTTCGCCGCCATTCCCGCGGTGATCTACCTGGCAGGCGGCTTCCCGGCGGCCACCGGGGGCATGACCATCGGCACCATCGTCGCGTTCACGGCCCTGCAGGCAGCGATCTTCCGCCCCATCATGGGACTGCTCAATGTCGGGGTCCAATGGGTGACCGCCATGGCGCTGTTCAGCCGCATCTTCGAATACCTCGACCTCGTCCCGGAGATCACCCCGCCCGAACACCCGGTCGCCATCGACCCGGCCGCCGTGCGCGGGGAACTGCGCTTCGAGGGCGTGGGCTTCTCGTACGACGGCGATGCGACGGTCCTGTCTGACATCGATCTGGTGGTGCCTGCCGGGACCGCGACGGCGATTGTCGGGGCCACCGGCTCGGGCAAGTCCACCTTGGGTTCGCTGGTCCCGCGCCTGCATGACACCACCACCGGGCAGGTCACCATCGACGGGATCGACGTCCGCGACCTCGCCCCGGCGGACCTCTCACGGATCGTGGGCATGGTGTCCCAGGAGTCCTATCTGGTCCACGCCTCGATCCGGGAGAACCTGCTGATGGCCGATCCCGAGGCCGACGAGGCCACCCTGTGGGCCGCGCTGGAGTCGGCGCAGATCGACAATCTCATCGCCTCGCTGCCGGACCAGCTGGACACGCTGGTCGGTGCCCGCGGGCACCGGTTCTCCGGGGGTGAGCAGCAACGCCTGGCTATCGCCCGGACCATCCTGCGCAACCCGCGGGTCCTGGTGCTGGACGAGGCGACGTCCGCGCTGGACAACACCACTGAAGCCCAGGTCCAGGCTGCGCTGGATCGGCTGGCGGAGGGGCGGACCACCATCACGATCGCCCACCGCCTCTCCACGGTGGAGCAGGCCGACCAACTCGTGGTCCTCGACGGCGGCCGCATCGTCGAGCGGGGGACACCGGCTGAGCTCCGCGCAGGGGACGGGCCGTTTGCCCGGTTGGCTCGATCCCGGGCTCAGGCCGACGGATTGTCGTTGGGGATCAACCGGTAGTTTCAGGGCTCATCCCAATCGGGGGTGTAGGAGTTGGGGTCTGAAGCCGCCGGTCTCTAGCAGGCTTCGGGCGATGTAGTTGGTCAGGTTGCGGGACCCGAGTGCGGAGCCGCGCAGGTGTTCGAGCCGTCCGTTGAGCGCCTCGGTCGGCCCGTTGCTGGTGCCGGGTCGTTCGAAGTAGGCGAGCACGTCAGCGGCTCGCTTCTTCAGGGTCCGGCCCAGGGTGGTGAGCTCGGTGAGCACCTTGGGGACGCCGGCGCTGAGGTCGGTGATCAGCTTCTCCATGAGCTCGCGGCCACGTTGCCGGTCCTCGTGGCAATAGGCGGCGATCATGCGCTGGTAGACACCCCAGGTCGCCTCGACCTCGACGTGAGCGTCATCAACGAACAGCGCGCGTAGCCTGTCGCTCTGCTTGTCGGTGAGCAGGTCCGCGCCGGTGTGCAGCGTGCGCCGCGACTTGTAGAGCGGGTCGTCCCTGAACCCACGGTGCCCGTGGATCGCGAGTTGGACCCGGCGCCGGCACCTGTCGAGGGCGTCACCGGCCAGGCGCACGACGTGGAAGGGATCCATCACCGTGACCGCGTCCGGGATCTCCTCTGCAGCGGCGGTCTTGAACCCGGTGAAGCCGTCCATCGCGACCACCTCGACCGCGTCACGGAAGGCGTCGTCGCGGTCGGCGAGCCAGGTCTTGAACGCCGCCTTCGACCGGCCCTCGACCATGTCCAGCAGCCTTGCTGGGCCGGTGCCATCGCGGACCGGGGTGAGGTCGATGATCACGGTGACGTACTTGTCGCCACGCCTGGTGTGGCGACAGACGTGCTCATCGACGCCAATGACCTTCACGCCCTCAAACCGCGTGGGGTCGTTGATCAGCAGCCGCTTGCCTTCAGCCAGGACCGCGTTGTTGGCGGTGTCCCACGCGACCCCGAGTCCCTCGGCGACACGGGCGACGGTGAGGTGTGCGACCACGATCCCTTCCAGCGCCCACCGCAGCCCGGTGCGCGAGAGCTTCGCGCGTGGCTCCGCCGCGGCGCTGGTGTCTTGGCGCCACACGTGTCCGCAGTCGGCACAGCGGTAGCGGCGCACTACAACTTCCAGCACGGTCGGTCGCCAGCCCAGCGGCTCGTGGGCCAACCGCCGGATCACGGTGTCACGAGCAGCGCCTTCGCTGCCGCACCGTCGGCACCACTGATCTGGTTCCACCACGCGGCACGCGAGGACCGCACGATCCGGTTCAAGTCGTTGTCCGGTCACGCTCAGACCGAGGCCGTCGAGTCGAGCGAAGGCGGTCAGGTCAGGGCGGCCGAAGCCGGCCGGCGGGGTAGCGTCGGACACGTCGAGGTCTTTCGGATGGATGGCGTAGGAACCTCCGTCGTCGGGAGACCTCGACGTCTATCTGCGGACCGACGCGCCCGGCCGACCTACACCGTCATCTGAGAAGACCCCTGAAACGTCTTCGACGACGACGGGACCGGCGAGGAGGAGGGCGCGGTGAGCTAAAGGAATGGAGCTTGCTCGGCTTCGACGCCGCCGCAAGCTCCGGTGAAACGGTCGGTACTGGTCGGTCGTCGTCGGTCACCACCGGATGGCGGCGTCCCCCACGCTCGGCGTTTGCGCAGGTCAGCGGCTCGTTCGCCCAGTGGGCGCATCAAGCGATAGACGCAAAGCCGACGTGATTCGGTCGTCGGTTCGATTCCGACAGGCGGCTCCGGCGAACAGCCCCTGACCTGCGGAAACGCAGGGCAGGGGCTGTTCGGTTCTGGTGGTCGCGCGATGCGCTGGCCTCACGTCTCTGCCCGACACCGACGTCGCTCTCCTCTGCGACGGACCCCTCGCAGGCTGAGCGCTCGCGGCCGGCATCCTGTCCGTGTGCCGATAGGCCTCGCACCGCTCGGCAACGCAGCGTGGCGTTGCGTCGCGACCTGGCGACGGCTCGGCGGGGCGCGATCGTCTCGTGCGTTGGCGGACTACGGGAGCTTGGACGCGAGGACGTCGGCCGCCAGGATCTCGGGTGCTGTGCCGAGGAGGTGCTGGTTGGCCATCAGGGCTGCGACGATGGCGCCGTTGGCGTGGGCGTCGCGAGCGGCCTCGTCGGGGAATGCATCGAAGATCCAGAAGGTGTCGGCGTGGGTCCTGACCGCGAACCAGACAATCGTTCCTACTTCTTCGTTGGCGAGCGCGACAGCGCCGGCGAGCAGATCGGCGACCGCGTCGTGCTGTCCATCGGCCGCGACGATCTTGGCGACGAAGGCATACGGAAGTGATGCGGGTGTTGACATGAGGGGTTCTCCTAGGTGTCGAGGTTTCTTGGTGAAGCGAGTTCAGTCTATGACGAGCAAGGGCATGTGAGAAGTGGCGTATACGGCAGTATTGCTATTGTTTACGTCATGCGTATCGGACTGATCGCGATCGACGGCTGCTTCGGTTCGGCTATCGCGTCGATCATCGACATCGTGCGGGTGGCCGACGGAGCCCGCGGCGATGTCGACCCGCGGATCGACCCGATCGAACTCGCCATCCTCGGACCGAAACGGCGAGTGACCACGACGGCATCGATGACCCTGTCGGTGGACCACCCGCTGTCGGAGTCCGGAGAGTTCGACGTGGTCGTCGTCCCTGCGCTTGGAACCCTTACGGCCGCCGCTACCAACGACGCCCTCCAGAGCCGAGATGCTCGTTCGGTCATCGCCTCGCTCGGGCGCCTCGACGAGGCGACCACCCGGATCGCCGCGGCGTGCACCGGCGTGTTCGCCGTCGCCGAGACCGGACGGATGCATCATCGGCGGGCGACGACCAGCTGGTTCCTGGGGCCGGAGTTCCTGAAGCGCTATCCGACCGTCGCCCTCGATCTCGACACCATGGTCGTGGTCGACGGGAACCTCGTCACCGCCGGCGCCGCCTTCGCCCACATCGACCTCGCGCTCTCACTCGTGCGATCGATCAGCCCCGACCTGGCCCAACATGTCGCCAAGCTCCTCATCATCGACGAGCGTCCGTCGCAGGCGGCCTTCGTCGCCTACGAACATCTCCGGCACGAGGACCCGATCGTCGTCGAGTTCGAACGCTTCGTGCGCGCCCGCCTGGACGAACCGTTCAACGTCGCCTTCGTCGCGCAGTCGCTCGGCACCAGCCGGCGCACCCTCGAACGACGAGTCCGTGCGGCGCTCAACCTCACTCCGCTCGGCTTCGTCCAACGGCTTCGCATCGAACGAGCTCGGCACCTCTCAGCAACCACGGACCTCACCTCCGCCGAGATCGCGCTACGGGTCGGCTACGCGAACGCCGAGACTCTGCGCTCCCTCCTGCGCAGGGAGCGACGCCGTTCCTGACCTATCGCCATGCCTTAGAACCACCTCTCAGCACGTCGCGTCGACGCTCCTGCGTCGCCCCTGGACGCCCCACTCGACACGCCCGCAGCACAGGCCATGCGACGTGCCCCGGCTTCCCGGACGGTCGGGGTTGGGTGGCTATGATGTCGCTGCGTTCTCGTCGAGAGGATCAGCAGACCCGATCAGGGTCGATTGGGATGAGACGCGAAGGCGGTCAGGTCAGGGCGGCCGAAGCCGGCCGGCGGGGTAGCGTCGGTCACGTCGAGGTCTTTCGGATGGATGGCGTAGGAACCTCCATCGTCGGGAGACCTCGACGTCTATCTGCGGACCGACGCGGCCGGCCGACCTACACCCTCATCTGGGAAGAGCCGGTTTCAGCTGAGTTTGGGATGGCTGCTCGAATGTGCCTTCGATCAGGGTCCGGGGCCGTCCGCGCACAGTCGATCGCTTCATGGCATTCGTTGGATGCTCGTCGCTCGGGACCACGGTCCGCGGTCGCATATCCACGGGAAGACGTAGGTAGCCAACACCGTCAAACACGGGGCGATCATCGACCGGCAATGAGGAGGCGGGCGCCCGCGTCCTTAACATCCGCTGGCGAGGTAAGCGCTCCGGCTTCCGCCGCTGCCGGGTCGTCGAACCTTCGGGCCACGAACCAGCAATCGCTGGGTGGTCAGGCCGGTTGGTGTACACGCCACCAGGATCAGGCAGTCAGTGTTGGGTTCTTGGCGGAGAGCTTCCGCTTCGTCCGGCTCCACGGTCAGGATCTGGTCGACCTCGCAGTACTGGACTTCGTCCAGGACGGTCACGGAGAAGACGTCCCCTTGAACGAGTTTTCAGAGGTTCATGAACAAAGTTGCGTCTGAGTCGATGTACTTCGTCGATCCTCAACTTGCCTCCAAGTGGCCCCGCCCGTTGCCTTTAAACACAGCGTGTGTGAATATCGTTTCATTATTGGTTGACGGCACTGCAAGCGGAGAAAATGTCATACGGTCTCAAAGTACGAAAGCCGGCTGGGATTGTTGCGGTCGTGATTTCGGCTCTGTTGGCAGTTGGTCTGTTTGCGGGACCGGCAACCGCGGAACCCATTGCTCAACCGACCGAACCCACGGCACAAGCAATTTCCGTTGCTAGCAGTCCTGCCGGGACGGCTGCTGCATACAAATGGGCACTCTTCGAAAGCAATATCGGTTCACAGGCGAAGTGCCAATCGTTGATGGCAAAAATGAAACCCGCCTACGGTCCTGATTGTCTGTGGCGGTGCACGTCGTACTACACCGGTACCTGCCCATCGTATCTGCGATGGAATCTATGGAACGCAAACAAGAGCGGTGCGTGGTCGCCCCCTGCTGGATCGTTGTCTTTGGCTGAGGCTGGATCCGGCATCGAGACAGTGACCTGCTAAGCGCATTGAGTTGTTAAGGAGCCAGTTTTGGGGTTTCGTACAGTTCGAGGGCCGAGTGCGGAGCGGCTAAGTGAAGCAGTGGGTGCTCTCTTGTGCACCCATTGGCCCTCATCAGAATCCGAGCTCGCTCGCATATTGGAACGTCATGGTTGCCAGACGGTTGAGGGAAGCCGCAGCGCTCATGAAGAGGGGTTAGTCGAGTACGACTTCACCGCCAGGGAAAGTGACCTATCCGGTCAGTGGTATATCGAAAATGGGGAGCTGGCCGCTATCGTCCTGACGTTCGGTGGCACCCGAGCGGAGATCTGGCAACACTTCGAGCGATACCGGGTGGGCTTCGAGAGATCCTTTGGAGTGCCTCGCTATGAGAGCGGCAAATCAGGAGCACCCCGTCTAACGTGGGCCCGTTTAACACACGAATTGAGTCTCGATGCATACTGGTCCCAACCCGAGACTTCGATTCTCATGATGGCCCTTCAGCGTCGCTGAAGAAGATACTCCCATCGCATTGACGAGCGCGGGACGCCCGCCGAGCTGCGCGACGGCGACGGCCCGTTCGCCCGGTTGGCCCGCTCCCGGTCCCAGGCGGATGGATTGTCGTTGGGGATCAACCGGTAGTTTCAGCGGTGGGGGTAGCGTGTCGGCGGATCATCCCGCGGCCGACCATCGCTGCGCCGGCCAGAAGCATCAACACCGGGATGACATAGAGGCTCCCCGGCGGTTCCAGGTTGGCAGCGTTGCCGTCCTCCAAGAGCTGGGTCACCGGGAACATCTGGAGGGCAACGCCCAGCATTTGGATCGCGAAAAGCAGGACCAGCCCCGTGGCGACCCAGCCCAGACCGCGGTGGAGCATGACGTATTCAAGTGGTTTCCCCATGTCTGGAGCATAGCGGCCCGATTCTCGATACCGTCCCCGCGACGGCTCAACGTCTCCGTTCATCCGCTGATGCGTTGTTCCACCATTCGACGCCTAACCCAGTTGCACTGCACCCCAGCCGAGGGCCGCGATGAGTGTCCACGACAGCAATGCCACCAGCAGGGCCCGCCATCCGGTCCGTACGAGCTGGCCCAGCCGCACCGCAGTACCCAGGCCGAAGAGCGCCATGGCCAGCAGCGCTGTTTGCACGGTATCCGCAGCGTCGGTGACCGGTTCCGGGAGCGGAATAAAGGTGCGGATCAGCACGGCGCAGATGAAACCTGCGACAAAGAGCGGCACGATCGGCGGCTGCTTGCCTCCGGCGGTGGGGTCACCCTCGCGTTTGCGCATGACGACCGAGGTGATGGCCACCATGGGGGCGAGCATGAGCACGCGGGTCAGCTTGACGACGATGGCGATCGCGAGCGCTGCGGGACCGGCGATCTGGGCGGTGGCGACCACCTGGCCGACGTCGTGCACGCTTGCCCCGACCCAGTGCCCGAACTGCAGCGAGTTGAGGCCGAGTGGGTGCCACAGCAGGGGAAGCACGGCGATGGCCAGTGTTCCGCAGAGCGTCACGAGCGCAACAGGAGTGGCGGTTTCCTCGTCCTTCGACTTCACGACGTGGCTCATCGCACCGATGGCCGACGCGCCACAAATCGAGAAGCCGGTCGCGATCAGCAAGGGCTGGTGGCCAGGCAGCCCGAACAGGCGGCCGAGCCAGAGCGTCACGACGAAAGTGATCACCAGGACGGCGATGACGGTGACAACCGAGATCCAGCCGAGGTGGGCAATGTCGACGAGGCTCAGCTTGAGGCCGAGCAGGACGATGCCCAGCCGCATGAACTTCTTGGCGGCCAGGCTCAATCCCGGGGCGAGGATGCCAGTGAGCGCCCCGCGGGCAGACGGAAGCTGTGCGACCAGGATGCCCAGGGCAACGGAGGCGGTGAGCAGCGGGACGGCCGGCACGACCGTGTGGATGCCCCAAGCGAGCAGGGCTGCTGCCCCTGCGACTCCGACGCCGGGCAACCAGGCTGGCGACCCTCCAGCGCGGACGCGGTCGGGGGGCTGCTGTCCGTGATGCGTGGCAACGGAGCGTGGGAGATCGGGGCGGTCATCTGCTGGGTTCACAGAGACTACTCTCGCGCAGGCGGCCGGGCCGTGGTAGTCGGCGTAAGGTTGGCGGGATACAAGCGAAAGTTGTAGGTAACGTATTTTGCTCGGTCCGCACGTGCCTGATCTTGCAGGCTTGGAACTACTGGTGACTGTCGACGAGCTCGGCAGCCTGACTCGGGTTGCCGCACGCCTCGGGGTATCCCAGCAAGCTGTCTCCTCGCGGATTCGGTCTCTGGAAGGCCAGATGGGGGCGACCCTCATATCCCGGTCTCCGCGAGGGTCGACACTCACCGAAACGGGTGTCATGATCACGGGCTGGGCCGCCGACGTGCTCGCCGCCGCCGAGCGGTTGGAAGCCGGCATCGAATCGATCCGCACGCAGTCACTGCGCCAACTCGACGTCGCCGCGAGTCTGACCATCGCGGAGTACCTCCTGCCGCGTTGGCTGGTCACCCTGCGCTCCAGACAAGAAGCTGCCGGTCAGGTGCCGACGCGCATCGGACTCAGCGCCGTCAACAGCGAAGCGGTGATCGCCCTGGTCCGGGATGGAACGGTACCGCTCGGCTTTATTGAAACTCCTGACATCCCCTCGGACCTGCGTGCCGCGACCTTGGGTAGTGACACCTTGATGGTTGCCGTGTCCCCGACTCATGCGTGGGCACGACGGCGGAAGCCCATCACGGCGAGGGAACTAGCCGAGACGCCGCCGATTACCCGCGAAGAGGGCTCGGGTACCCGAAAGGCCTTGGAGTACTTGTTCGAGGAGCTCGACGGGGTCGCTGGCACGATCGCGTCACCCCGCGTCGAGCTCTCCAGCACTGCCGTGGTCAGGACGGCTATCGCCTCCGGTGTGGCGCCCGGTGTTCTCAGTTCCCTGGCGATTTCCGACGATCTGGCGCTCAGGCGCCTGGTCGCCGTCGAAACGACCGGAATCCAGCTGACGAGGAACCTGTCCGCAGTGTGGTCGGATGGTCCGCGCCCCTCGCAAACGCCAGCACAGGACTTGATAGCGATTGCCCGACGGGCCCTCGCCCACTAAACGGCTCGGAACCCAAGGACCAGAAAAACGCGCTCAGCCCTTGTTGACCAGCCAAATCGCCGCGGCCGCTTCACGTGGCAGCGAAGCCAACTCACCGTCGTCGTACTCGAGGAAGAGCAATTCGGAATTGGCGTCGCGGATTCGCACGGTGACGACGGACCCGGGGCCCAGACCGTGGCCGGCGAGCAAGCGCAGAATAGCCGGATCGTCATCGGAGATGCGCGTGACCTCGTAGCTGCCGGGGGCGGCATCGGGGAGGTTCACCGCGTGCTCCGGGTGGGGCGAGGTGCCGTCCGCCGCGGGGATCGGGTCTCCGTGGGGGTCGCGGTCCGGGTGGCCCAGGAGGGCGTCGATGCGCTCGATCATGGTTTCGGAGACCGCATGCTCGAGGTTCTCCGCCTCGTCGTGCACTTCCTCCCACGAGTAGCCGAGGGTGCGTACGAGGAACGATTCGATGAGCCGGTGCTTGCGGACCATGGCCACCGCGTGGCGTTCGCCGGCCGGAGTGAGTCGGACCGGCTTGTAGGGTTCGTGGCTGACCAGGCCCTGCGCGGTGAGGCGGCGAATGGTGTCCGAGACGTTGGCCGCTGTGGTGCCGAAGCGTTCGGCCAGCGCCTTGCCGGTGATGGGCGCGCCTCCCCATTCGGTGGCGGACCAGATGGCCTTGAGGAAATCCTCGGCAACCCGGCTGATGCCCTCGGCCGGCGGACTGGCAGACGGGCGGGGTGCCATCAGGTGGCTCCTGTGACGGTGAGGTAGATGAGCAGCAGGTTCAGCGCGACGATCGCGACGGTGATGGCCCACGCGAAGACCTGGGTGGCGGGGGGGTTGGCGTTCGTGCCCATGAGCGAGCGCAGGCCCGTATAACGGACCAAGGGAACCAGAGCGAAGGGGATGCCCACCGAGAGGAACACCTGGCTGAGTACCAAGGCCCACGTCGGGTCCACGCCGACGGACAGGATGATGATCGCGGGGATCAGCGTCACCAAGCGGCGCGCCAGCAACGGGATCCGCCGGTGCAGCAGCCCCGACATGATCGCCGAACCGGCATAGCAGCCGACCGAGGTGGAGGCCAGGCCCGACGCCAGCAGACCCACCCCGAAGACGACGCCGATGAACGGCCCCAGCGCATCGACGATGGCCGCGTGCGCGCCCTGGATGGAGTCGGTCCCCTCGACGCCGCGCAGGCTCGTGGCAGCCAGCAGCAGCATGGCGATGTTGACGGAGCCGGCGACGACGAGGGCCAGCCCGACATCCCAACGGTTCGCGCGCAGGAGACGTTTCAGCCCGGTCGGGGTGTGACCGCCCCCGTGGCGGTCGCGGGAGAGCGAGGAGTGCAGGTAGATGGCGTGCGGCATGACGGTGGCACCGAGCATCCCGGCGGCCAGCAGGACCGTTCCGGCCCCCTCGAACCGCGGGACCAATCCGCCGGCTGCGGCGCCCCAGTCCGTCGGGCTGACGAACAGACCAGCAACGAAGCCGATGGTGATCAGCACCAGCAGGGCCATGATGACCAATTCGAACGGGCGTTGGCCGTGTCGCGACTGGATGGCCAGCAGGACCATGGACACGATGCCGACCAGCAGCCCGCCGAGGGGGAGCGGCAGGCCGAAGAGGATCTGCAGGGCGATGGCGCCGCCGATGACCTCGGCCAGGTCGGTGGCCATGGCGATGAGTTCGGCCTGGCCCCAGAACGCCAGCCGGCCGGTGCGGGGCAGTCGCTCGCCGAGAAGCTCGGGCAGCGACTTCCCGGTCACCAGGCCCAGTTTGGCGGAGAGGTACTGGATCATGACGGCCATGACGTTGGCCACCACCAGTACCCACACCAGCAGGTAGCCGTGCTGGGCGCCGGCGGTCAGGTTCGCGGCGACGTTGCCGGGGTCCACATAGGCGATGGCCGCCACAAAGGCAGGTCCCAGCAGCCAGATGAGCCGGCGTTGGGGCCGGCCCTGCCGTTCGATGACCGTGGTCGCCATGGCCCTCCTTCGTCGTCGTCGAGAAAAGTTAAGACACCTTAACTTAGCGCGGAAGGTGACCATCGGCCAGCCACGCTTCATCGGCCCGGCGTAGGCTGGCTTCATGAGCGAGAACCAGCACTCCACCCGTGGCGCGTACGTGACACCGGGACAGGAATTCACCCGGGATACCAACTACATCGATGACCGGATTGTCGCCGATCCCGAGGCCATCCGCGCCTCCACCGCCGAGCCCGGCGGATCGATCGGGAACCCCGACGCCGGACTCGCCGAGGGGGCACAGGCCTGGCCCGTCGAAGCAGGCCGCTACCGGCTCGTGGCCGCCCGCGCCTGCCCCTGGGCGAACCGCACGCTCATCGTCCGTCGCCTGCTCGGCCTCGAGGACGCCATCAGCATTGGCCTGCCGGGCCCGACCCATGACGCCCGTTCCTGGACCTTCGATCTGGACCCGGACGGACGTGACCCGGTACTGGGCACCGAACGGCTGCAGGAGAACTTCTTTGCCCGCTTCCCCGACTACCCGCGCGGCATCACGGTCCCGGCGATCGTCGACATCCCCACCGGCGGCGTCGTCACCAACGACTACCCGCAGATGACCCTGGACTTCTCGACGCAGTGGAAGGAATTCCACCGCGAGGGCGCCCCGGACCTCATCCCTGCCGGTAGCTGGGAGGAGATGGCCCCGGTCATCAAACGGATCTTCACCGAGGTCAACAACGGGGTCTACCGCTGCGGATTCGCCGGTTCCCAGGACGCCTACGATGCCGCCTACGACCGCCTCTTCACGGCGATGGACTGGCTGGAGGAGCGGCTGAGCGGTCAGCGCTACCTGATGGGTGACCACATCACCGAGGCCGACGTCCGCCTGTTCACCACGCTGGCTCGTTTCGACCCGGTCTACCACGGCCACTTCAAGGCCAACCGCAACAAGCTCGATGAGATGCCGGCCCTCTGGGCGTACGCCCGCGACCTGTTCCAGACGCCGGGCTTCGGGGATACGACCGACTTCGTGCAGATCAAGCAGCACTACTACATCGTGCACGAGGACATCAATCCCACCCAGTTCGTCCCGAAGGGCCCGGACCTGTCCAACTGGCTCGAGCCGCACGGCCGCGAATCCCTGGGTGGCTCGCCCTTCGGCAACGGAACGGCCCCCGGTCCGGTACGCGCCGGCGAAGAGGTCACCCCGGGACACAACCCGTTGTACCCGGCCTAGGCGGTCCTACGGGCTGGGCTCGGGAGACGGGATCGGTTTGAGGCCCTTGACGAACACGTTCCGGTGGAGCTGCTTCCAGCCAGCGGAGGTGAGGGTCGAGGCGTCGAATCTGTCGGGGACGAGCTGGACGGTGCCGAAGCTGATGCCCATCGCGTTGACGGGCATCCCGCCGCAACCAGTGAAATCATCCTCCGCGACGATGATGCAGACCCCGGGACGTGCAGGCATCGATTCGGTATCCTCTTCGTTGGCCGGGAGAGCCACATAGAACGAGTGGCCCTCCGCCCGGGCGGCAAACCGTGCTGTGCCCGGCTTGAACCCCGTAGCGTTGCTACCCGACGGCAAGGCATCGGCCTTCGTCGCGGGCTGCTCCAGCAGCTCGATCCCGGAGGCGGCATTCGAGGCCGAGCATCCGGACAGCAGTGGCAGCGAGAGCCCGGCGACCAACAGCGCGGACAGGCGGTTGACGTGCATGTATCCCCCCAGAGGTTGTCGCATCACACGAGCGGCAGGAGCGCCCAAGCGACAGCCCCACGTGGCAGGATGGAAACCATGACGATCACCGCCGCAGCAGACGGCTCAGCGCTGGGAAACCCCGGACCGGCCGGCTGGGCCTGGTACGTCGACGACGCCACCTGGCGTGCCGGCGGCTGGCCACACGGAACCAACAACATGGGCGAGCTCATGGCGGTGCTGGACCTTTTCCGCGCCACCGCCCACGTCACCGACGAGCACCTGCGCATCCTGTGCGACTCGCAGTACGTCATCAACTGCGTCACCAAATGGATGCCCGGCTGGAAGCGCAAGGGCTGGAAGAAGGCCGACGGCAAGCCGGTCCTCAACGTCGAGCTCCTCAAACAGATCGACGAGGCGATCCGCGGCCGCGACTACAGCTTCGAATGGGTCAAGGGCCACGCCGGGCACTACCTGAACGAGGCGGCCGATGACCGGGCCCGCGCCGTCGCCACCGCTTACCAGGCGGGACGCGGCAGCGACATGGGCCCCGGCTACCCCGGCGCTACAGCCGCCGGCACTCCCGCGGAAACCCGGACGACGGCGGAGCAAGCCTCCGTGGCGCAGGCCCAGGCCGTAGCTCCGGCTCCGGCCCCGGCAGCTCCGCGGCAACCCGCCCAGGACGACCTCTTCTCCTCGCTGGAGGACACCGCGGAAACCGGTCAGGGCAACGCCGACATCGACGCGGTGGTCACCCTCGAACGCGAACTGCTGGACCCCGAAGTCCGCTCAGAGGTCAGCCAGCTGAACTTCCTGCTGCATCCCGATTACCGGGAAATCGCCGCCGACGGCACGGTACGCGAACGTGAAACCGCCATCACCGTGCTCGCCTCCGCCGCCACCGATCTCCCCGAGGCCCGCGACGACGGCATCCCGGACGACGACGATGCCCCCTCCGCCAACTACGCGCCACCTGCCACCTGGTCCGGCGCCGAGCGCACGTTCGAGCTGCTCGAGGCAGTCCAGGCCGGGGATGACGCCATCCACCTGGCCTACCGATGGGTGGGAGCAGAAACCGCCACAGCGGTCGGCTCCCTCTGGCACCGCCAGGACAACCGTTGGCGGCTGCGCTTCCGCCAGGAAACCCCAGAAATCTAACCGCCCGAACCCCAGGAGAACCACCTCGTGACCGATCCGCGTTTTGCCCCCGTCGTCGACCTGTTGGAATCCTTCGCCGCCGCGGACCCCGACTACTCGGCGCAACTCTGCGTCTACGCCGGCGGCGTGCTGGTGATCGACCACGTGGTGGGCCCGAACAGCAGCGAGGACTCGCTCACCGGGGTCTTCTCCGCGTCCAAGGGCGCCGCGGGCCTGGTGATGGCCCTGCTGGTGCAGGACGGACTGCTGGATCCCGAGGAGCCGGTGGCCACCTACTGGCCCGAATTCGCGGCCAACGGCAAGGCCGCCATCACCGTGGGGCAGCTGCTCAGCCATCAGGGCGGACTGCCGGGCGTCGACGGCGGCATGAGCGTGGAGCAGTACACCGACTCGGCCACGGGTGCGGCCCGCCTGGCTGCCGCACCGCCGGTCTGGAAGCCCGGCTCCACGCATCAGTACCACGCGCTGACCATGGGGGTCTTCGCCGAGGAACTGGTCCGGCGCATCACCGGCCAGACCCTGCAGCACGTCTACGAGACCCGGATCCGCGAGCCCTTCGGCATCGACTTCTACCTCGGTCTGCCCGAGGCGGAGGAGGCCCGCTACCGGGACGTCCTCAAGCCCGCCGGGGAGCAGCAGCTGCCCTTCATCGACCCGTTCGGGCCGATGGGTTTGGCGCTGAACTCGACCTCCGGCTTCGACGTCGGCGACGGCGTGGGCTACGGGCTGCTGGATCTGCCCAACCTGCCCATCATCCGCTCCGCGGGCATCGCTGCAGCCGGGGGCGTGGCCAGCGCCCGCGGCCTGGCGCGGCTCTACGCGGCGGCGAGCACCGGCGTCGTCCGTGAAGACGGTGCCGCCGACGGGCCGTTCCTCACCGGGGAAACCGTCCACGCCGTCGCCGATGAGCAGGTCTTTGGCATCGACCGGGCGAACGGGTTGACCGGTGCGTTCGGGCTGATGTTCATGAAGTCCATCCCCCGCAACGACTTCGGTTCCTGGCGTGCCTTCGGGCACGACGGCGCCAACGCCACCCTGGCCTACGCCGACCCTGCCTACGGGATCGGCTTCGGGTACGTGCCGGCCCGGGCCGAGGAGAGTGGCACCACATCCCGCGGCGGCCAGCTTTCCGCCACCCTGCGCCAGGTGTTGCTGAGCGCCGCGGCCGACTAGATTCATCCGTACACCCACCCACAAGAAGGAGCAACACCATGGAGCAGCTGGACGTGGACACCCTGGTCATCGGCTGGGGCAAGGGCGGGAAGACCCTCGCCGGGCAGCTGGCGCGCAGCGGCCGCCAGGTGGCGCTGGTGGAGCGTTCGCCCCAGATGTACGGCGGAACGTGCATCAACGTGGCCTGTGTTCCCACCAAGGCGCTGGTCCACCAGGCCAGCGGGCGCCGCGAGGGGGACGACCCGGTGGAGTGGTTCAGCTCCTCCGTGGCAGCCCGCGACGGGCTCATCGGCAAGCTGCGCGCGAAGAACCACGAGATGCTCGCGACCGTCTCGACGGTCACGCTCATCGACGGCGACGCCCGCTTCATCGCCCCCGGGGAGAACGGGCAGGACTCCGTCGCCCCCGGCCACCTGGTGGAGGTCACCGGCGGCACGGAAACGCTGCACATCACCGCAGAACACGTCATCATCAACACCGGTGCCTTCCCGGCCCGTCCGTCACTGGACGGCCTGGCAGCCCTGGAACCGGCCGACGGGGTCTACGACTCGACCACCATCCAGCACGCCGACCCGTTCCCGCGCCGCCTGACCATCCTGGGCAGCGGATACGTCGGCCTCGAATTCGCTGGCATGTTCGCCGACTTCGGCTCCGAGGTCACCGTGGTGGGGCGCTCGGAGGCACTGCTGTCCGCGGAGGACGACGACGTCGCCTCGGCCGTGCGCGAGGGGCTCGAAGCGCAGGGGGTCACCTTCCGGCTCGGTGCCTCGGCCACTTCCGTCGCGGCTGAGGGCGGCACGGTCACCCTGGGGGTGACGGACTCCGCGGGGGACGGCTCGCTCGAGGCCGACGCCCTGCTCGTTGCCACCGGGCGGACCCCGGCCACCGCGGTCCTGGGGCTCGACGCGGTCGGCATCGCCACCGACGACCGCGGCTACATCCCGGTCGACGACTTCCTGCGGACCAGCCTCGAAGGGGTCTACGCCGTGGGCGACGTCAACGGTGGAGACCAGTTCACCTACATCTCGCTTGACGATTCGCGGATCCTGGCCGGCCAGTTGATGGGGAAGGGCACTCGCAGCCGGGCCGACCGGGTGGCCGTCCCCTCCACCACCTTCCTCACCCCGCCCCTGGCCCGGGTGGGCTTGAACGAGAAGCAGGCGCGGGAGGCGGGACGCGACGTCCTGGTCGCCTCGAAGAAGGTCGCCGAGATCGCCGCGATGCCGCGACCGAAGATCATGGAACAGACCCGCGGGGTCATCAAGTTCGTCGTCGACCCGGAGACCGACCTGGTCCTGGGGGCGACCCTGAACTGCATCGACGCCCAGGAACTGGTGAATCTGGTGGCCCTGGCCATGCGCGCGGGCGTCACCGCGTCAGAGCTGCGCGACGGCATCTGGACACACCCCTCCACCACCGAATCCCTCAACGAGGTCCTCGCCGGATTGGCACCGCTGGAATAGACGGTCTCTCAGGCCGGGCTGTGGAGTGGCCACTCCGGTGAGGCCTGCAGTTCGCCGTCGTGCCCACAGACCAGGACCGCAACGCCGAGTTCTCGCACCGCCGCATCAAGGGTCGTGGCACCGCCGGCGAGGATCGCCTTGGAGAGCACGTCCGCGGTGACGATGTCCTCGGCCAGGACGCTGACCTGCAGGTACGCGTTGGAGCGGCCGTAGCCGTGGCCGGATGAGGTGGCCAGTGCCGCGGTGAACCCCGGGGTGCCCGCCAGCGGGACGTCGGCGACCAGTGCGTCGGTGTCGAAGGGATCGGTGATGCCCGCGCGCCAATGCCGCCCGTAGAAGGGGTCGGATCCGGTGGGCTCCGCCGGGAAGGGCGAACCGCTGCACAGCACGTCGCCGCCGGCGGTCACCGACCAGTGCGGCAATTCAAGGTCCATCATGGCCTGGCCGGCATGGGCGATCGCCCAGCCCTTGACCAGTCCGCGCAGATCCACGGGGCCGGTCGGGGTGTGTGGGGTGAAGGCGCCTTCGGTGGCGTTGCGCCAGGTGATGGCCTGTTCATACAGGGCGCGGAGCCGGTGGTGGGAGTAGCGCAGTTCGATTTCACCGCGGCGCAGGTCCTCCACCGATCCGCGGCCGCCCACGCCGAAATACTGTTCGGTCTCCTCGAAGACCCGCTTCATGGTCTGCACGGCGGCGTCCAGCTCGTCGGCGGCCAGGGGTGCGCTGATGCTGACCACTGTCCCCAAGGCCTCGAAGGTCCGGTTGGCCAGGGAAGGAACTGGCGGGTCAGCTTCCTCATCGGGCAGGGGATCTTCGGCTGGCCCACTCATCGAGTTCACGCCCGTGAGGCGTCGAGGGCAGCCTGCTGGGTCATGGCATAGGCGGCGGGGGAGTATCCGGGGCCGCTGAGCAATTGGACCGGGGCGGATCCGCGCAGCTGTTGACGCCGGACCGGGGAGAGCGACGCCGAGGACGTGGACAGCCGGTCGCTGATGGTCGCCGAGGCGCCGGAGGGCAGCGAGCCGAGGCGGGGAGGGGTCTGGGTGGAGGCCGCTTGGGCTGCGGGGGCCGTGCCACCCAGCCAGCCGGAAGCCAGGACACCTGCCGAGGCCACGGAAGCGAAAATAGCCTGGCGGATGTTCACGACGGGTTCCTTTCGGGAAAGCGGTCCATACGGGTGCTGCATGTCTTCCACTGTCCCCAACACAACTGTGAGAACCCTGTGCCACGGCTCGAAAACGACTGCGCCGGGGGACCTTTCAGCCGAGGGCGCAACCAGCCGACGCCGGCGACGTAAGGTGGATGCGTGGAATTCGAGAAGCGGTATCTGGCCCTGGGGGATTCGTTCACTGAAGGCATGGGAGATGACGACCCGACCCGGCCCAACGGGGTGCGGGGGTGGGCGGACCGCGTGGCCGAACAGCTGTGCACCGCCGACCCGGCGTGGGGGTACGCGAACCTGGCGATCCGCGGCAAGAAGATCCGCCAGGTCATCGACGAGCAACTCGATGCGGCGCTGGTGCTGCAGCCCACCCTGGTCACGCTCTACGCCGGCGGCAACGACATCCTGCGTCCGCGCGTGGACATCGACGCCCTCATGGCGGGATACGACGACATGGTGGCCCGGCTGCGCGCCTCAGGTGCAGCCGTGGTGGTGTTCACCGGCTTTGATTCCTCGGACTCGGCGGTGTTCGGCAAGACCCGCGGCCGCACGGCCATCTACAACGAATGGGTGCGTGAGACGGCAGACAACCACGGAGCCGTGGTGGCCGACTACTGGCGGTGGCGGGAATTCAGCGACCTGCGCTACTGGGCCCAGGACCGTCTGCACATGGGGACGCCGGGCCACACGCTGATGGCCAAGAAGGTCTTGAACCTGCTGGAGTCCACCGACGCGATCGAGACCCCGGAACTCGAGACCGTGGCGACGCAGTCCCGGCTGGCCAGGATGCAGCAGGACGCGCGCTGGGCGCGCGAGCACGTGGTGCCGTGGGTCAAGCGGCGGTTGACCGGCACCTCATCCGGCGATTCGCTGAGCGCCCGCTACCCCGACTACGTCCGGCTGTAGCCGCTTCTGCGGGGCGGCAGCGGGCCAGTCAGTCGCGCAGCGGGGAACCGATGACGTCGAACCGCAGGCCGCCGAATTCGCCGGAGAGCAGGGGCCGGGCGGCGGCGATCGCCGCCTGGACCTCGGGCAGCGCCAGCGATTCCTGGTGCGCCGCCTCGTTGTCCCAGAGTTCAAGGACGTAGACCGTGTCCGGATTCTCGGCGTTGACCCCGACCTCGTAGGCGATGCACCCCAGTCCGGCCAGGACGTCGCTGCGCCGGGTCAGGTGGGCGACCAGTTCGTCGCGTTTTCCGGGGGCGGCTCCGAGGGTTCCCACATTGGCAAAAGTCATGCCGTCAGCCTAGCGCTGGCTCGCCGGACTCCAATGGTGGTTGACTAGGTCGCATGAGCAGCCTGCCGGAACCCGCACCCCATGCGGATGAACCGCACGAATCCGCCGGACTGGCCGAACGCCTGAACTGGCTGCGTGCCGGGGTGCTGGGCGCCAACGACGGGATCGTCTCCACGGCGGCTGTCGTGGTCGGCGTCGCCGGGGCAACGACCGCCACCGGCCCCATTCTGACCGCCGGTGCCGCGGCCTTGATCGGCGGTGCGGTCTCCATGGCGCTGGGCGAGTACGTTTCGGTCTCCAGCTCGGCCGACTCGCAGAAGGCGCTGATCGCCCAGGAGCGCCGCGAACTCGAGGAGATGCCGGACGAGGAGCTCTCCGAACTCACCTACCTGTATGAACGGCGCGGACTCAGCGCCGAAACCGCCGCGACGGTCGCCCGGGAGCTGACGGCCCACGACGCGCTCGCCGCGCATCTGGACGCCGAACTGAACATCGACCCCGACGAGGTCGTCAGCCCGTGGAATGCCGCGGCGGCCTCAGCGGTCTCCTTCACCGTCGGGGCGTTGCTGCCCTTCCTCACCGCGGTGCTGCTGCCCGCGGCGTTGAAGATCCCCGTGACCTTCGCCGCGGTCCTGGTGGCATTGGCGGTCACCGGAGGCCTGGGCGCCTACCTGGGGCGGGCGCCGATGGCGCGACCGATCGTGCGTGTGGTCATCGGCGGCGTGCTGGCTCTGGGCGCCACGTTCCTCATCGGGACCTGGCTCGGGAGCAGCGGGGCCCTGGGCTAGGAGCGGGAGGTGGCTCCGACGTCGTGCCTCGAAGCGACCGTGGAGCGCCGCCGGCCGTAGGCGAGGTAGACACCCGCGCCGAGCACCATCCAGAGTCCGAACACGACCCAGGTGATGCCGCCCAGGTTGACCATCAGGAACACGCAGCCGGCGACGGCCAGGATCGGGGTCACCGGGTAGAACGGTACGCGGAACGTGCGCGGCAGATCCGGGCGGTTCCGGCGCAGGTAGATGACCGAGAGGCTGACCAGGCTGAACGCGAAGAGCGTGCCGATGCTGGTGGCGTCTGCCAGCTGGCCCAGCGGAACCACCCCCGCGGTGAGGGCGATGGTGCCTCCGGTGATCAGCGTGTTCAGCACCGGGGTGCCGGTGCGCGGGTTCAGCTTGCCGAACACCCGCGGGACCATGCCGTCGCGCGACATGGCCACCAGCACGCGGGTCTGCCCGTACAGGACGGTGATGACGATGCTGATGATGGCCACCACCGCGCCGACGGCGAAGACCAGTGCGACCCAGGGTTGCCCGGTGATCTCCTCCAGGACCTGCACCAGGGCGGCCTCCTTGCCGACGAACCACTGCCAGTCCTTCGCTCCCACCGCGGCGACGGCGACCAGGATGTAGAGCACGGTGACGATGATCATCGAGGCGATGATGGCCCGGGGGAGGTCGCGCTGCGGGTTCACCGCCTCCTCGCCGGCGGTGGAAGCGGCGTCGAAGCCGATGTAGGAGAAGAACAGGCGCGAGGCAGCTGCCGAGACGCCCGCGGTGCCCATGGGCAGCAGCGGGGCGAAGTTGCCGGTGTTGAACGCACTGAAAGCGATCACGACGAAGAAGATGAGCACGGCGATCTTCAGGAACACCAGCACGGTGTTCACCGTGGCGGACTCCTTGGCGCCGCGCATCAGCAGGACCATGGCCAGCACCACCACGACCACGGCGGGGATGTTGAACACGCCGCCGTCGGCCCCCGGCGGGTTGGTCAGGGCGGCGGGCAACTCGACGTTGAAGGTCGAGGCCAGCTCGTTGACGTATTCGCCGGCACCCACGGCAATGGCCGCCACGGACACCCCGTATTCGAGGATCAGGCACCAGCCGCAGATCCAGGCCAGGCCCTCGCCCATGGTCGCGTACGTGTAGGAGTAGCTGGACCCCGAAACGGGCACTGCACCTGCCATTTCCGCATAGGACAGCGCCGCCAGCAGGGCGGCGATCCCGGCGATGGTGAAGGAGATCCAGACGGCGGGACCTGCCAACGGCACGGAGGAGCCCAGGACCACGAAGATGCCGGTTCCCAGGGTGGCGCCGACGCTGATCATCGTCAGTTGCAGCACGCCCAGCGTGCGGCGCATGGTGCCGCTGCCTGAGCCGTGTCCGGCCTCGGCGCTGAGTGCCTCGACGTCCTTGCGCAGCAGCAACTGCCGTCCCAGCGGGAGGCGGGGCCGGGAGGCCGGGGCCGGGTGGTTGGCGGAAGCCTGCATGGCGCGTCCTCAACGGGCTCGAGGGGCCCGGGTCAGGTGGTGGTTGCCGGATTGCGGCAACGGCCGGTGGTGGAAGGGGTCGGCTCATATTTTTGCACCCTCATGCATGGTTACAAAACCGGCGGGTTCGCCACCGCAGCTTGTCTGTGGCGTGGATCTCGCCGTATCATGGAGACGTGTCCGCGAGGACACACGCCAATGACATGCGGCGGGAGAGTCCCGTTCAGAACCACTGGCGGGCGCCGTAGGAGCAATACCCTCCCCGGGAATCTCTCAGGCATCCGTACCGCCGCGCTGAGGCAACTCTGGAAAGAAGCAGCACCCCGCGGGGCCTGCTCACCGACGGTGCAAGCCACGTCCGGGACACCGGGCACGGCGGAATCTCTCAGGTCCAATACAGAGTCGGGGAGGAACCGAAGCTCATTCGGCGTGCACTGCACACCGACCACACTTGGAGTTCCCCTGATGACCGAGACCACGGCCCGTCCCACCACCAGCCCCGTCGGCGAGCTTGCGTTCGCCGACCGCCACATCGGACCCCGCGGTGACGCCACCGCGACGATGCTCAAGCACCTCGGCTACGCGACCCTCGATGACCTCGTCGACACGGCGGTCCCCGCCGACATCCGCCAGTCGGCCCCGCTGGACCTGCCCGCCGCCCGCTCCGAGGCCGAGGTCCTGTCCGACCTGCGCGCCATCGCCGCGAAGAACATCATGAAGACGCAGATGATCGGCCAGGGCTTCTACGACACGTTCACCCCGCCGGTCATCCTGCGCAACGTCCTGGAGGACCCGGCCTGGTACACGGCCTACACCCCGTACCAGCCGGAGATCTCCCAGGGCCGCCTCGAGGCACTGCTGAACTTCCAGACCATGGTCTCGGATCTGACCGGGCTGCCGATCGCCAATGCCTCGTTGCTGGACGAGGCCTCCGCCGTTGCCGAGGCAGTGCTGCTGATGCGCCGCGCCAACAAGTCCAAGGCCGACGCCAAGACCGTGCTGGACGCCGACCTCTTCCCGCAGACCATCGCCGTCGTGCAGGGCCGTGCCCGGGCACTGGGCTTCGAACTCGAGATCGCCGACCTCTCGGCCGGCCTGCCCGAGGGGGAGATCTCCGGCATCGTGCTGCAGCAGCCGGGCAACTCCGGTCGCGTGGTCGACCAGGCAGCGGTCATCGCCGCAGCCAAGGAACGCGGCGCCATGGTCACCGTCGCCGCCGACATCCTCTCGCTGACCCTCATCGTCCCCCCGGGCGAGCAGGGCGCCGACATCGCCGTCGGCAACACCCAGCGCCTGGGCGTCCCGCTGTTCTTCGGTGGCCCGCACGCCGCCTACATGTCGGTGCGCAAGGGCCTGGAGCGCTCGCTGCCCGGCCGCCTGGTCGGGGTCTCCAAGGACGACGCCGGCCTGCCCGCCTACCGCCTGGCACTGCAGACCCGCGAGCAGCACATCCGCCGCGAGAAGGCCACCTCGAACATCTGCACCGCCCAGGCACTGCTGGCCATCACCGCTTCGATGTACGGCGTCTACCACGGCCCCGAGGGCCTGACGGCGATCGCCCGCCGCGCCCACCTGCGCGCCAGCACGCTGGCCACCGTCCTGGCCGACGCCGGCTTCACACTCGCGTCCGAATCGTTCTTCGACACCCTCACGGTCCAGGCCGCCGGCCAGGCGCAGGGAATCGTCACCGCAGCCGAGGAACGCGGAATCAACCTGCGCCGCGTCGACGCCGACACCGTGGGCATCTCCACCGACGAGACCACCACGACGGAGCACCTGGTCGCGATCGCCGAGGCCTTCGGCATCGCCGACGCGGCGACCGCCGTGGAGCGCGCGGAAGCCGGGGCAGCGCAGACGCTGCCCTCCGCCGTCGTGCGTTCGAGCGAATTCATGACCCACCCGATCTTCCACTCGGTCCGCTCCGAAACCCAGATGCTGCGCTACCTGCGCAAGCTCTCGGACCGCGACCTGGCACTGGACCGCACCATGATCCCGCTGGGTTCGTGCACCATGAAGCTCAACGCCACTGCCGAAATGGAATCGATGTCGTGGCCGGAGTTCGCCTCCATCCACCCCTACGCCCCGGCGCACCAGACCCAGGGCTGGCGCCAGCTGATCACCGATCTGGAGAACCGGCTCAGCACCATCACCGGCTACGCGGGCGTCTCCATCCAGCCCAATGCCGGTTCGCAGGGCGAATATGCAGGGCTGCTGGCCATCCGCCAGTTCCACGTCGCCAACGGCGACGATGCCCGCACCGTCTGCCTGATCCCGGCCTCCGCCCACGGCACCAACGCCGCCTCGGCGGTGCTCGCCGGCCTGAAGATCGTGGTGGTCAAGACCGCCCCGAACGGCACCATCGACGCCGCGGACCTGGACGCGAAGATCGAGGCCCACCACGATTCACTGGCAGCGATCATGATCACCTACCCCTCCACCCACGGTGTCTACGACGCCGACGTGCGCGAGGTCTGCGACAAGGTCCACGCGGCCGGCGGCCAGGTCTACATCGACGGCGCCAACATGAACGCCCTGGTGGGCCTGGGCCAGCCCGGCAAGTTCGGCGGCGACGTGTCCCACCTGAACCTGCACAAGACCTTCTGCATCCCGCACGGCGGCGGCGGACCCGGCGTCGGCCCGGTCGCCGTGGCCGAGCACCTGGTGCCGTTCCTGCCCGGCGCACCCGCCGGCGACGCCACCGATCGCACCGGCACCGCCGTTGCGGCCACCACCTACGGTTCGGCCGGCGTGCTGCCGATCTCCTGGGCCTACGTGGCCATGATGGGCGCCGAGGGACTGACCAACGCGACCAAGAACGCGCTGCTGACCGCGAACTACGTCGCCTCCCGCCTCAACGAGTACTTCCCCGTGCTCTACACCGGCAACCGGGGCCTGGTCGCCCACGAGTGCATCCTGGACCTGCGCGATGCCACCGCCAAGACCGGCATCACCGCCGAGGACGTCGCCAAGCGGCTTATCGACTACGGCTTCCACGCCCCGACCCTGGCCTTCCCGGTCGCCGGGACGCTGATGGTCGAACCGACCGAGTCGGAGGACCTGGCCGAGATCGAGCGCTTCATCGAGGCCATGATCGCCGTCAAGAAGGAAATGGACCAGGTCCTCGCCGGGGACTTCACCGCCGAGGAATCCCCGCTGCGTCTGGCCCCGCACTCCGCTGCAGCGGTCGTGGCCAGTGAGTGGGACCGCAAGTACACCCGCGAACAGGGCGCCTTCCCGGTGCCGGGTCTGCGCCAGGACAAGTACTTCCCGCCGGTGGGGCGGATCGACGGGGCCGGCGGCGACCGGAACCTGATCTGCTCCTGCCCGCCTCCCGAGGCATTCGAGAACTAACCCGGATCCCCGGAACCCGACGAAAGGCAGACTCCCCGTGAGCACCGAAACCACCACCACGCCGCAGCAGACGCCCCTGCACGGCGAACACGAGAAGCTGGGCGCGAACTTCACCGACTTCGGCGGCTGGGACATGCCGCTGAAGTACGGCTCCGAGCTCGCCGAGCACCAGGCGGTCCGCGAGGCCGCCGGACTCTTCGACCTCTCCCACATGGGCGAGGTCCGGGTCGAGGGCTCCGACGCGGCCACGTTCCTGAATACCGCACTGGCCGGCAACATGGCGGTCATGAAGGTCGGAAAGGCCAAGTACTCGGTGATCTGCAACGCCGAGGGCGGGATCATCGATGACCTGATCACCTACCGCCGCGCCGAGGACCGCTTCCTGGTGGTCCCCAACGCCGGTAACGCCCCCGTGGTGGCGGCTGCCCTGGCCGAACGCGCCGCAGGCTTCGACGTCACCGTCACCGACGACTCCGCCGACACGGCACTCGTGGCCATCCAGGGGCCGCTCGCCGAGTCGATCCTGCTCGGCCTCGTGGCCGAGGCGGACGCCGAAACGGTCTCCGGCATGAAGTACTACGCAGCAGATGACGTCACCGTCGCCGGGATCAACGTGCTGCTGGCACGCACCGGCTACACCGGCGAGGACGGGTTCGAGCTCTACATCCCCAATGCCGACGCCGTGGCACTGTGGAATGCGCTGTTGGAAGCCGGCACGGAGCGCGGGCTCATCCCGGCGGGGCTGGCCTGCCGCGACTCGCTGCGCCTGGAGGCCGGCATGCCGCTCTACGGCAACGAGCTCTCCCTGGAGACCACCCCGTTCGACGCCGGACTGGGCCCCATCGTCTCCTTCAAGAAGGAAGAGGACTTCGTGGGCCGCGCCGCCCTGGAGGCCAGGAAGGCCGACGGCACCGCCCGCAAGCTCGTGGGACTGAAGGGGCTCGGGCGCCGGGCCGGACGTTCGCACTACGCTGTCATGAAGGACGGCAACGTCGTCGGCGAGGTCACCTCGGGCCAGCCCAGCCCCACGCTGGGATACCCGATCGCCCTCGCCTACGTCGACGCCGCCCTGGCCGAGGTCGGCACCGCAGTGGACGTCGACCTGCGCGGCAAGCCCCAGCCTTTCGAGGTCGTGGCCCTGCCGTTCTACACCCGCAACAAGTAACGCCCACCCGTACTGGATCCCCGAGACAGAGGACAACACCATGAGCAAGGTTCTTTCCACCCTCCGCTACTCCGCCGAGCACGAGTGGGTCGACGGTTCGACCCCGACCAAGGTCGGCATCACCCAGGTCGCCGCCGATGCACTCGGCGACGTCGTCTACGTCGACCTGCCCGAGGCCGGCACCACCATCACCGCCGGCGATACCTGCGGCGAAGTCGAATCCACCAAGTCGGTTTCCGACCTCTACGCACCGGTCACCGGCACCGTCCTGGAACTCAACCAGGAGGCCATCGACAACCCGGCACTGCTGAACGAGGACCCGTACGGCAACGGCTGGCTCTTCACCGTCGAGGTCTCCGAGGAAGGCCCGCTGCTCTCCGCAGCGGACTACGCCTCCGCCAACGGCGGTGACGTCGAGTGACCACGACGACTGCACCCGTGGCTGCTCCGTCCCTGACGGCTTCATTGGCCGAGCTCGATCCCGAGGTCGCCTCGCGGATCGATGCCGAGCTGGCCCGCCAGCAGGACGGCCTGGAGATGATCGCCTCGGAGAACCACACGGCGCAGGCCGTGATGGCCGCCCAGGGCTCGGTGCTGACGAACAAATACGCCGAGGGCTACCCGGGGCGGCGCTACTACGGTGGCTGCGAGCAGGTGGACGTGATCGAGTCGTTGGCGATCGAGCGGGTCAAGGCCCTGTTCGGTGCCGGTTTCGCGAACGTCCAGCCGCACTCCGGTGCCCAGGCCAATGCGTCGGTGATGCACGCGCTGATCCGTCCCGGTGACACCGTGATGGGGTTGAACCTGGCCCATGGCGGGCACCTGACGCACGGGATGAAGATCAACTTCTCCGGTCGGCTCTACAACATCGTCCCGTACGGGGTCGACGAGGCCTCCTACGAGGTCGATATGGACCAGGTGGCGGCGCTGGCGCGCGAGCACCGGCCGAAGATGATCGTTGCCGGCTGGTCGGCGTACCCGCGGCAGTTGGATTTCGCCCGGTTCCGGGCGATCGCCGATGAGGTCGGCGCCTACCTGTTCGTGGACATGGCCCACTTCGCTGGCCTGGTCGCCGCGGGACTGCACCCCTCACCGGTTCCGCACGCGCATGTGGTGTCGTCCACGACGCATAAGACGTTGGCCGGCCCGCGCGGCGGGATCATCCTGACCAACGACGCCGACGTGGCCAAGAAGGTCAATTCCGCGGTGTTCCCCGGCCAGCAAGGCGGTCCGTTGGAGCATGTGATCGCGGGCAAGGCCGTCGCGTTCAAGATCGCTGCCTCGCAGGAGTTCGCCGAGCGCCAGACCCGTACCCTGGCTGGTGCGCGGATCCTGGCCGAACGCCTGACCGGTGAGGATGTCTCGGCGCGGGGGATCAGCGTGTTGACCGGGGGCACTGATGTGCACCTGGTGTTGGTGGACCTGCGTGATTCGGTTCTCGATGGCCAGCAGGGCGAGGACTTGTTGGCCCGGGTGGGGATCACGGTGAACCGCAACGCTGTCCCGTTTGATCCGCGTCCTCCGATGGTGACGTCGGGGTTGCGGATCGGGACCCCGGCGTTGGCCACGCGTGGTTTCTCCGAAGCCGCGTTCTCCGATGTTGCCGACATCATCGCCGAGGCGTTGGTGGCCGGCACTGCCGAGGGTGGTGCCGACGAGACAGTCTTGGCTTCGCTCGCGGAGCGGGTGTCCGCCCTGGCGGCGGCCCACCCGCTCTACCCGGAGCTGGCCCCGCTCTCCTGAGCCGCGCAGCGTCGTCGGACGCCGTGACAGCGGGCCCGGGGACTCGATTTCCCCGGGCCCGCTGCGCACCACCACCTCGACGACGTGTCACCGGGGGAGGCCCACCAGCCTCCTCCTACCCGTGGATCCGGCCCCTGCCGCCTCCGCACCCCTCTCGTTCAAAGGAAGTACCAGCATGGCCATCAGTGTTTTCGACCTCTTCTCGGTCGGCATCGGTCCCTCGAGTTCCCACACCGTCGGACCCATGCGGGCCGCCCAGCGCTTCGCGTCAGGACTCGTGGAGCAACAGCTGGCCGCAGCCACCGCGGATCTGCGCATCGACGTCTACGGATCCCTCGCCGCCACCGGACGTGGCCACGGCACCTTCACCGCAGTCCTGCTGGGACTGGAGGGCTTCGAACCGGAGAACATCCTGCCGGACCAGGTCGAGGAACGCCTGACCGATATCGCGGAGACCGGGACGCTGCGTTTCTGCGCCGAGCTCGGCGTCCAGAACGACCTCAAGTACGCGGTCGAGGACATGGTCCAGCATCCACTGACCGTGCTGCCCCGGCACACCAACGGCATCCGCTTCCAGGCGCTCGACGCCGACGGCGGGGTCCTGCTGGACGAGACCTACTTCTCCGTCGGCGGGGGTTTCATCGTCCGCGAGGGCGATGAGGAGGCCGCCGCCGCCGAACTCGACGAGGTCAACCAGGAACTGCCCTACCCCTTCCGCACCTCAGCGGAACTGCTGGGGCACTGCACCACCAGCTCGATGGGCATCGCCGACGTCATGCTGGCCAACGAACTCACCTACCGCACCCGCGAGGAGATCCGCGAGGGCCTGCTGCACATCTGGACCGTCATGGAGGAATGCAAGGACTCCGCCATCGCCCGCGAGGGAATCCTTCCGGGCGGCCTGAAGGTCCGCCGCCGCGCACCCGACTGGCACGAACGCCTCAGCAAGGAGGACAAGGACCGGGACCCGCGCTACTGGCAGGAATGGGTCAACCTCGTCGCCTTGGCCGTGAACGAGGAGAACGCCTCCGGCGGACGTGTCGTCACCGCCCCGACCAATGGTGCGGCGGGCATCATCCCCGCCGTCATGTTCTACGCCACGCACTACCTGCCCGGCATCGAATACGCCACGGGAGCGGACAAGGAGGACATCATCGTCCGCTTCCTGCTGGCCGCCGCCGCCGTCGGCGTGCTCTACAAGGAGCAGGCCTCCATCTCCGGGGCAGAGGTCGGCTGCCAGGGCGAGGTCGGTTCGGCGTCCTCCATGGCAGCTGCCGGGCTCGCCGAGGTCCTGGGCGGCAGCCCCGCCCAGGTGGAGAATGCCGCGGAGATCGCCATGGAGCACAACCTCGGGCTCACCTGCGACCCCATCGGCGGGCTCGTGCAGATCCCCTGCATCGAACGCAACGCCATCGGTGCCTCCAAGGCAGTCAACGCCGCCAAGATGGCCCTGATGGGCGACGGCGAACACCGCGTCTCCCTCGACGAGGTCATCATCACCATGCGCGAGACCGGCAAGGACATGAGCGACAAGTACAAGGAGACCGCCATGGGCGGCCTCGCGGTGAACGTCGTGGAGTGCTAGGGGCACCCCAGGACACCGGGCTGGGGCTGCGGCGCCTGGTTCCCGGCGACGAGGACCAGGCGCTGGCCGCCCACGCCGAACTCGCCGCCGACGGCTTCGATTTCCTGCTCGGGTACGACGACGGAGAGGACTTCGCGGCGTATGCCACCCGCCTGGCCGCCCAGGAACAGGGCAGGGAGCTCGCCGAGGGCTTCGTCCCGCACACGTTCCTGGTCGCCGAGGCCGCGGGCCAGCTCATCGGCAGGATCTCGCTGCGGCACGAACTGACTCCGATGCTCGCGTCCATCGGCGGCCACGTCGGCTATGCCGTCCGGCCCGGGTTCCGCCGTCGGGGTCATGCCCGCGCGCTCCTGCGCGGGGTGCTGCCCCTGGCGGCCCGGCACGGCCTGGATGCGGTGCTGGTGACCTGCGATGACTCCAACGTCGCGTCGCGGCGCGTCATCGAGGGCGCAGGCGGTGTCCCGGACGGTGCCGTCGAGCTGGTTCCCGGCCATTCCAAGCTGCGCTACTGGGTTCCCACCGGCGTTTAGCCCCGTCCACAGCTCCCGGCTAGGGTGGAGGGTGAAGCACATCGTTAGGCGAGGCTTCTGCACGGACACAGGCCGCTGACCCCACGACATCCAGAGATGCCCACGGTCAGGACAGACCTCCCCGGATTAAGGGGTGGTCCCAAGCGGCTTCCGGTTCCCCGGATACGCCCTGCAGTGCTGAAGCCCGGACGTGGGGTGCTTCGTCCCGTGCACGCAGGATCGGCCCCGGTGCCGACTGCGCCCGGTCGATGGAGGTGAACCGCTATGGACGACGGTCGATCAGCAGCGCCCGCACGAGCTGCGGGCCACCCCGAGTTCCCGGCGCCGCGCGCCGCCATCAGCTAGCCGTCCAGCAGGGCGGCACCCCGGAGGGACCCCGGATTATGAACATGGACCACCCCCTGGACATCGCCGTCGCCAGCGATGCCCTCAAGCAGGCACTGAACCACGACGATCTGACGGCCGCCGCCGCCGTGATCGCCCGGCTGACCACCACCCAGGCGCTGGAGGAACTGGAACGGCTGGGTCATCGGGACCGCGCCGTCGCCTACCGGCTGTTGGGCAAGGACCGCGCCCTGGCCATCTTCGAGCGACTCGATGCCCGCCTGCAATCCGAACTGGTCCAGGCGCTGCGGGACGACGACGTCGCGGAGGTCTTCGCCGGATTGTCACCCGATGACCGGGTGGCCTTGCTGGACGAACTGCCGGCCGCAGTCGCCCGCCGGCTCATGCACGGCCTGCCGCCGCGCAAACGGGCGCTCACCGACGTGGTCCTGGGCTACGGCCAGGGATCCATCGGCCGGCGGATGAGCCCCGAATACGTTGCCGCCCGCCCCTGGAACACCGTCGAGCAAGCACTCACCGCGGTGCGTTCCGGCCTGGACGACGCCGAAACGGTCTACCTCGTTCCCGTCACCGACGCGGGCCGGACGCTGGTCGGGGTGGTGAGCCTGCGGGACCTGCTGCGGGCCGACCCGCACGAACAGGTCGGTGGGGTGATGACGTCCCCGGAATTCGTCACCGCGGCCCTGGACGAGGAGACCGCAGCCCGCCGCTGCGCCGAGCTGAAGGTCCTGGCCCTGCCGGTCGTGGACGCCGAGGCCCGCCTGCTGGGCATCCTGACCGTCGATGACGCCTTGCGCATCCTCGAGGATGCCGAGACCGAGGACGCCGCGCGGACCTCGGGCAGTGAGCCGCTGCGCCGACCCTACCTGGGGGCGCGCATCTGGGACATCGTGAAGTCGCGGCTCGTCTGGTTGCTGGTCCTGGCCGTGGGGGCGACGCTGACGGTGCAGGTGCTCTCCGTGTTCGAGGCGACGTTGGAGCAGCAGGTCGTCCTCTCCCTGTTCATCCCGTTGCTGATCGGCACCGGCGGCAACACCGGGAACCAAGCCGCGACCACGGTCACCCGCGCGCTGGCCGTCGGGGATGTCAGGACACGGGACATCCTGCGGGTGATCAGCCGCGAGGCCCGGGTGGGGGCCACGCTCGGGTTGCTCTTGGGGACCGCGGGGTTCGTGGTGGCCGCACTGGTGTATTCGCCGGCCCTGGGCTGGGTGATCGGGCTGACGCTGCTGGGAATATGCACCCTGGCAGCCACCGTCGGAGGAATGATGCCGCTGCTCGGCAAGGCCATCCGGGCCGACCCCGCGGTGTTCTCCAACCCCTTCATCAGCACGTTCGTCGACGCCGCCGGGCTGGTGCTGTACTTCCTGGTCGCGACGGCTGTGCTGGGGCTCTGACTAGGGCTCTACCGCACGGCTTTCATCCGTCGGACGTGCCCTGTTCGCTGCGCCGCCACGATGCTACGGTGGGCTCACGGACCCAGTAGTCACGCGGCGAAGGCGTCGCGTGGGAAGGAGTTTCCCCATGGCCAATAGGGCAGGTTCCAGCGGAATTGATGCCACGTTGTTTCGACAGGAAGGCCCCTGGTGCACGGCCTTCGTAGATGCCTCGCTGGGCACGACGGCGGCCCAGGAAGCCGCCGATGCCCTGCCCGATACGGTCTCCCATCTGCTGAAAAGCCAGCAGGCCAGTGCTGCTGACATCGAGGCCATGCGCTCGGCGCTCCGCCCGGCCGAGGGCCGCCCGGCTCCCGTGTCCCGGTTCATCGCCGTCAACGGCGGGAAGGTCGTCCTCGATGAACTCGTCCAGGGGGTGAAGACCGGAGCCCCCCAGATCGACTGCAGTGAATTCCCGAATCTGGTCCCCTTGGCCCGGGCCCACGGCGGACAGTTCCCGTATCTCGTGGCTGAAGTCGGTCGCGACGGCGGCGAAGTGCGTCTGCGCCACTCGGCGGTGGCCGGGGTGGCCGAAGAGTACCGGGTCGCCGGCGACCGGGAGGAAGCCCATCACGCACGGCGGGTTCCGGGTCGGTATGAGGAGTCCAAGAACCAGCACCAGACCAGCGAGATCTGGCGGCGCAATGCCGACGAGATCGCCCGCCTGATCGATGAGGTCGCCCGTGACACCCGGGCGCGGTTGGTGGTCATCGCCGGTGACACGAAGGCACGCGAACTGGTTCTTTCCCAGCTGGCGGAGCCGACCCGCGCGCTGACCGTCACCCTTGACCAGCACACGCGCACCGGGGGAGCCGACGCGCAAGCCGTCGAGAAGGACATCGAGGCCCACGTCGCCGCCCTGCTGGCGGATGACATCCGCGAGCTCTCGGAACGGATCTCCAACCAGGCCAATGCCTCCCAACCCGGTGCGGTGCTGGGTTTCGACGAAGTCGTCTGGGCGCTGCAGCAGGGCCAGGCCTCGACGGTCGTGGTCGCCGAATTCCAGGACGACCAGTCACTGCTGGCGCTGGGCGGTGAACCCTGGCTGGCGGCGGAGGACTCCGACGTCGAGGGGGCAGGCGCCCTGGGATCCTGGCCGGCACCCGAGGTGTTGCTGCGGGCCGTGGCCATGACCGACGCATCCATCCGCTATGTACCGGCCGGCGTTCTTCCGGACGGTGCGGGCATCGCAGCGCTGCTGCGCTGGCCCAAGGGAGGAGCGGCCTGAGCCGAACCTGACATGAGGAAGCCGGGTTGCGGTGG
>NZ_BAAAIV010000010.1:256480-272138 GCF_039526245.1 Arthrobacter rhombi
ACCACCGCAACCCGGCTTCCTGCTGTTTCGGGGGATCAGCCCTTCACTGCCGTCTGGATCTCCTCGATGTTCGACGTCATCCAGTCGAGGTAGCTGGAGTTCTCCGGCAAGGTCTCGGTGAAGTCCACCACCGGGACTCCCGCTTTTTCGGCCAGCCCCCGCACGGCTTCGGTCTGGGGGCTGCTCGTCTGGGGGTTGTAGGCCAGCAGCGAGATGTCCCCCGAGGAGAGCTTGTTCTCCAGGGCCCTCAGCATCAGGGGCGAGACGTCGTTGCCCTCTTCGATGGCGCTGCTGAAGCCCTCCGGCGTTCCGTCGGACAGGCCAGCGGCCTTGAGGAGGTAATAGGGGACCGGTTCGGTCATGGCGTACTCGTGTCCTGCGGTGTCAGCGGCCAGGGCATCGAGCCGCTTGTCCAAGGCGGTGGTGCCCTGGGCGAACTTCCGGGCGTTGGCAGTGAAGGTCGATGCCTCCTGCGGCTTCAGTTCGCCGAGGCGATGCGCGACTTCCTGCGCCACTGCGGCCGCGGTGGGCAGGTCGTACCAGACGTGTTCGTTGAATGCGGCGTGGTCGTGCCCCTCATGTCCGGCGTCGGAGCCGGGGGAGTGGCCCGCCTGGGCGGATCCTTCCTCCGCGTGCGTCGCCTTCGAATAGTCGACGGCGGTGATGATGTCGGCCTTCTCCGTCCCGAGGTCCTGGGTGAGCGTGTCGACGAAGGCGTCGTAGCCGCCACCGTTTTCCACCACGAGGTCGGCGTGGGAAAGGGTGAGCTTGTCCTGGGGGGTGGCCTCATAGGAATGCGGGTCCTGGGAGGATTTGCTGATGATCGACTCCACCGTGACCGCGTCCCCGCCGACCTGGCGCACGATGTCCCCATACGCACTGGTCGAGGCCACCACGGTCAGGGAATTGTCATCACCGGAGTCCGCGGGGCCCGAACAGCCGGCCAACCCCAGTCCGATCAAGAGGGCGGGAATGACGGCGAAGCGTGATCGCATGGGCGGCCTTTCGGGCGACAGGGGAAGGAACTGTCACAGCCTATAGCAAATGAGAATCGTTTGCATCTTGGCTGGATCGTCCAGGTTCCTGCGACGTGGGCGCCGGGGTCGTCGTGGCGGCGTTCGGACGGCCCACTGCCTTGACGACGGCCACGGCCACCGCGGTGGTCACGGGGATGGCCAGGACCAAGCCGATGGAACCGACGAGGATGTGGACGACTTCCTCGGCCATCTGCCCGCTCGTGAACGTGTCCAGTAGCGGGCGGTCGTACAAGCTGACCAGCACCAGCACCGGGAGGGCGGCACCCGCATAGGCAAACGCGATCGTATAGACCGTCGAGGCGATATGGTCCCGGCCGATCCGCATAGCCGAGGTGAACAGCTCCCGCGCCGAGGAACGCGGTGCCAGCTCCGCGAGTTCCCAGACGGCGGAGGACTGGGTGATCGTCACGTCGTTGAGCACCCCCAGCCCCGCAATCAACAACCCGCAGAGCAGCAGCCCGGACAGGCTCATGTCCGGGACCGTGGTGGAGAGCGTGTAGCTGCTTTCATCGCCCACCCCGGTGAGGTAGGCGCCATCCGATACCCAGAGGGCCAGCAGGGCGGTGACGGCCAGGCCGAAGAGCGTGCCCAGCAGCGCCGTCGAGGTCCGTGCCGAGAATCCGTGCGCGAAATACAAGGCACCGAACATGATCACCGTGGCGCTGACGAGGGCGACCAGCAGTGGTGGCCTGCCGTCGACCAGGGCCGGGAGCATGAAATAGCCGATGAAGGCGAAGCCGCCAGCCAAACCCAACAAGGCGCGGAAACCCCTCCAGCGCGCCACCAGGCACACGACAAGCGCGTACGCGATGGCGAGCAACAGCAGCGGCACGGTGCGCACGAAGTCGACAAAGACATAGGGGGCGGCGATGGCGGTCGAGGCCTGGTGCAGATCCAGATAGCGGATCTGGTCCCCGGGCTCCAGTGGGCGTGAGGCCACCGTCTCGGGAGGCACCTCCACGGGAACGGCGGCACTTCCACCCCGGGGGGTGACATAGGAGACCTGGCAGTCCAACTCCTTGCCGCCGGCCTCGGCGAGACCCTTGGACGACGGGCAGGTCTCGGTGACGGTGCGATCCACCGTTCCGGTCTCCATGGCGACCCCGGTCGCCACGCCGTAGGGATCGCCCAACGAAACGCGGTCCGCCGCCGGCCCCGGCCACAACAGGAACGTTCCGATGATGGCGGCGAGAGCCGCCGGGACCAGCAGTGCGGCCAGCACCAGGTGGGCCCGACGCCGTCGTCGGGGGTCGGCCAGGATCTTGACCTCGGACGCGTGGGCATGGCTGCCGCCCATGGGGCTCCTTCAACGTGGATGCGGGGGTGCCGGGGACGGCGACTATCCACCAGTCTAGGGAATGCCGACCGACCGGCCGGCGCTAGGCTGGCTCGATGACTGAACCAGTGCTGCCCGACTTCACCCCCGCCCCGAACCAGGCGGGCAACCCCGAACTGTATGAGGTCGAGAACCGGGCCATCGACCACGAGGGCACCCTCCGCCAGGCGCTGGGCGAAGTGGCCGACCTGTCCGGAAGGACCGTGGTGGACCTGGGGTGCGGCAGCGGATTCTGGCTCCAGGACTACGCGGAGCAGGCCGCGTCGGTCATCGGCGTCGAGCCGGACCCCACCCTGCTCGAGCTCGCCCGCAAACGGGTCGCCAGCCAGGGGCTCGACGGGGTCCAGGTGCTGCAGGGATCGGCGGAGCACCTGCCACTGGCCGAGGGCAGCGTGGACGTGGTCCACGCGCGGTTCGCCTACTTCTTCCCGACCCCCACCAACGATTGCACCCCAGGTCTGCGGGAGGTCCTGCGGGTCCTCCGGCCCGGCGGAACGCTGGTCGTCATCGACAACGACCAGGAGAACGGCCAGTTCGCCGCGTTGCTCCGCGCCTCCGACACCGCCCAGCAGTTCCAGGGAACGGGGGACTACAACCGCGCCTGGTGGGCCGGGCAGGGTGCGGAAACCCGCCAGGTCATGAGCAGCTGGAGCTTCGAGACGGCTGCGGACCGCGACGCGGTACTGCGTCTGGAATTCCCGGCAGACGTCGCCGATGCGCACCTGGCCGCGCACCCCGGCCAGACCCGGCTGAGCTACGGCTATCTCCTGCACTGCCTCGCGAAGCCGCCCGCGGCTGGCGCTCAGCCGCTGCCATAGGGCCGGCGGACATCGGGCCGCCGGTCATCGGACGCGGACCACGCGGCGATCCACGGGCCGGTCCCCTCGGACGCGTCGATGATCCCGTCCTCGGACCACGCATAGTCGCCGGCCAGGACGCGGCGCGCCAACGCCATATCGCCGTCGTCGGTGTTGTCCCAGAGATCCGTGAAGAGCCGCTCGACCCGTCCGCGTGACTGCCGGCAGAACGCCTCGGCCAGTTCCCGTGCCGGCCCGGCATGCTCCGGCTCGGTGTCGCGCAGCAGCTCGACCCGGGACACGCAGGCCGCCATCGCGAACAACTCGGCCCCGATGTCCACCACCCGGCCCAGGAACACCTGGTGCGTCTCCAGGCCCGCCTGCCAGCGGGCCATCCCGGCGAAGGTGTGCCGTGCGAGCCGGCGGCTCGCCCGCTCAACGAAACGCAGGTGCGTGCCCAACGATCCGGCGCCGGAGTACGACGTCGGCACCATCCCTGGTCCCGTGGCCAGCGTGGGCAGCCACTTGGCATAGAAGCCCGAGGCGCCGGCTGCCGCCCGGGCCTTCTGCGCCAGGGTCGCATCCGCCCGGGCCAGGTCGCCGGCTGCCTTGAGGTGGGCATCGACCGCCTCACGGGCGATGAGCAGGTGCATGATCTCCGTGGACCCCTCGAAGATGCGGTTGATGCGCAGGTCGCGCAGCAGCTGTTCGGCAGCGACGGCGCGCTCGCCGCGTGCGGCCAGGGATGCGGCGGTCTCGTAGCCCCGTCCGCCGCGGATCTGGACGAGTTCATCGGCCATCCTGCAGGCCATCTCGCTGCAGAAGAGCTTCGCCAACGCCGCCTCGATCCGCACGTCCTTCATCCCCGCATCGGCCAGGGCCGCCGAGAGCTCGAACACGGACTCCACGGCGAACGACGTCGCGGCGATGAACGCGATCTTGGAGGCCACTGCCTGGTGCCGGCCGACCGGACGGCCCCATTGGACACGTTCGGCGGACCACTCGCGGGCGATCTTCAGGCTCCACTTGCCGGCCCCGGCACACAGGGCAGGAATGGAGAGGCGACCGGTGTTCAGCGTGCTCAGGGCGATCTTCAGCCCCTGGCCTTCGTGCCCCAGCAGGTTCTCGGCAGGCACCCTGACCCCGTGGAACCGGGTCACCCCGTTTTCGATGCCGCGCAGGCCCATGAAGGCGTTGCGGTTCTCCACCACCAGGCCCTCGCTGTCGGCTTCGACGACAAATGCGCTGATGCCCCCGCGCTGCTCCGTGCCGTCCGACCCGGAGTAGGGCAGGACCCGCGCCATCACCACGACCAGGTCCGCCACGGCGCCGTTGGTCGTCCACAACTTGGCGCCCTCGAGGACATAGGACCGTCCGTCGACGGAGCGCTCCGCCGTCGTCCCCAACCGGGCAGGATCCGAACCGACATCGTTCTCGGTGAGGAGGAAGGCGGTGATCGCTCCCGCGGCGCAGCGCGGCAGGAACCGCTGCTTCTGCTCCGCGTTGCCGAACATCTTCACCGGCTCGGGGACGCCGATGGACTGGTGGGCCGAGACCAGTGCCCCGATGCTCGGGCTGATCGTTCCGAGCAGCATCAATGCCCGCCCGTAATAGGCCAGCGAGAGGCCGAGCCCTCCGTAGGCGGTGGGGATCTTCATCCCGAACACCCCGATCTCGGCCAGTGCCCGGATGTAGTCGTCGGGAATGCGGGCCTCGCGTTCGATCAGCTGCCCGTCGAACGCGTCAATGGCGGTGCGCAGTGTCTCCAGGAAGGCTTCCCCGCGTGCCTGCTCGTCGGGGGAGGGGCGTGGATGTGGGTGGATGAGGCTGAAATCGGTGCGGCCCAGGTAGAGCCCCTGGGCGAAACTGGGGCGGGCGTCGCCGGTGTCCCGGGCCGCCTCGGCCACCGCCCGGGCGGTCTTCTCATCGATGGTGGTGCGTGTACCGGTGGCGTCCATGGACACTCCCTGGGGACTCGACGTGCCGCAGGCCGCGCGGTGGCAAGCACCGGGGCCCGCCGCGGGACGGTGGCCCACACGCTCTCCCTTCAGGCTACGCCGCCGAGGCAAGGGGCACGCGGGTGCCTTGACCCACCGTCGCGTCGCTGCAGGAATCACCTGAAAGTTCATGTGACATCATGGTTTGCATGACCGATACCCGCTGGCTTTCGTCCCAGGAACGCGAGTGCTGGCTGGCACTGATTTCCGTATCCATGCAGTTGCCGAGCCTGCTCGACAGCGAGCTGCACCGTCAAGCACGGATCACGCTCTTCGACTACAACGTGCTGGCCATGCTCTCCGAGGCCGAGGACCACCTGCTGCCCATGAGCGAACTGGCGGGGCGCACCAACGCCTCGCTGTCACGACTAAGCCATGTGGTGAAGAAGCTCGAGGGCCGCGGCTGGGTCGAACGCACGCAGAGCCCCGTGGACGCGCGCGTGACGGTGGCCCACCTGCGCGACGACGGGATGGACATGCTCACCGATCTGGCCCCCGAACACGTGAACTCGGTGCGCCGCATCGTCTTCGACGGATTGGACGACGAGGACGTAGCGGACCTGGCCCGGATCGGCCGCAAACTGGTCGAACGGATGGACCCGGAGCACTGGATCCTGCGCTGACCTGTGTGGCGGCGAGTCGGCCCCGGAAGGGGGCACCGGCGTCGTACCCTGCATTTTGTGTTCGGCCCCCGGACGTTCTAGGATGGTAAGGCGTTAAGTCACGTGTTCGTCGTGGTGTGCTCCGAGAGGGGCGGGCTAAGTCGAGGACGTGGTTACCCGTAAACCGAATAACGCGGACCAGCCGAGTAGGGAAAAATGCTCAACCGGGACGCTGTATTCACCGTCTTTCGCGCAAGTAAGGCGCTTCGGTTGGTTCTCACCCAGCCTGGTTACCTTCGTACGTCGCAGTAATTCACGGTGTCACAACTGGTGGCGGGACTCTTCAACGCAGGTTCAGAGGCAGCAACACCGCGCTGTGATCTGTTTTATCGAGTACCGCCAATATTTACTACTACTGAGGAGTGATCATGGCAGCTGTATGCCAGGTGACAGGTGCAGTTCCGGGCTTCGGACACAGCATCTCCCACTCGCACCGCCGCAACAAGCGTCGGTTCGACCCGAATATCCAGAAGAAGCGCTACTGGGTTCCTTCCCTGCGCCGCAATGTCACGCTGACCCTGTCGGCCAAGGGCATCAAGACCATCGACGTCCGCGGCATCGACCGCGTTGTCGCCGACCTGCTGGCGAAGGGTGTGAAGCTCTAACATGGCAAAAGCACAAGATGTACGCCCCATCATCAAGATGAAGTCGACTGCCGGAACCGGGTTCACCTACGTGACCCGCAAGAACCGTCGTAACAACCCGGACCGCATGGTCCTGAAGAAGTACGATCCGGTCATCCGCAAGCACGTCGAATTCCGAGAGGAGCGCTAAACACATGGCTAAGAAGTCCAAGATTGCTCGTAACGAGCAGCGCAAGGTCATCGTGGAGCGCTACGCCGCGAAGCGTGCCGAGCTGAAGAAGACCCTGGTCGACGAGACCGCAACCGACGAGGCACGCGAAGAGGCCCGCCTGGGCCTGCAGAAGCTGCCCCGCAACGCCTCGCCGGTGCGCGTGCGCAACCGCGACTCGATCGACGGCCGCCCGCGCGGCACGCTCCAGAAGTTCGGGATCTCCCGTGTCCGCTTCCGCGACATGGCCCACCGTGGCGAACTTCCGGGCATCACCAAGTCGTCCTGGTAAACACCAGCGATTGACCCTCGAGGGCCCCTTCCGGCAACGGAAGGGGCCCTCAGGCGTTAACGGGGTCTGCGAGCTGTCGCGGTCACGTCGAGGGTGACCACAGCCACCGCAACGCACGCCGCCACCGGCCGGCGGAACGGGATCCCGGCTCCGGCGCCGTGGGTGGTTGGCGCTCCATGGGCCGGCCAGCGGCGGTGCGGCGAGCGCGCCAGTTCCGCACCTCGGTGTCCGGGTCCCGCAGTGCGGTGATCACCGGTGGACCGCCCAGCAGCTGGCGCCTGGCCTCGCGGATCCTGGAGTTGAAGTCCGTCACGGCCTCCCTGACCTGCGCCTCGCCGGGCAGTGCGTCCAGGGTCTGGTCCATCGCGGCGTCCTCGGTCCGCAGCAGCAGCGCAGGCGGCCCGACCCCGCTGATCCGCTCGCGCTGCATCAGCGACTTGAGCCACCAGTCGGGATCGGAGGAGGAGAGCGAGGGCAGCGCTTTGCCGGCGTAGGCCAGGTCGTCGAAGTCACCACGGGCGATCGCCCGGTCGATGCTCGGCGTGGCGATCTGCCAGGCCTCGTCGGCGGCGTGGAAGACCGGCGGATTTTCCAAGGGGCCCTCGGTGGCGATGCCGGCACGGTCCGCCTTCGCGCGGAAGGCGGATCCGGAGCGCTGCTCGTACTCGTCGGCAGGGCTCGGGGTCCCCGCGGCTTCCTGCGCGTCCCGATACCGGGCGGCCTCCAGCCGCGCAGCGTCGTGCTCGGGGGAGGGTGTTCGGGCCATGGGGGCCACCGCCTCGGTTGGGGATCGTGGATCCAGCCTACCGAGGCGGTGGCAGGGCCTCAAGACTCCGCCAGGCAGCGGCCGAAGATCAGCCCGGAATGCCCGCCAGTTCGTTGGGGGCGTGCGGCAGTTCGTGGGAGACCATGAGCTTCGCACTCTCCAGATCCACCAGGTGCACCGTGCTGGTGGCCGGTTCGGAGACGTACGCGATGCCACCCTGGACGGACAGGGTCGGGCGGGGCTGCTGCCACTCGGTGGGTTCCTTCCATGGCCGGGTGACGCGGATCGACTCGGTGATCTTTCCGCTCTGTGGATCGATGATGCGCAGCCGTCCGTCGGTGCCCAGGACCAGGGCCTCGCCGTCCGGTCCTCGGCCCAGGGAACGGAATGAATAGCTGGCGCCGGTCTCCACGAGGTCCATGGTGCCGGTGGCCGTGTTGGTCAGGCTCACCCGTGTGGGGCGTTCCAACTCGGCATCCGCATCCGACTTGTAGTCCCCAAGCACGACGGCCGATGCGTCGCTGCCTGCCTGGTTGCCCACCCGGCCGTAGGCGGTAGGTGCCGTGGCCTTGCTGATCTTGCCGTGGCGGTAGATGAGCATGCCGTCTTCACAGCCGAAGGCGAAGGCGTCGTCGGCGGCCGCGGCGGCACCGTGGACCCCGGGGCAATCCGCGGAGCGGGCCAGATCGGGCCGTGTCCCGGAGGAGTCGGCAGGTCCGGAGACCGTGATGCCGGACCGGGAGTCCGGGGTGCCCTCCGTCATGAGCAGTTTGCCGTCGTCGAGCTCGATGGCCAGGCCGTGGTGGGCCGTAGGGGCCTGGGCCTGCGTGGTGTGAGGCATCCCGTCGCCCAGCTCTGCCGGATCCAGGATGGTGGCACGCCCGCTGCCGTCGTCGAACAGGACGGTCCGGTCGCCATGGTGGAACACGTGGCCAGGCTCCGTGGCGGGGAAGAGGACGTCGGTGAGTCCAGCGGGCGCTGCGTAGTGGTGGTCGTGGTCGCCGTGCGGGACCGACCATGCTCCGGCGTCCAGGGCCCGGAACCCGCCCGAGGTGCCCACCAGGACATGGCGGCCGTCGCCGGCTGCGGTGATCCGGTTGAAGCCGGCGAGGGGCTCATCAAGCACTGTCTCGCCGGTGGAGGCGTCCAGGACCATGATGCCGCCATCGTAGGTGGCGACCAGACGTGGCGTGGACGTTGCCGCCTCGAGGGGAGCTGCGGTGGCTGGTGCGCTTTCGTCGGGGTCGGCGGAAGCAGCGTGGCCGCCGGCGCACCCTGCCAGGAGCAGCAAGGTGGCCAGGGCTCCAGTGGCCGCCACGGGTCGGCTTCCCGCGACGCCGCGGTGACGCTCCGAGCGGGGTGGATTCAGGCCGAAATCCGGGGAAGCGGCGGATGGACAGGACAGGGGTGGGGTATCGATCATGAATCGATCCTATGCTTAATAAGAACGATTCTCATATATGACCTGAGGCGGATGTCGACCCCAAAAGCGGCCCTTGCAGTGAAAAAACCGCCAAATTCCGGGGAAAAACCAAAAAATTCGGGCCAAACGCCCTGAAACTGGGCGTGTCTGTCGGTGAGGACTGATAGTTTCCTTCTCAGTAGTCCCCGCAACCGCAGGGCAACCCGGCCGGAAACGGGCGGGCACATAACAGTCCAGGAGGAAATACATTGGCTTTGAACCGTAGTGAACTCGTTGCAGTCGTCGCCGAGAAGACCGGCAACTCCCAGGTCGCCGTGAACGCCGTGCTGGATTCGGTGTTCGAGACGTTCGTGGAGCAGGTCTCCAAGGGCGAGAAGGTGTCGATCCCGGGCTGGCTCGCCGTCGAGCGCACCGACCGTGCAGCCCGCACCGGCCGCAACCCGCAGACCGGCGAAACCATCCAGATCCCGGCCGGCCACTCCGTGAAGCTGACCGCCGGCTCGAAGCTGAAGGCTGCCGTCTCCAAGAAGTAGATCCCTCTTTTGAGGATCCGAGGGCCCGTTCCGCCATCCGGTGGAACGGGCCCTCGTTCTCTCGGGAGCCCCTCCGCTATCATCAAATATTCTACGTGGCGTAGAATTTAAGCCATCCGGCAGTCCGCTGCCGACCCACCCCCAGGTACCGAAGGACCACCATGAATCCCTCCAGCACCGCCCGCCTGCACACCCCGCGGGCGATCGCTGCCACGCACCCGGGCCTGGGTACGTTGAACCGCTCGCTCCTCGCCGCTGCGGCCGCCGCCCTGCTGGCCGCCGTGGCCCTGTTCATGGCACCCTCCGCCTCGGCCCACGACTCGCTCATCGGGTCCACCCCGAAGAACGGGGCCAGCGTCAGCAGTGCGCTGGACTCCGTGGAACTGACCTTCAGCGGCGAACTCAAGCCGATCGGCAACCAGGTCAGCCTCAGTGACGCCACCGGCGCCAAGCACGATGCCGAGACCTCCACGAGCGGAAACGCCTTGACCGTGGACTTCGGCAAGGCGCTGCCCGCCGGGGAGTACACGCTCGTCTGGCGTGTGGTCTCCAGCGATGGCCACCCCATCGAGGGAACCCAGGCCAACCATGAGGCGCTGGCCTTCACGGTGAAGGGCGCGAGCGCCACCTCCTCTGCACCGGCCATGTCGGCACCGGCCGCGACCGCATCGAGTGCACCCTCGGCTGCCGAATCGACGGCACCCTCCGCGGCCGCCGCTCCGGCCGCTGATTCCGCGCAGGATGCCTCATCCGGCGGCCTTCCAGGAGCCGTCATCTGGATCATCATCGCGGTGGCAGTGATTGCTGCCGCGGCGACCGTGGTGGCCAAGGCCCGTCGGCAAGGCGGCCGGGGCCGGTAACCGGTCGGTGAGCCAGGACACCGGGGCCTTCGAGGTCGCGGTCAAGGTGCGAGAATGGAAGGCATGGAAGCAGGGTTGAAGCAGTGAGTCATAGTGTCTTGCCGGGTCGCGGCCCGGCTTCCCCGACGCCTTCGTCGCCCCGCACTCCACCAGCAGGACGCAAGCCGGCCCGGCTGTGGCAGATCCTGCTGCTGCCCGCCATCCCGATCAGCCTCCTGGTGCTGGCTGTCGCGCTGGAATTCTCGGGCGCCGCACAGGGCACCGAGCTAGCCGACCCCGGAGCCTTCACCCGGTGGTCGCTGCCGGTGGCCACCCTGATCCACCACACCGCCATGGCCGTCACCATCGGTGCGCTGGTCTTCGCCGCGACCGTCCTTCCCCGTTCGACCAAACCGCACCGTGCCCGCAAGGGGTCCGGCGGGACCGACGGCGGCGAGGAACACCCGGCATTCACCCGCGCCATGAACGTCGCCGCCGGAGCGGCAGTCGTCTGGACGCTGGCCGCGGTCGCCGTGCTCATCCTGACCTTCTCCGATGTCGCCGGTCTCCCGCTCTCCGCGGACTCCGCGTACACCGACTCGATGAAGGACTACATCCTCAACATCTCGCTGGGCCAGGCCTGGTCGTGGATGATCGTCATCGCGGCGATCATCAGCTCGCTGGCCTTCGTGGTCCGCTCACCCACCGGGGTAGGACTCAGCGCCGTGTTCTCCCTCTTCGGCATCCTCCCGCTCTCGCTCATCGGCCACGCGGCCGGTGGCGACGACCACTGGGGTGCCACCAACGCCATCCTGCTCCACCTCTTCGGCATCTGCCTCTGGGTGGGCGGCATCGTCGTGCTGGCCTGCGTCGCCCCGTTGCTCACCGCGCCAGCCCCCGGAAAGTACCGCTCCACGCGCCCGGTGCTTGCCGGCGTCGTGCTCCAGCGCTTCTCCGCACTGGCCACCCTGGCCTTCTTCGTGGTCTTTGCCTCCGGCGTGGTCAGCGCATATGTCCGCATGGACCACTGGTCCCAGCTGCTCAGCGGCTACGGCGTGCTGGTCATGACCAAGGCTGTGCTGACGCTGGCCCTGGGGGCCCTGGGACTGGCACACCGACGGTGGGCCATCCCGCGGCTGCTCTCCGGCGCCGCATCGGCCACGGGGACCGCCTGGCGGATCGTGGCCGGGGAAACCATCCTCATGGCCTCCACCATGGCCGTGGCGACGGCCCTGGCCCGGACCGCACCGCCGGTGGCCGAGGAACTGCCACCGGAAGCCACCCCGGCCCGCATCCTCACGGGCTATGACCTGCCGCCCGAGCTCGTGCCCTCCAGCTGGCTGACGGTCTGGCGGATCGACTGGCTCTGGCTGGCCATCATCATCTTCCTGGCCTTCGCCTACCTGAAGGGCATCCGCACCCTGCGCCGCCGCGGCGACGGCTGGTCCGTGCTGCGCACGGTGTCCTGGTTCGTCGGGTTGGCAGCGCTGTTCTACATCACCTCCGGTGCACCTGCCGTCTACGGGGTGGTGCTCTTCTCGATGCACATGGTCGGGCACATGGCCCTGACGATGGTGGCACCGTTCTTCCTGGTGCTGGGTACTCCCATGACGCTGGCGCTCAAGGCGCTGCCCGCGCGCACCGACGGCACGCGGGGGGCCCGCGAGTGGCTGCTGGCCGGCATCCACTCCAAGTTCTCCCAGCTGGTGACCCATCCGATCTTCGCCGGGATCAACTTCGCCGGCTCGATCGTGCTGTTCTACGCGACTGACTTGTTCTACTTCGCGATGGCCGAACACACCGGCCACGAGCTGATGAACCTCCACTTCCTGCTCACCGGCTACATCTTCGCCCTGAACATGATCGACGGGGACCCCTTGCCCCGCCGGGCCGCGTACCCGATCCGGCTCGTGCTGCTGCTGGCCACGATGAGCTTCCACGCCTTCTACGGCGTCTCCCTGATGGGCAGCAACTCACTGATCCAGGCCTCCTGGTTCGGCAACATGGGCCGTGACTGGGGCGCACTGCCGCTGGAGGACCAACGGGCAGGCGCCGGGGCCATGTGGGGGATCGGTGAAGTGCCCACGCTGCTGCTGGCGCTCGGCGTCATGATGACCTGGAACAAGGCAGACCGGCGTGAGGCCATCCGCACGGACCGCCAGGCCGACCGCGACAACGAGGCGGACCTGGAGGCCTACAACGCCATGTTCGCCCAGCTCAAGGAAGAGGACCGGAGGATCGATCGCGGTGGACGATAAGCCCCACGCCAAGACGCCGCCCCCCGGGGTCCGCGCCCAGAAGACGGCGCTGGCCGCCGCCCGGTGGCTCGCCCTGGTGGTCCTGGTCATCGTCATCGTCATCGCCGTGACCAGCTGCTCGTCGGGAGCCGGGGACGAGGCAGCGCCGTCGAACCCGCACGAGGGCTCCGGCAGCGCCCCGGCATCTGCGTCGGCATCGGCTTCGGCGCCCACGGGACCCGCCGCCGACGGCGTTGCCGCGGGCATCGAGCGGGCCGCCTCCTACAACTTCACGCTCACCTCCACCGCCTCGGCCCAGGACCTGGAGGCCCTGCGTGCCGCACCGCAGGACACCCTGCAGGGCGCATCCGTGGCACCGTCTGCCTGCCGCAACGCCGTGGAGCAGTTGAACTGGTCGCCGGCAGGACTCGGCCAGGAGGCCGCCCGCACTGACTTCGCGGCCGATGGCGTGGAAGCGACCGGCTCGGTGGAGGTCGCCCGTGTCGGCGACCGGTCCGCACTGGACGGGCACTACGCCACGGTGCGGCAGATGCTCGACGCCTGCTCGGACGTGACCCTGTCCATCTCCGGGACCGAGGTCCCGCTGCGCAGCACCGCCCCGGCAGGGAAGGCGGCGGATGCGAAGTCCGCACTGCTGTGGAGCCGGGCGGGGAAGGGCAGCGACCTGCAGCAGCAGGCGCTGGTCCTCATCGGGGAGCGCAACGGCTACGTGGCGATGGTCTCCTTCATCGGCACCAGCGGCCTGGATGACGCGAAATTCTCCAGCATGGCCGACGGCATCCTCACCGCCACGCTGAAGGGCCTCGCCTGACCCGGCCCCACGGCAGGGGACCCGCGTGATGGGCGTCGTCCCGGCGTCGTACGCCGTCATCCGCATCCCGGCCCGGGAACAATCCCGGCCATAATGGGGTTGGGACCCTTACGTCAGCCGACAACCAACGGGAGCTTTTTCATGAGTGCAGATTCCACCGCCACCGCTGAATCCGTCCGCGCCGCCTATCGCGTGCGGGCCTCGGACCTGGTGGGCCGCAACTGGCTGAATACCGGCGGCAAGCAGCTGGAGTTGGCCGACCTGCGCGGCAAGATCACGATCCTGGATTTTTGGACCTTTTGCTGCATCAACTGCCTGCATGTGCTCGATGAGCTGCGCCCGCTGGAGGAAAAGTACTCCGACCTGCTGGTGATCGTCGGCGTCCATTCCCCGAAGTTCGAACATGAGGCCGACCCGGTGGCCCTCGCCGCGGCAGTGGAGCGCTACGAGATCGCCCACCCGGTGCTGGATGACCCCGAGTTGCAGACCTGGCAGGCCTACTCGGCACGCGCCTGGCCGACCCTGGTGGTCGTGGACCCCGAGGGCTACGTGGCAGCGCACCTCTCCGGTGAAGGCCACGCCGCCGGGCTGGAATCCCTGGTCGACGAGCTCGTGGCCGAACACGAGGCCAAGGGCACCCTGCATCGCGGCGACGGGCCGTACGTCGCCCCGCCGGCCCGCGAGGGCGACCTGCGCTTCCCGGGCAAGGTCCTGGCGTTGGCCGACGGCACGTTCCTGGTGGGCGACTCCGGCCACCACCGGCTGGTCCAGCTCGCCGGGGACCTCTCCACCGTCATCCGCACGATCGGCTCGGGGGAGCGCGGCCATGCCGACGGCACCGCCGCGACGGCGGCCTTCAACGAACCCCAGGGGCTGGCGCTGCTGCCCGCCGACGTGGCCACCGTGGTGGGCTATGACGTCATCGTCGCCGACACCGTCAACCACCGCCTGCGCGGACTGGACCTGGCCACCGGGAACGTCACCACCGTGGCCGGCAATGGCGTCCAGCGCCTGCTGGACGCCGACCAGGCCCGCGCCGCAGGGGACGCGGCGAACGACCCCGACGCCTGGGTCTGGGACCTGGGGGCCAGCCCGCTGGAGACCTCGCTCTCATCGCCGTGGGACGTGCTGTGGTCAGCTGCCTCCTCCCGGGTGATCATCGCGATGGCCGGAACCCACCAGATCTTCGCCTTCGATCCGGTCACCGGCGCGTTGGACGTCTTCGCCGGCACCGGTCTCGAGGGCCTGCAGGACGGTGCGCCGGGGCAGTCCTGGTTCGCGCAGTCCTCCGGCCTGGCCGACGACGCCGACGGGAACATCTGGGTTGCCGACTCGGAGACCTCGGCGCTGCGCGTGCTGCGCCTGGACGAGGCGGGGTCGGTGGCCACCGTCGACACCGCGATCGGCGCCGGGCTGTTCGACTTCGGTTTCCGCGACGGTGAAGCCGACCAGGCACGTCTGCAGCACCCGCTCGGCGTCACGGTGCTGCCGGACGGATCGGTGGCCGTGGCCGACACCTACAACGGGGCGGTCCGCCGCTACGACCCGGCCACCGGTACCGTTTCCACCCTGGCCCGCGATCTGTCCGAACCCTCGGACGTCCTGCTGGACACCTCGGTGGACGGGGATCCCGTGCTGCTGGTCGTGGAGACCAACCAGCACCGGCTCGTCCGCCTGCCGCTGCCCCAGGAGGCCCTCACCGTCGACGAAGGCGCGGCGCAGACGCAGCGGCCCCAGACGCCGGTGGCCCCGGGCGGGCACGAGATCAGCGTGCGCTTCTCCGCCCCGAAGGGACAGAAGCTCGATGACCGGTGGGGTGACCCCACCCAGCTGAAGATCTCCTCCTCGCCCGAGGAACTGATCCTGTCGGGCGGCGGCACGTCCACGGGGTTGACCCGCACGCTGGAGCTGAACCCGGAGGTCGCCGACGGGGTCCTGCACATCACCGCCCGCGCCGCCTCCTGCGACGGTGAGCCCGGCGGGGAGATCCCGGACCACGCGGCCTGCCACCTCTACCAGCAGGACTGGGGGATCCCGGTGGTGCTGGAGCACGACGGCGACACCGGCCTGACACTGGATCTGCGCGGACTGGACTAGGCCCACCGGGCCACAGCT
>NZ_BAAAIV010000010.1:272165-282651 GCF_039526245.1 Arthrobacter rhombi
GGAGGGGCTTCCCGCCGTCGTCGTCCCCGGCCCCTCGCGCGCAGGGGAAAGCAGGTGGGGTGACCCGCACCATGGCGGTGGAGCGCCGACGGGAGTATTGTTAGCAACGCTAAGCAACTAATTGTCCGCGCGCGACGACGACCAGCCGCCGACCCGGATGCGAGCCCAGGAGAGCCGTGCCCCCGCAGGAACCCGAAGAATTCGACGACGACCTCGCCGCCCGGCTGCGCGTGGCCATCATGCGTGTCTCGCGCCGGCTCCGCGTGGAGGTCGGCGGAGGCGTCGTCACGGCCGGACAGTATTCGGTGCTGGTGGCCCTGTGGCATGAACCGCAGACCCTGGGGCAGTTGGCGGCCCGTGAACGGGTGACGGCCCCCTCGATGACCCGGATCGCCAAGGCGCTGGAGGAGGGCGGCCAGGTGGAGCGCACCGGGAATCCCGACGATGGCCGGCAGGTGCTGGTGTCCATCACCGAGGCCGGCCGAGCCGTCGTGGACCAGGTCCGCAACCAGCGCACTGCCTGGCTCTCCCGCCATGTCGCCGACCTTGGCGCGGATGACCGTGCGGCCCTGCGCCGCGCTGCGGAACTGCTCACGGAGATGAACGCCCGATGAGCCAGATGTTCAAGGCCCTGGCCACACCGAACTACCGGCTGTGGGTCTCCGGGGCATTGGTGTCCAACATCGGCACCTGGATGCAGCGCGTGGCGCAGGACTGGCTGGTGCTGACCGTTCTGACGAACAACTCCGGTACCGCCACCGGCATCACCACCGGATTGCAGTTCCTCCCCATCCTGTTCCTGGGCCCGTACGCCGGGCTCGTCGCCGACCGGTACGACAAACGCAAGCTGCTGCTCATCACCCAGACCATCATGGGGCTTTGCGCGCTGGTCCTCGGGCTGCTGGTGCTCACCGATACCGCCGAACTCTGGCACGTCTACACCCTGGCCTTCGTGCTGGGACTGGCCAGTGCCTTCGACGCGCCGGCCCGCCAGGCCTTCGTCTCCGAGGTCGTCGGGCCGGACGATGTCCCCAATGCCGTGGCCCTGAACAGCGCATCCTTCAACCTGGCCCGGCTCGCGGGCCCCGGCGTCGCCGGCATCGTCATCGCGTGGCTCGGTACGGCGCCCGCGTTCCTGATCAACGCCGCCAGCTTCGCCGCGGTGCTGCTGTCCATCTGGAAGATGAAGCCGGAGCTGCTCTACACGCCCAAGCCGGCGGTGCGGGCCAAGCACCAGATCCGCGAGGGCATGCAGTACATCAAGGGCAGGCCCGATCTGGTCATGATCCTGGTCCTGGCCGCACTCATCGGCACCTTCGGGCTGAACTTCCAGATCACCAACGCCATGATGGCCACCCAGGCCTATGGAGTCGGCCCGGGGGAGTACGGGCTGCTGGGCTCGGTGATGGCCGTGGGGACCCTTGGCGGCGCACTGCTGGCCGCGCGTCGCGGACGGTTCAGGCTGCGCTACCTGATCGGTGGGGCCATCCTGTTCGGTGTCTTCAGCATCGGCGCCTCGGTGATGCCGACGTTCTGGCTCTACGCGCTGGCCCTGGTTCCTGTGGGGCTGGCCTCGCTGACCTTCCTGAACAGCTGCAACACCTCGATCCAGCTATCCGTCGAGCCGAGGTTCCGCGGACGCGTACTGGCGATCTACATGATGGTCATCCAGGGTGGGACCCCGATCGGTGCCCCGCTGGTGGGCTGGCTCGGCACCGCCTTCGGTGCCCGCTGGTCCATCGCCGCGGGCGGACTCATCGCCCTGGCTGCCGGGCTATGGGCCTTGCAGTTCGTGCGCCGGGGCCACCTCAACCAGCCGGTCTTCGCCACCGGCGATGGCCAGCCGTCCACCACCGCGCCGGTAGCCGTGGAGAAGGACACCGGAGGGGAACCGACGGACCGGGATGCCCGGCCGGACCGGCCGGCATCCAGCCGACCCGTGGACTAGGCGGGCTATTCTCCGACGACCGGTGTCACCGTCACCGAATCGCCGGAGAGCTCCAGCTTGGCGGTGAATCCAAAGTCGTGCTCGACGGTATTCTCGGTTTTCGCACCGGTCATCAGGTTCTGTTCGACCAGGTCCAGGGACGTGCCGACCTGTAGTGGACGCAGCACCCAGCCACCGTCATACGGGCCGATGTCGACTTTCGGGTACTGGGTGATCTTCCAATGGATCGAGTCCGCGGAGACGCGTGCCTCGGTGTCGTAGCTCAGCGGGCAGCCGGCGGGTTTGAGGACCTGCTGCTGTGCACAGTCATCCAGGTACCGGTGCAACTGGGTGTCGATGTCCTTGACCAGTTTCCCGGTGGGCTGGGTGGTCAGCTGGAGCCCGTCGGTTCCCGCTGCCGAGGCGGAATCAACCACAACCCGGCGTTTGGTGCCCTGGAAGTACTTGTCCCGGTAGCTGGACTCCACGACTGCGGGAAGGAATACCGGAAGCTTGGCGGCCCCCTTCGTCAGGGGCGCTGTTTGCCCGTTGACCTGCACCGCGTTGGTGGTGTCGGCGCTGACGGTGACTTCCGGCAGGTCGGTGGCGGCAAAGGCCCAGCGGTCGAAGAACAGCCAGTCCTTACCCGTCCGGGTCAGATGGAACACGGTTTCGTGGTCATTCCCGTCGACCTGGTAGGTGGTGGTGACCTCGACCTTGCCCTCGGTGACCTCACGGGCCTGGTGCACGGTGAAGCCCTCGATGGGCTTGACCGCGGCTTGCAGGGCCTCGCCGTCGAGCAGCAGCCCGTTGCCCTGCGGGGACGCGGGGTCCAGGAGTCCCAGGGCTTGTCCGCCTTCGCCGTCCTGGAGCATGCCGAAGTACGTGCTGACCTGTTTTTCGGGCCCGAAGACCTTCTGGTTCACCAGCGTGATCGTCACGACTGCTGCGATGGCGAGGACCATCAGCGCGGCCAGCCAGAGGGCCAGGACGCGGATGGGCGAGGAAGCGTTTTTCACCTGTTATACGTTACCGGGAGTGCCGCCGCCCCCGTGAAACGGGGACGACGGCACCAGCGGTGCCTAGCGGCGACGACGGCGGGTGCCGAACATGCCCCGCATGAGTTCCTTGCCCAGCATGCCAGCGGCCTGCATCGCAAAGTCCATGACCGGGTTGTCCTGCTTGGCCGGTGGCCTGCTCGCCGACGGTCGACGCTGCGCGGGCGCCGGTGCGGAATCCGCGGTGCCTTCCGCGCCGGCGGCGGCATCCTTCCCCGCTGCACGGGCCGCGAGGACCTCGAACGCGGACTCGCGGTCCACCGCGGTGCCATACTCCTGCATCATCGGTGATGCCGCGGCGACCTGTTTGACGGTTTCGGCGGGGGAGGCGCCCATGTTCGAGGTAGGGCTCCACATCCGGGTCCAGGCGACGGGGGTCGGTGCGCCCTTCTCGTTCATGACGACGACGACCGCTTCGCCGGTTCCGGCCTGGGTCAGTGCCTCGTTGAGGTCGTAGTCGCTGGTGGGGAACGTGGAGACCGTGGCCTTCAGCGCCTTGGCATCGTCCGGGGTGAAGGCGCGCAGGGCATGCTGGACGCGGTTGGCCAACTGGCCGAGGATCTCGCCGGGGACGTCCTTGGGGGTCTGCGTGATGAAGAAGACCCCGACACCCTTCGAACGGATCAGGCGCACCGTGTTGGTGATCGAGTCCAAGAACGCCTTGGAGGCGTCGTTGAAGAGCAGATGGGCCTCATCGAGGAAGAAGACGAGCTTGGGCTTGTCGGCATCGCCGACTTCCGGCAACTCCTCGAACAGGTCGGCGAGCAACCAGATGAGGAACGTGGAGAACACCAGCGGCTGCTGCAGCAACGACGGCAACTCCAGGCAGGAGAGCACCCCGCGGCCGTCCTCCGCGATCCGGAGCAGCTTCGTGGTGTCGAACTCGGGTTCGCCGAAGAACTTCTCCATGCCCTTGGCCTCGAGGGCGACGAGTTCACGTAGCAGGACCCCGGCGGTGGCCGAGGACAACCCGCCGAGTTCGGCAAGATCCGCCTTGCCCTCGTCGGAGGTCAGGTGCTGGATGACCGCCCGGAGGTCCTTGAGGTCGTAGAGTTCCAGGTCCTTCTGGTCCGCATAGTGGAAGACCAGCAGGAGGCTGGATTCCTGGGTCTCGTTCAACTCCATGATGCGGGCCAGCAGCACGGGTCCGAAGGAGGAAACCGTGGCTCGCACCGGGATTCCCTCGCCGCTGCCACCCAGGCTGTAGTAGTCGACGGGGAACGAGGCGGCCTGCCAGTCCATGCCCACTGACTGGGTCCGGGCGAGCAGCTTCTCGCTGCTGGTACCCGGGGTGGAGAGGCCCGTGAGATCGCCCTTCACGTCCGCCAGGAACACCGGGACCCCGGCGTTGGAGAGCTGCTCGGCCATGACCTGCAAGGTGATGGTCTTGCCGGTGCCGGTCGCCCCCGCGACCAGGCCATGGCGGTTCATCATCCTCAGGGGCAGCCTGACCTGCGCCTCGGGGTGGACCTCGCCATCGACCAGGGCGGCACCCAGGGTGATCGCCCCGCCTTCAAAGGTGTAGCCGCTGCTGATATTTTCGACTTGCTGTTCCGGTGTGTTCTTCGCCATGGGCTCAGCCTATGCGCACCGGTGCCGCATCGCACTGGATTTCTGGGACGGCGCGCTGCCCGGCGTCCCCCCGCGACGAGGATGGGTGCTTAGAACGGGTTGAGCAGGCGGTGCACGAATTGCTGGGTGCGCTCCTCCCGGGGCGCGCGCAGCACAGTGTCCGGGTGCCCCTGTTCGACGACGACGCCACCGTCCATGAACACGACGTGGTCCGCGACTTCGCGGGCGAAGGCCAGCTCGTGGGTGACCAGGACCATCGTCCAGCCCTCCTGTGCGAGCTCCTTGATGACCGTGAGCACATCCCCGACCAGCTCCGGGTCCAGTGCCGACGTCGGTTCGTCGAAGAGCAGCAGGGAGGGTTTGAGCGCCAAGGCGCGAACGATTCCCACCCGCTGCTGTTGGCCTCCGGAAAGCTCGTGCGGATACTGGTCGGCCTTCTCCGCCAGCCCGACGCGTTCGAGCAGGGAGGTGGCCTCCGCGATGGCCTCGGCCTTCGGCCGCCGTTGGACCTGGATGGGCCCCTCGATGACGTTCTGCAGGACCGTCTTGTGCGGGAAGAGATTGTAGTTCTGGAACACCATGGCACTGCGGGTGCGCAGCGACTGGGTTTCCTTGGTGCTGGTCGAGGCGGAGAAGGTGACTCCGGGGCCCCCGGAGAAGGCGACGGTACCGGCGTCGGGCTGTTCCAACCCATTCAGGCACCGCAGCGCCGTGGTCTTGCCGGAACCGGAGGGACCGATCAATGCCAACACGCCACCCGGGGCCACGGCCAGGTCGATCGAGGTCAACACGTGGTTGGCCCCGAAGGACTTCTGCAGCCCCGAAACCTTCAGCAGCGGTTCAGTGGGCGACATAGCGGTCCAGCCTTTCCTCGATCTTGGACTGTCCGGCCGAAAGCACCAGGCAGACCACCCAGTAGACCAAGGCGGCCTCCAGGTAGAGCAGCATGAATTGCTGGCTGAACGCCGCAACCTCCTGCGCCCGGCGGAACAACTCGGTCACGGTGATCAGCGAGGCCAGCGACGTGTCCTTCACCAGCGAGATGAACGTGTTCGACAGCGGCGGTACGGAGACCCGGGCTGCCTGCGGCAGGATCAGCCGGCGCAGCGTCTTGCCCCGCGACATCCCGATCGTGTACCCGGCTTCCCACTGACCCCGTGGCACCGAGAGGATCGAGGCCCGGATGATCTCGGCCGCGTAGCCGCCGACGTTGACCGAGAACGCGATGATCGCGCAGATCCAGGGGTTCAACGTGACGCCGATGGAGGGCAGGCCGTAGAAGATGACGAACAACTGCACCAGCAGGGGCGTGCCGCGGACGAGGGAGATGTAGACGCGGCCGATCCATGAGAGCACCCGGTTGGAACCGATGCGCATCATGGCGACCACCAGGGCGATGGCCAGGCCCAGCACGAAGCTGGCCAGGGACAGGGGGATCGTTCCCAGCAAGCCACCGCGCACGATGGGCCACAGTGAGTCGAGGAACAGCGACCAGTCGACGTTCATGGGATCAGACTACGTTCCGCCGGCTACTTCGAGACGTCTTCGCCGAAGTACTTGTCCGAGATTTTCGCCAGCGTCCCGTCCTGGCGCAGTTCGCCCAACGCGGAGTCCACGGCCTTGACCAGGTCCGTGCTGCCCTTCGGGAAGGCCAGCGCGGCCTCTGACGTGTCCTTCGTTTCGGCGGCGATCTTGATCGCGTCGTCCGGGGTGGACTTCTGGTAGTCCAGGTACGTCAGCTGGTCGTTGATGGTCGCATCCACGCGGCCCTGCTTGAGCAGCGTCACGGACTGTGCCCAACCTTCGACGCCCTCGACCTTCGCACCGGACTTCTTGGCCAGGTCATTCCAGTTGCTGGTCAGCGACTGGGCGGTGGTCTTGCCCTTCAGATCGGCGAACGACGTGATGTCGTTGTTGTCGGCCTTGGTGACGATGACGCCTTTGCTGACGGTGTAGGGGGTGGAGAAGTCGTAGGCCTTCTTCCGCTGCGCATCCATGGTCACCTGGTTGGCGATGACGTCGAACCGGCCGGATTTGAGCCCGGCGAAGATGGCATCCCACTGGGTCTCCTCGAACTTGGGCTTGACCCCGAGCTTCTCGGCGACCGCTGTGATGACCTCGACGTCGTATCCGGTCAGGTCCCCCGCCCCGCCTTCGTGGAAGGAGAAGGGCTTGTAGGTGCCCTCGGTGCCCACGGTCAGCACGCCCGCGTCCTTGACCTCCTGCAGGGTCAGGCCATCAGCAGCCTTCGAGGAGGAGGTCCCCGATTCCGGGGTCGAGGAGCAGCCTGACACGGCAAAGGCCAGGGCGAGGGTGGTGGCGGCCAGCGGCAGGAGACGTCGGTTCATGGGGCAAGGTCCTTCGGTGCGGGCGGACGGTGGTCCGGGATCGGCGGGGGCCCGGTGGGTACCGGGATCTTGGAACGCTAGCAGTCCCAGCGCTGGCGGCACTCCGATTATTCCGAAGTACGACGGCGGGGAGCATCAGCCGTGGAGGATGACCGGAACGAGCATCATCGCGGGGACCGCGGCGATGGTGGTCAGCAGGACCGTGTCCTTCGCGACCACCAGGCCCTGTTCGTACCGGGAGGCGGTCACGAAGACGTTCTGGGCCGACGGCAGGGCCCCCATGATCACCACGGCAAACAGATCCGCGCCCTCCAACCGGAAGATCAGCGAGCCGGCCAGCCAGGCCAGGACGGGGTGGACCAGCAGTTTCAGGCCGGTTCCGACCAGCACGTCTGACCGGCGGGCAGAGACCTTTTCCAAGGGTTTGGACCCGACCAGGGAGATCCCGAAGGCGATCAGCATGGCGGGAATCGAGGCTCCGGCGATCAACTCGATGGGCTCCATGATGGGGTGGGGCAGCTTCCAGCCGAATACGGCGAAGAGCAGGCCCACCAGGGAAGCGACGATCATCGGGTTGCGCAGGGTAGTGAGCACCATGGCCGTGGGGGTCGTCCGTCGCCGTGAGCTGCTGGCGTCCAGGAAGATCAGGAAAAGGGGGCTCCACAAGGCCAGCTGGAAGAGGATCACCGGGGCCGCGTGGGAGGTGTTGCCCAGAACATATGCGGCGATCGGCAGTCCCAGGTTCGCCGAGTTCACCGTCGAGGCGCTCATCGCACCGACCAGGCGCTCGGGCCGGTCGCGCAGGAGCCACCAGCCGGTGATGGCGAAGTAGAGGAGGGCGACGCCGGCTGCGCTGATGGCAGCCACCCCGAGGCTGGGTCCGAGCACGGCCGCCGGGTCGGAGTCGGCCACGGTGATGAAGAGCAGCGCTGGACTGGCGACGAAGAACGTCAGGCGGTTCAGGACGTAGCGCGCGTCGGCACCGAGGACGCCGGTGCGGCCGACGAAATAGCCGACGATGATGACGGCCCAGACAACGGAGAAACCGGAGAGGACCCCGAGCACGTCCTAGAAGTCCGCGGGTATTCCGGCGATGGCGTGCGGTGGACGCACGTCGCCGGTCGAGAGGGACTCCGAGGGGTCTGAGCCGAGGGCGACCATCGCGTTGTCCGCGTCAACGTGGACGACCCGCGGAACATAGCTGCGCGCCTCGGCGGTCTCCATCTCGGCATAGCTGATGAGGATGACCGTGTCGCCGGGGTGGACCAGATGTGCCGCGGCACCATTGATGCCCAGGACTCCGCTTCCGCGATCCCCGGCGATCGTGTAGGTCTCGAGCCGTGCGCCGTTGGTGACGTCGACGATGCTGACCAGTTCCCCGGGCAGGATGTCGGATGCCTCGAGGAGGTCGAGGTCCACGGTCACGGAGCCGACGTAGTGCAGATCGGCATGGGTCACGGTGGCGCGATGGATCTTTGACTTGAACATTGTGCGTTTCATGGCAAACCTAGTCTACGCGCCGCCCGGTGTCGGGGGCGTGTGCCCGGACACAAAGAGAGCGGGCGACGGGAATCGAACCCGCGTGTCCAGCTTGGGAAGCTGGCGCTCTACCATTGAGCTACGCCCGCAAAACACCCGCCGGTCCGTTCGTACCCGCGGGTGCATCTCAGCATATCCCACGCGCCGGTGACATGCATCTTGGGCGACTCGCTGCCGGCGCCGTCAGCCACTTCCTGCAGGATCCCGGGCGGGGTGAAGTCGGCCCGAGATGACCCGGGTCAGGGGTTCGGCCATGCGGGTGGCCACGGGGCCCAGAACTGCCAGCAGCATGACGTAGGTGGTGGCCAACGCCGCCAGTTCCGGTGAGGCACCGCCCCCGGCCACCGCCAAACCGGCGATGACGATGGAGAACTCGCCGCGGGCGATCAGCACCGTACCGGCGCGGATCCGGCCCGGCACCCCGATGCCGGCCCGCCGGGCGGCCCACGCGCCGGTGACCACCTTGGTCACGGAGGTCAAGGCCGCCAGTCCCAGTGCCAGTGCGAGCACCGGGGGAATGGTGGCCGGGTCGGTGTTGATGCCGAAGACCACGAAGAACATTGCGGCAAACAGATCGCGCAACGGCGCCAGGACCTTGGCCGCCGAGTGGGCGGTGGACCCGGAAATGGCGATGCCCAACAGGAACGCGCCCACGGCCGCGGACACCTGCAGGGCAGCTGCGATCCCGGCCACCAGCAAGGCCGCGCCAATGAGTTTGAGCAGGAAGTTCTCCTGATCGGGAGAATGGATCAGGCGGGAGATCAGCGGACCGTAGCGCAAGGCCAGCAGCAGGACGGCGGTGACCGCCAGGAGCGCGACGCCCACGGCCCGCAGCCCGCCCAGGAAGCTCACGCCGGCCAACGCTGCGGTGAGGATGGGCAGGTAGACGGCCATCACCAGGTCCTCCAGGACGAGGATGGACAAGACGACGGGGGTTTCCCGGTTGCCCAGCCGTCCCAGGTCGGAGAGCACCTTGGCGCAGATTCCCGAGGAGGAAATGTAGGTGACACCGCCCAGCACCAGGGCTCCGATGACACCCCACCCCAGGATGAGGGCCAGCGCTGCACCCGGCACGAAATTCAGGACCAGGTCGATCAGGCCGGCCACCCAGGACCGGCGCAATCCGGTCACCAGTTCCTTGGCCGTGTACTCGAGGCCGAGCATCAGCAGCAGCAGGACTACGCCGAGTTCGCTGGCGATGTCGCCGAACGCCTCGATGCCGGAGAGCGGGACGATGCCGCCGTGCCCGAAGACCAGACCACCCAGCAGGTACAACGGGACCGGTGACATGCCGATCCGTGCCGCCACACGCCCGAGCAGCCCGAGGCCGAGGAAAACGGCTCCGAGCTCGATCAAGACGAGGGTGGTGTGGTCCACGGGCCGGCCCTATCCGTTATTGAGCAGGTGGGCGGCCTTGTCCAGGCCCTCTGAGGTGCCCACCACGATGACCACGTCACCCGGGGCCAGCTCGAAGGACGGCGGGGGCGACGCGTGGACCTGCCCGGCGCGGGAGACCGCGACGATGGACGCGTGGGTGCGCGTCCGCAGATGGGTATCCCCCAGGGTGCGGTCCGCGTAGGGGCTGTCCTGGCTCAGCACGAACTGCTGGGTATTCACCCCGGGCAGTTCGCGGTGCTCGGCCGTCAGGTCCGCCACCAATTGCGGAGCGCCGAGCAGCCCGCCGATCGCCGCGGCTTCCTCGTTGGTCAGGGGAATGGCCGCCTGGCAGGCATCAGGATCCTGGCGCTCGGAAATGATCAGCTCCATGCCGCCGTCACGTTTCACGACGACGCCGACGCGTCGCCCCGTCGCCAGCATGACGTCGCGACGTACCCCAATCCCGGGGAGGGGGGTTTCTTCCAGATTCATGATTCCAGCGTAGACCCCGGCCCCGGCGGTGGCATCGTCTGGATGCCGGGCAAACAGAGGGCCGCCACCGGATACCCGGTGACGGCCCTCTGGGGTGGATCCACGGCGCCTAGATGAATAAGTCCTAATTCCGCGTGTTTGCAGAATAGACCCCCAGCAATCTCGCTGGGGGT
>NZ_BAAAIV010000011.1:0-213766 GCF_039526245.1 Arthrobacter rhombi
ACGCCGCCGGACCATTATTAGGCTCAGGGCCCTGGACATCAGTCCAGGGCCCTGAGTCATTTAACGCGCTGTTCAGGCCATCGGAACTACCCCAACAATGCATGAGCTGGCGGAGGTAGGGTGGAAATATGGATGGCATTTTTTCCCACGCGGAACCAGGGTTCGACGCCGGCCCGGCAGGCTCGGCGCCCGGGCACTCAGAGCCAGTCGTGGCGGCCGTGACGGTGCCGATGGAGTGCGACCAGGCCTTTGAGGGGTTCGTCGACTATCTGCACTTGTGGTGGCCCTTGGGGACGCTCTCAGGGATCGGCCCCGGTTCCCATCTCGGGTTCGAAGGACAGGACCTGGTGGAGGAATCGGAAGCGGGGGAGCGGCGACGGTGGGCGACGATTGGCCGCTCGGAGGCGCCCCTGCGCATCGAGCCGCAGGGATTGGCGCGAGGCGTACTTGAACTGGATTTCACCCTGGGATATGAGCAGGAAGCCCCCACTCGCGTGGCTATCGAATTCCTGGAAACCGGAACAGGTGCAACCGATGTCACGCTCACGCACGACGGCTGGTCCAATGGCGAGGCAGGAGAGGGGCAGCGCGAGCTGGCCAAGGCCTGGCCCGAAGTGCTGGGGTATTACCAGCGCTTCATGGGTGGCGCCGCCTAGGCCGCAGGAAGTGCTCCACTGTCCCGGTAGGGGAACCTTGTGGTAGCTGTCCATCGATGACGGCCCGGTTGGGGCGTCAAGGCGTTGGGCGTTTGCGGCGGTCAGGTCCTGGCGTGCGCACCGGGGCCTCCGATTAGTGAATTCGGCCTCGACCCGGTAAACTTTTTGAGGTTGATAACCCCACGGGGTGTGGCGCAGCTTGGTAGCGCGCGTCGTTCGGGACGACGAGGTCGCAGGTTCAAATCCTGTCACCCCGACCACTTACCCGAACAACGGATTGAGGTTCGTTGTCCGGGCTTGGTTATCAGCAGCGAGTGGGGCCGAGGAATCGGCCCCACTTTTGCGTCCGGGTGTCCGGGGTCAGTGGGAGGGCGGCGCAGTCGAGGACCGGGCCATGAACTCGGTGGGGTAGAAACCCTCGGTTGGATCTGTTCCCTGTTCGCCTTCGCCGAGTAACGACAGCAGCTTGCCGACGGCGGCCGCTCCCTGTCCGCCGGGGTTCTGCGCGATCGTGCTCAAACCGAAGAGCTCCCCGAGCTCATGGCCGTCGATGCCGACGACAGAGACGTCAGCTGGGACCTGCAGTCCCAGATCGCGGGCGGCAAGGATCGCGCCGAAGGCCATCTCATCGGAGGCGCAGACGAATGCTGTCGGTCGCCGTCGTGGATTGGATAGGACGTTGCGGACCTTCTGGTAGGCGCCGGCGGTGGTGAAATCAGCGGTCAGCAGCCATTCGGGTCGCACGGGTAGTTCGGCTTGGTCCATTGCGAACTCGAAGCCATCCTCTCGTGCGGATCCCAGCTTGAAGTCCACCTCGAACTCTTCCGAACCACCGAGGAAGGACACCTCGCGGTGACCCAGGCTGATCAGGTGCTCCGTGGCTAGTGCTGCGATGTTGAAATCATCCACGCGAATGGTCGCGATCTGGGGGATAAGTCCACCAATTGCGACGACTGGTTTGCGCACCGATGCGAGTTGGCCGATCTCCGCGGGCTCCAGCTTCAGGGTCACCGTGATGACCCCGTCCAGTCGTTTGCGCAGCAGGAGTTCCGAGAAGACCGAGTCACGGTGGCGTTGTTCTCCGCCGGTGTTGTAGAGGGTGAGGTCGTAGCCGGCGTCGATCAGGGCACTCGTTGCACCCTGAAGCACTGTGGAGAAGTACCATCTTCCGACTGTCGGAACCACGAGGCCGATGTTCCGGCTGCGCCCTGATGCCAGTGAGGAGGCGTTGAAGGACACCACGTAGTCGAGGGCATCAGCTGCCTCGCGCACGCGTTCACGGCTGGCTGGGGATACCTTGCCATTTCCGCTCAAGGCTCGTGAGACCGTGGCGACGGAGACGCCGGCCCGCTCGGCGACGTCCTTGATGCTGGCCATCTGTTTCCTTCCGCTTCGGGTCCTAGACCCTTTTGGGCCTGGACTGGTGCGTGGCGCCCCTACCGCGGTTCTGGCTGGAGCCAGACTGCTGCATTCGCGGCCAGCCGGGGTACCCCGGTGTCGTGCTGCACTGCTTCCGGGGAGCTGGCCACCAGGACGCTGCCGGAGGGCAGGTCCACGGGGGCCTGCGACATGTTGAGCACGACGTCAATGCCGGAGTTCTCGAACGCAATGACTTCTGCCCCATGGCCGGTATCCAGCCAACGTAGGCCGCCCGAACCGAGCTTCAGCCTACGCCGTGCTTCCAGCGTTTGGCGGTACAGCGACAAGGTCGACCCCTGGTCTGCCGCTTGGACGGAGCGGGCCAGGCCCTCCCAGCCGTCGGGCTGTGGGAGCCAGGACGTCGCCGACGGGCTGAAGCCCAGTGTTGGACCCTGCGGCGTCCACGGCAATGGCACACGGCAACCGTCGCGGCCGACCCGTTCGCCAGCGGTGCGGAAGAAGTTCGGGTCCTGCCGGAAACGGTCCTCCAATCTGGTGTGGTCAGGCAAGCCCAGCTCCTCACCTTGGTAGAGGTATGCACCTCCGGGCAGGGCGAGCATGAACAAGCTGGCGGCGCGGGCCCGTGCCCTTCCAAGGTCGTGGTCAGGTTGGGGGTCTCGTGGACCGAGGCCATCGCCCAGCCGGACCGGCGTGGTGGAACCGAAGCGCGTCACCGGCCGGGAGACGTCGTGGTTTGAGAGTACCCAGGTACTCGGGGCTCCGACAGCGTCAAAGGCCTCCAGGGAGCGCTGCACCACGGCGCGCAGGGCCGTGGCATCCCAGCCGGTGTTCAGATAGGGGAAGTTGAAGGCCTGATGCATTTCGTCGGGTCGGACCCAGTCCGCGACCGCGTCGACGGGGTGGGCATTGGCCTCGGCGCACAAGATGCGTTGGCCGTCGTATTCGGACAGAATGGACCGCCAGCGCCGGTAGATGGCGTGGACTCCCGGACGCCCGAACATCGGGGCTGCGGAAAACGGGTAGCCGGGGGTGGGGGAGCCGTCGGCGGTTCCACCCCAGTCGGGCAGGCCGGCTTCCTTGACCAGGGCGTGGGCCACGTCGACCCGGAACCCTGCGACGCCGCGGTCCAACCAGAAGCGCAGTACGCGATCGAATTCCGCGTGCACTGCCGGGCAGTCCCAATTGAAGTCCGGCTGCGAGGAGTCGAAGAGGTGCAGGTACCACTGGCCCGGCGTGCCGTCGCCGGTCGTGACCCGGGTCCAGGCCGGGCCGCCGAAATGGGATTGCCAGTTGTTGGGTGGCTCGTTGCCGTCGGGCCCGCGGCCATCACGGAAGATGAACAGGTCACGCTCTGCCGATCCCGGGCCGGCGGCCACGGCAGCCCGGAAGGCAGCATGCTGGTCCGAACAGTGATTGGGCACCAGATCGACAATGACCCGTAGGCCCACGGCATCGGCCCGCGAAATGAGGGCGTCGAAGTCCTCGAGGTTGCCGAAGAGCGGGTCCACGTCGGTGTAGTCGGCGACGTCGTACCCGGCGTCGCGCTGCGGGGAGGGGTAGAAGGGGGAGAGCCAGACGGCGTCCACCCCGAGCTCGGCGATCTGGTGGAGTTCTGCGGTGATGCCGGCTAAATTGCCGGTGCCCGTCCCCTGCGCATCACGGAAGGAACGCGGGTAGATCTGGTAGATCACCGCGCTGCGCCACCACGAGTCGTCGGCAGTGGGCGCATGGACGAGCGCGCCTGGCTCGGCCTCGGGCCGGGGCGGCGAAATCACGGGGGCGGCGGAGGTGTCTGCGCCAGGCAGGACGGACCCCGGGGACGGGGCTGCGGGTGGGAACATGCGCTCCAGCTTAGCCGCGGATCACTCGCTGTGGAAGCGGTTGCAATGATCTGCCCCAGTCAGACGGGTGGTGTGGACGAGATGAGTGAAAGCGCTTACAGTTATGCCATACATCACAATGTCCTCCAGGGGCAGGGGCCTGTCAGGCGGCGACGCTGACTGGTCCGGGGCCCGGGGGTACTGCACTGAGCTTCGGAGAGGCACACATGAAGAACACCACCGACGGCCGGGGACTGGTTTCCCGTCGTTCCTTCGCCCTGGGCGCTTTCGGCACCTCGGCTGCCCTGATGCTGGCTGCCTGTGGCGGCGGCACCGGCAACAGCACACCGGCGTCGAACTCCGCGTCCAGTGGGGCAGCGAAGTCCACAACGGCGACCCTGACCCTGTGGGTCGATGCCGAGCGTTCCCCGGCGCTGAAGGAGATCGCCGCGAAATTCAAGGCCGACAAGGGCATCGCCGTCAAGCTGGTCGTGAAGGATTTTGCCGCAGTGCGCGACGACTTCATCACCCAGGCCCCGACCGGCAAGGGCCCCGACGTCCTCGTCGGCCCCCATGACTGGCTGGGCAAGTTGGTGCAGAATGGTGTCGTCGCCCCGCTGCAGCTCGGGGACAAGGCCTCGCAATTCGCGGAATCCTCCATCCAGGCCATGACGTACGAGGGCCAGGTCTACGGCCTGCCATACTCCATTGAAAACGTGGCGCTGGTCCGCAACACCGCGCTCTCGCCCGAGCCGTTGAAGACCTTTGACGAGGTGGTGGCCGCAGGCAAGAAGGCGGTCTCCGGTGGCAAGGCCAAGTACCCGTTCCTCGTCGGGCTGGACCCGAAGCAGGCCGATCCGTACCACACGTACCCGCTGCAGACCTCCTTCGGTGCCCCGGTCTTCGCGCAGAAATCCGACGGTTCCTACGACGGATCCAAGGTCATCATGGACAATGCCGGCGGCGTGAAGTTCGCCGAGTTCCTGGCCAAGAACGGCGACAAGGGCACCAAGGTCTTCAACTCCAACATCACCGGGGACATCGCCAAGGAGAAGTTCCTGGCCGGGCAGTCCGCCTACTTCCTCACCGGACCGTGGAACATCCCGGACATCCAGAAGAAGGGCATCAAGTTCGCCGTCGACCCGCTGCCCACCGCCGGTGACCAGCCAGCCCAGCCGTTCATCGGGGTCAACGGGTTCTTCATCTCCTCCAAGAGCAAGAACACGCTGGCGGCCACGGAATTCGTCGTGAACTACCTCAGCCAGGAAACCGCGCAGGACGCCCTGTTCAAGACCGGCGGCCGACCGCCGGCGCTGACGGCTTCCTTCGAGAAGGCGTCAGCTGACCCGGTGGTGAAGGCCTTCGGCGAGATCGGGGCCAACGGCGTCCCGATGCCCGCAGTGCCGGCCATGGACGCCGTCTGGGCCGACTGGGGAGGCACCGAGCTGAACCTCATTAAGGGCAAGGAATCGAACCCGGGCGCTGCCTGGAAGAAGATGGTCGCCACGATCAACAAGAAGATCTAGCACCCTTCCCTCCCGCTGCCCGCGTGCAGCACCGGGGTGCGGGGTGGCGACTCCAGGTCGCCACTCCGCGCCTTTCATCACCTATCGCATCACCCGTCGCGCGCGAACGCGGACGGCCCAGTAACCATGCGCTCAACTGCCCCGCGGTCGCGCACAACGAAGGCACGGACACCGATGGCAGGCACCACGCTCACCACCTCCAGCACACCCCCGACACCCTCCGGATCGACCCGGCCGCCCGGCCCCCGGCGTCCGAAGCGCACGTCGGATTCCCTGCTGGGCATCCTGGCGAAGATCGTGTTCCTGGGGTTCGTCGACGCCATTGCCGTGTTCGTCATGTTCCAGCTGGCGGCCAGCTCCGAGTGGCTCATCCTGGTGATCTCCGCGATCGTGACGGCGGTGGTCAACTGGATCTACCTGCGTCGCGACGGCCTGCCCGCCAAATACCTGGCCCCGGGCGTGTTCTTCCTCCTGCTCTTCCAGGTCTTCGTCATGGTTTTCTCGACCTACATCGCCTTCACCAATTACGGCGACGGACACAACTCGTCCAAGGCCGATGCCATCGAGTCCATCCAACTCTCCGCGCAGGAACGCGTCCCCGATTCCCCGCAGTACGCAGCATCCGTGCTGGAAAAGGGCAGCGACCTCTATCTGCTCGTCACCGCACCGGACGGGGCAGTGAAGCTCGGCGGCAACGGCCGGCCCCTGCAGGACGCCACCGCCTCGACCACCGGTCCGACCGGTGCGGCCACCGGGGTGGAGGGCTACACCACGCTGGACTTCGCCACCCTCCTCCAACGCCAGCAACAGATCGCCGACCTGAAGGTCCCCATCAGCGACAATGTCGAGGACGGTTCACTGCGTACGGCCGATGGCTCGACCGCCTATGTCTACAAGCCCAAACTCTCCTACGACGCGGCAGCCGACACGTTCACCGACACCACCAACGGCACGGTCTACCGCGACTCGGGCCAGGGCACCTTTGCCGCGCAGGACGGCACCGAACTGGCGACCGGCTGGAAGATCAACGTCGGGCTCGACAACTTCACCCGGGCCTTCACGGACCCGAACCTGCAGGGCCCGCTGCTACAGGTCGTGCTCTGGACCTTTGCCTTCGCCCTGCTTTCGGTGGCCAGCACGTTTGCCCTGGGACTCTTCCTGGCCATGGTCTTCAATCGGGCCGACCTGCGCGGCAAGAAGATCTACCGGGTGCTGATGATCCTGCCCTATGCCTTCCCCGCGTTCCTCTCCGGGCTGGTCTGGTCCGGGCTGCTGAACCCGGAATTCGGATTCATCAACAACGCCCTGCTCGGAGGAGCCCAGATCCCCTGGCTCACTGACCCCGTGCTGGCCAAGGTCTCGGTCCTGGTGGTGAACCTGTGGCTGGGCTACCCCTACATGTTCCTGGTCTGCACTGGGGCCCTGCAGTCACTGCCCGACGACGTCGAGGAGGCCGCCCGCATGGACGGGGCCGGTGCCTGGAGGATCTTCCGGGCCATCAAGCTTCCCCTGCTGCTGGTCTCGCTGGCCCCGCTGCTCATCGCGAGCTTCGCGTTCAACTTCAACAACTTCAACGTGATCTACATGCTCACCGGTGGCGGGCCGCGGTTCGACGGCACCACCTTCGACATCGGCGGCACCGACATCCTGATCACGATGGTCTACAAGATCGCGTTCGGCGCCGGCACCGGCCGCGACTACGGGCTCGCCAGTGCCTTGGCCATCATCATCTTCATCATCGTCGCCGTCGTCTCCGCGATCAGCTTCCGGCAGACCAAGTCCCTCGAGGAGATCAACCGATGAGCACCACCACCATCACGTCCCCGGTCCCGGGGACCGGGCACGACGACGGCACCACGGTTCCACTGCACCGTCGCCAGCCCTTCGGGCGCTGGTTCGCCGACAAGGGGTGGCGGCACATCGTGGGCATCCTGGCGGCCGTCTTCTCCGTTTTCCCGCTGCTCTACGTCCTCTCCGCTGCGCTGAATCCGGCAGGCACCATGGCCGGGGCCTCCAGCCTGTTCACCGAGTTCGGCTGGGGCAACTTCGAGGCGCTGTTCGCCAACCAGGAACGGCCCTTCGGCCGCTGGTTCGCCAACACCCTGCTCATCGGACTGGTCACCAGCGCGTTGACCGTGTTCCTGGGAGCGATGGCTGCCTATGCGTTCTCCCGCATGCGTTTCGCCGGCCGCCGGGTGGGACTGCTGACCTTGTTGCTGTTGCAGATGTTCCCCCAGCTGCTGACCGTGGTGGCGATCTTCCTGTTGCTGAACTTCCTCGGTGACATCATTCCGGCCATCGGCCTGGGCAGCTCACTGGGATTGATCATGGTCTACCTCGGCGGCGCCTTGGGCGTGAACACGTATTTGATGTACGGGTTCTTCAACACCGTCCCGCAGTCACTGGACGAGGCAGCCCGCATCGACGGTGCCTCCCACGTGCAGGTGTTCTTCAAGATCATCCTGCCCCTGGTCACCCCGATCCTTGCCGTCGTCGGACTGCTGGCCTTCATCGCGATCTCCAGCGAGTTCGTCATCGCCTCGGTGGTGCTCACCGACCCCGAATCGCAGACGCTCGCCGTCGGGTTGTACTCCTACGTCGCCCAGCAACGCTCCGAGAACTGGGGCGTCTTCGCCGCTGGAGCCGTGCTGGCCGCGATCCCCGTGATGGCCTTGTTCCTGTTCCTGCAGCGCTACATCACCACCGGGCTGACCTCCGGCGGGGTCAAGGGCTGAAACTACCGTCCGGGAATCCGGCAGGGCCCGGCGATGAGAGACTGTCCAGCAGGAGGACACCCATGATTTGCACGCCGCACCACGACGGCTCGGCCCTGTACGTCGACCGCCAGGACCCCGCCCTGGGCGACACCGTCACCATCCGGCTGCGCGTTCCGCACGACCAGCCCACCCCCGGCGGGGTGTGGGTGCGCAGTATCCGCGATGCCGAGCCCCACTATGACGCAGCCACGCGCCTGGGTGAGGTCGACGGCTGGGTCTGGTGGCAAGCGCGGCTGCTCATCGTCAATCCGGTCCAGAAGTACCGGTGGCTGCTGCGCACCGGGGCCACTCCCGGCAACCTCTGGGTCAATGCCCGGGGGACCGGGGCCCTGGACGTTCCCGACGTGCAGGATTTCAGGATCTGCGCCGGCCCTGCGGCACCGGCATGGATCCACAGCTCGGTGATGTACCAGGTCTTTCCCGACCGCTTTGCCCGCTCCGCTGCAGCGGACGGCCGGACGCTGCCCGACTGGGCCGTCGCCGCGGAGTGGAACACCAGTGCAGTCATCGGACGCGGCCCGGACACCCCGTACCAGTACTTCGGCGGTGACCTCGACGGGGTCAACGAACACCTGGACCACCTCGAGGCGATCGGCGCCACCGTCCTCTACCTGACCCCGATGTTCCCCGCCCGGTCCAACCACCGCTACGACGCGGCGGCCTTCACCGGCATCGACCCGCTGCTCGGTGGCGATGAGGCCCTCATCCGCCTCGTGGGGGCCGCCCACGCCCGCGGGCTGCGCGTCGTTGGCGACCTGACCACCAACCATTCAGGCGACGCCCACGAGTGGTTCCGGGCCGCCTACCGCAACCCCGCCGCGCCCGAATCCGACTTCTACTATTTCAGCTCCGGGAACACCGAATACCTGGCGTGGCTGGGCGTCGAGTCACTGCCCAAATTCAACTGGAGCTCCTCGGGGCTGCGCGACCGCTTCATCCTTGCCGACGACTCGATGGTGGCCCGCTGGCTCCAACCGCCCTTCAACCTGGACGGCTGGAGGATCGACGTCGGGAACATGACCGGCCGTGCCGGCGCCGATGACTTCAACCACGAGATCGCCGGACTCATCCGCGACCGGATCGGCACGATCAACCCCGAAGCCCTGCTCGTGGCCGAATCGACGTCCGACGCCGCCCCCGACTTCCAGGGCGATACGTGGCACGGGGCGATGACCTACACCAACTTCACCCGCCCGCTCTGGCAGTGGCTGGCCCGGCCGCCTGCCGGGTACGACGGCGAGGCCCCCGGGGCGGGCCACACCGCCGGAGCCCAACCCGGGCTGGTCCAGGACCCCGCGGGAAATGTCCTGGACCAGGGCTGGCCGGACTACTTCGGCCTGCCCCAGCGTGGGCCCGAGCGGATCGACGCCGAGGACTTCCTGGCCACCCACCTGGACTTCGCCGCTGCCTTCCCGTGGCGGGTGCGGCTGGCCAACCTGAACGCCATCGACACCCATGACACCGCCCGGGCGGCCAGTGCCATCCTGCCCGGGGCCCAACCCCTGGCGGCCGCCCTGCAATTCACCCTGCCCGGGGTGCCGATGGTCTTCATGGGAGACGAATTCGGGTTCGAGGGGTTCAACGGGGAGAAGTCACGCACGCCCATGCCCTGGAATGCCCCCGAGCGGATCCCTGCTGACCTGCGCGGACTCTATGCCGCGCTGTCCGCGTTGCGCCGTGAACATCCGGCGTTGACCTCCGGCGGCCTGCGTTGGGTCCACGCCACGGGCGGCATCCTGGCCTTTGTCCGCGAGGCGGCCGAGGCGTCGGTGCTGGTGGTCCTCTTCCGTGATGCTGCCACCGGGGTGGACCTGGGGGATCTTGCGCCCGGGCTGGCCGCCGGATTCGCGCCCCCTCGGCTCTGGGGCCACGGAACCGCCAGCGCAGTGCGTGAGGCGGGAGCCGGCGTCGTGGTCTCCGGGCAGGCCCTGTCAGCCGCGGCGTTCGCCTTACCCGGAACCCGCCTGCCGTAGGTCTGCCCGAGGGAAGCCGGCCTCCCGGGGGCCATTTTGGAAAAGTACTTCCAGAATGGCAGGTCGATGTGTAAGCTGCATCACAGGAGCCATCGCCTGTTCGCATGGATAACCTGGTGTGGCTCTCCCGACCTCGTCGGCCCTAACCATGCCCCCAACGATGCTTCAACGCATCGTGACGGCATCGTTGGTGGTCAGGCTGATGGAGGGATGACCATGACCGAATCCGTGCAGGAAACCACCACGGACGCTGCGGCCACCGCCGTGTCCGTCAACGGCAGGCAGATGTCCATTGCGGGCGTCGCCCCGCACACGACCACGTTGCAGTGGCTGCGTGGCAGCGGCATCACCGGTCCCAAGGAAGGCTGCGCCGAAGGGGAGTGCGGCGCCTGCGCCGTGATGATCGCCCGCCCGGACGGTGACGGCGGAACCCGGTGGACCTCGATCAACTCCTGCCTGGTGCCCGCCGCCGCCATTGCGGGCCAGGAGATCTACACGGCCGAAGGGCTGGCATCCTCCGAAACGCTGCATCCGGTGCAGCAGGAGATGGCGATGCGGGGAGGCTCCCAATGCGGTTTCTGCACCCCCGGCTTCGTCTGCTCCATGGCCGCCGAGTACTACCGGAAGGACCGGGCCGGCTGCGCCTGTGGTGAGGGAGGCTGCGGTGTCACGCCCTCCACCTCCGACATCGTCTCCACCGCACGCGCCGTGCCCTCCGGCAACGAGCTGCCGTGGTCGCTGGTCGTCGACGATGATGCCCGGCGTCTGGACTCCGTGCTGCCGCCACGCACAGGGGACAACCCGCCGGCGAGGACCGAACCGGCTGTCCGGTATGCCTCGACGCGGGAACACGAACCGGAGGTGGGGCCCAACGGCTTCGACCTCCACGCCCTATCCGGAAACCTCTGCCGCTGCACCGGCTACCGGCCCATCCGGGACGCCGCCTTCGCCCTGGGCGACGTCGATCCGCAGGATGCGCTCGCACAACGTCGCGACCGGCCCGCGCCGGCCAGCAGCCCGCTGCGCCTGGGAAGCGCCGGCAGCGCCTTCGTCCGCCCGGCCGACCTTGACGAGGCCCTGGGCCTGCTCACCGAAACCCCGGACGCCGTCCTGCTGGCAGGATCGACGGACTGGGGCGTGGAACTGACCATCAAGCACCGTCGCGCCGCGTTGACGATCGCCATCGACCAGCTCCCCGAACTGCGACGTTTCAGCATCACCGAGGACCAGGTGGAGATCGGTGCCGGCATCGCGCTCTCCGAGGTCGAACGTCTCCTCGACGGCTCGGTGCCACTGCTCGCGGAGGTCTTCCCGCTGTTCGCCTCGAAGCTGATTCGCAATGCAGCGACCATCGGCGGGAACCTCGGCACCGGATCGCCGATCGGGGACATGGCCCCGGCCTTGCTGGCCCTGGACGCGGAGTTGGTGCTCGCTTCACCGCGGGGGGAGCGGACGGTCGCGCTGGCCGACTACTTCACCGGCTACCGGCAGAGTGTGCGCACCGCAGATGAAATCATCCTCGCCGTGCGCATCCCGACGCCGGTCCTGCCGCTGGGCAGGTTCTACAAAGTCGCCAAACGCAAGTTCGACGACATCTCCTCGGTGGCCGTGGCCATTGCCGCCCGTGTCACCGACGGCACGGTCGAACAAATCCGCATCGGCGTGGGCGGTGCCGCCGCGACGACGCTGCGGGCCCGGGATACCGAAGCCGCCCTGCTCGGCAAACCGTGGACTGCCGAGAGCTTCCACGCCGCCGCAGAGGTCATGCAGGCCGAGGGCACCCCGATGTCCGACCACCGGGCCAGCGCCCGGTACCGCAGCGCCACCCTGGCCCAATCCATTCGTCGCTTCCACGAGGAGGCAACATCATGAACCCGTTCTCGTCCCGGCCGCTCGCCGGCCTCCCCGACGGCGGATCCACCGGCGTCGTCATGCCCCACGACGCGGCGTGGGAACACGTCACCGGTCGGGCCCTGTACACCGATGACCTGCCGCACCGTTCGGCCCACGTCCTGCACGCGTGGCCGCTGCAGGTCTTCGCCGCCCACGCACGGATCGACAGCCTCGATGCCTCCACGGCCCGGACCATGCCCGGCGTCGCCCGGGTGCTCACCGCGGAGGACGTCCCCGGCCTGAACGACCACGGCGAACTCGGCGACGAGCCCCTGTTCCCGGAGGTCGTGCAATTCCACGGGCAGGCCGTGGCCTGGGTCCTCGCCGACACCCTCGAGCAGGCCCGGCTGGCCTGTGAGGCCATCGAGATCTCCTACACGGAGCTGGACTCCATCATCACCACCCAGGAGGCCATCGCCGCCGGGCAGTTCCAGGGGCCACAGGCCACCTTGAGCCGCGGCGACGCCGACGCCGCATTGGAGAAGGCCCCGCATCGCCTCAGCGGAGGAATCGACATCCAGGGCCAGGAGCACTTCTACCTGGAGACCCAGGCCTCGTTCGCGACAGTGGACGAAAGCGGTCAGGTCTTCATCCAGTGCTCGACCCAGGCACCCAGCCACACCCAGGAGGTCGCGGCCCGGGTGCTGGGCCTGTCGGCCAGCCAGGTTACCGTCCAGTGCCTGCGCATGGGCGGCGGTTTCGGCGGCAAGGAAACCAACGCCAATGCCTTCGCTTCCGTCGCCGCATTGGGCGCCGTGCTGACCGGCCGGCCCGTGAACGTGCGCTTGAACCGCACCCAGGACCTGACCCTGACGGGCAAACGCGGCGGCTTCCACGCCACCTGGGAAGCAGGACTGGACGATGAAGGGCACATCCTGGCCCTGAACGCCGTCATGACAGCGGACGGCGGCTACAGCGTGGACCTCTCACCCGCAGTGGTCAGCCGGGCACTGTGCCACATCGACAATGCCTACTACCTGCCCGACGTGCACGTCACCGGGCGGATCGCCCGCACCAACAAGACCTCGCACACGGCGTTCCGCGGCTTCGGAGCACCCTCCGGGATGATCGTGACCGAAGACCTGCTGGGCCAGGCCGCCACCAAGCTGGGCATCAGCCAAGCGGAGATCCGCCGCCGGAACTTCTACGCCCCCGGCCAGACCACTCCCTACGGGCAGGTGGTCAGCCAGGCCACGCGCATGGATGACATGTGGGATCAGCTCAAGGACACCAGCGGCTACGACACACGGCTGCGCGAGGTCGCCGACTTCAACGCCGGGCACCAGCACGTCAAACGCGGTCTGGCCATCACCCCGGTGAAGTTCGGCGTCTCGTTCAACAAGCCGGTCCTGAACCAGGCCGGCGCGCTCGTGCTCATCTACCGCGACGGATCGGTGCTCATCAACCACGGCGGCACCGAAATGGGGCAGGGCCTGCACCAGAAGATGCTGCAGGTCGCCGCCTCCGCACTGGGCGTGCCGTTGCGACGCGTCCGGCTGGCACCCACCCGCACCGACAAGGTGCCCAACAGCTCGGCCACCTCGGCCTCCACCGGCTCGGACCTCAACGGGGCAGCGGTCAAGAACGCCTGCGAGATGATCCTGGACCGGCTGGCACCCGTCGCCGCCAGCCGGCTCGGCGTCCACCCGAACGACGTGCGCATCACCGGCGACGTCGTCAGCGGACTGGGCACCGACCGGACCCTCGACTGGGCCGACCTCGTCGAAACTGCCTACCAGCAGCGGGTCTCGCTGTCGGCGGCCGGCTACTACCGGACCGAGGGCCTGCACTTCGATCCGAGCACCTACCAGGGGAACGCCTTCAAGTACTACTCGCGGGGAGTCGCCGTCGCCGAGGTGGAAGTCGATGGCTACACCGGCGCGTATACGACCCGCCGGGTGGACCTGCTGCACGACGTCGGCAGCTCGCTCTCGCCGCTGATCGACCTCGGCCAGATCGAAGGTGCGTTCGCCCAGGGAGCCGGCTGGCTCACCCAGGAGGACCTGCGCTGGGACACCACCGACGGGCCGAACCGTGGCAAGCTGCTGACCCAGGCAGCGAGCACCTACAAGCTGCCGTCCTTCTCGGAACTGCCGCAGGTGTTCAACGTCGACCTGTACGTCCACCCGACCGACGACGGCAGCATCTACGGCTCGAAGGCAGTGGGGGAACCCCCGCTCATGCTCTCGATCGCCGTGCGGGAGGCACTGCGGGCCGCGGCCGCAGCCTTCGGGGAACCGGGGCAGCAGGTCGAACTACCCTCCCCGGCCACCCCCGAGGCCGTGTACTGGGCCCTGGACCAGGCGCGCCACCCGGCAGCCTCCCCGGCCTTCGCGTCCGACTGAGCCGGACGGCTGACCATGGACTGGCTCAACGGTCTTGCGCACGCCCGCGACACCGGCACCGCCGGCATCCTCGCCACCATCGTCGAGGTCCGCGGACATTCACCCCGCGACGTCGGAGCGAAGATGTTCGTCTCATCCACCACCACATCCGGCAGCATCGGAGGCGGAAACATGGAAGCCACCGTGATCCACCGTGCCCGCACGATGCTCGACGAGGGGGCGACGACGATGGTCGACACCGAATTCGGGCTCAACGAACACGCACGGGTCGAATACGGCACGCAATGCTGCGGCGGCACCGTACGGGTGCTGCTGGAACCGATCGGGCGGCGCCCCACGGTGGCCATCTTCGGCGCCGGGCATGTCGGCCAGGAACTGGCCCGCATCCTCAGCCGCAACGAGCTGGTCCTGCACCTGGCCGATTCCCGGCGGGGCATCGTCGGCGACGCCCTGGCCACCACCCTGGGGGACGGGCCCGCCACCGTCCACCTGCACACCCTGCCGGCACCGGAGACGCTGATCGCGACACTTCCGGATGACGCGCATGTCCTGATCCTCACCCATGACCACGCCGAGGACCTGATGCTCTGCGATGCGGCCCTGCGCCGCGGAGGTTTCGCCAGCGTGGGCGTCATCGGTTCCTCGGCCAAATGGGCCAGGTTCCGCAAGAAGCTCGCGGCCGAAGGCCACCCGGAACCGTCCATCGACAGGATCCACTGCCCCATCGGTGCACCCGATCTCCGGGGCAAGCACCCAGCAGCCATCGCCATCAGCGTCGCAGCCGACCTCATGCGCGTCTTCCAGAAAGTTGCATCATGACCCACGACCGCCACCCACCCGCCTCGATCTTCCACGGTCTGGTCCTCGACACCCCCGAAGACCCCTTCTCCGGCGGGGAACTCCGTGCCGGGGAATGCGCGCTCGCCGTTCACGACGGCGTCATCACCTTTCGCGGTTCCCTGGCCGAAGCCCAACGACTCCACCCCGGGGCGGAGGTCACCCAGATCGACGGTGTGCTGCTTCCCGGATTCGTGGACACCCACGTGCACTATCCGCAGCTGCGGATCATCGGCGGGCTGGGCATGCCGCTGCTGCAGTGGCTGGACCGCTGCGCGTTGCCGGAAGAGGCACGCATGGCCGATCAGGAGTATGCACAGGACGTGGCGTCGGAGTTCGTGGACGGGCTGGTCGCGGCCGGCACCACCACCGCCCTGGTGTTCGGTGCCCACTTCGCCTCCGCCACCGATGCCCTGTTTGCCACCGCATACAGCAAGGGGTTGCGCATGACCGCCGGCCTCGTCGTGGCCGACCAGGAGCTGCGCGGGGACCTGCTGACCACCCCCGAGCGGGCCGCCAGCGAGGCAGCCGCGCTGATCGCCGCCTGGCACGGCAAGGGCAAGCTGCGGTACGCCGTCACCCCGCGCTTCGCCCTCTCCGCGAGCGAGGCATTGCTGGACTCCTGCCGCCGGACGATGGAGAGCGCCCCCGATCTGTTCTTCACCTCCCATGTGAACGAGAACCCCGCGGAAATCGCCGTCGTCGCCGGGTTGTTCCCGAACGCCTCGAGTTACAGCGACGTCTATGACCGGCACGGCCTCCTGGGGCAGCGCAGCCTGTTGGCCCACAACGTCCATCCCACGGATGCGGAATTGGCCCGGCTGGCAGAAGCCGGCACGGCGGTGGCCCACTGTCCGTCGTCGAACTCCGCGCTGGGCAGCGGCCTGTTCCCGCTGCGCCGACACCTGGACGCCGGGGTGCGGGTCTCGCTGGGATCAGATGTGGGAGCCGGCACCGGGTTCAGCCACTTCAAGGAGGGTCTCCAGGCCTACTTCCACCAGCAACTGCAGCCGGACGGCCTGGAGCTCGGGCCCGTACACCTGCTGTATCTGGCCACCCGCGCTGGGGCGCTGGCCCTGGGCCACGACGACGTGGGCCACCTCGGCGTCGGTGCCGTCTTCGACGCCGTCGAGGTGGCCCCTGCCCCCGGAACCACACTGCACGCCATCCTCCGCCAGGCCGGGAGCGCGGACCGCGCACTGGCCGGCATCTTCGCCAACGGGACCAGCGCGGACATCCACCGCGTCTGGATGGGCGGCGTGGCCAGCCCCGCCCGCCCCGGGCGCGACTCCTCCGGACACCCCACCCCGGAGGATCCTTCCTCGTCATTCCCGCCCCGTGAGCCACGCCGTCGTGGTCCACTGCTCCTTCAAGGAGAACCATGAGCATCAACACGCCCAAACGCACCAGCCGAAAACCCCGGACCTCCACACCCCGTGGGGGAGCGGTTGACCGGTACTTCGGCATCACCCGCCTCGGCTCGAGCTACGGCACCGAGATCCGTGCCGGCATCACCACGTTCCTGGCGATGAGCTATGTCATCTTCGTCAACCCGAGCGTCCTGAACGACGCCATGGCCGGGCAGATGCCCGACGTGGGCAACCTGTTCACGCAGCTGGTCATGGTGACCTGCATGGCGGCGATCCTCGGCTCGCTGTACATGGGCCTGATTGCACGGTATCCGTTTGCGCAGGCACCCGGCATGGGGCTGAACGCGTTCTTCTCCTACACGGTCGTGCTCGGCATGGGATACCGGTGGGAGACGGCGCTGGGGGCCGTGTTCATCTCAGGTGTCCTGTTCATCATCCTGAGCGTCCTCGGCGTCCGCCAGGCGATCGCCCGGGCCCTGTCCGGCAGCATGAAATATGCGATCACCGCGGGCATCGGCGCGTTCCTGGCCTTCCTGGGGATGAAGAACATGGGGTTCGTCATCAAGAACGACGCGACCCTGGTGGGCATCGGGGACGTCACCCAGCCGCACGTGTGGCTGGGGCTCTTCGGCCTGCTGGTCATCGCCGTGCTCATGAAGCTGAAGGTCAAGGCGGCGATCCTGCTGGGCATCATCGCCACGACGCTCGTCGCCATCATCGGCCGTCTGCCGGTCTATCCCGGCTCCGAGGAAGGCAGCTACTCCGCGTTTGGCGGATTCGGGGGCTCGATCGTCCAGATGCCGATCTGGCCCAGCGACCTCGCCTTCCACCTCGACATCCCCGGGGCCCTGTCGGCCGGGCTGCTGTCGGTGGTCTTCACGTTCTTCTTCGTTGACTTCTTCGACGCCACCGGAACGCTCACCGGTCTGAGTCAGCGATCGGGCATGATCGGCAAGGACGGCGAGATGCCCCGGGCGAAGACCCTGTTCTCCATGGACGGGCTCGCGGCGCTCAGCGGTGCAGTGCTGGGCACCTCGACCACGACCGCCTACGTCGAGTCGGCGGCAGGGGTGGAGGAGGGCGGGCGTACCGGGCTGACCGCCGTGACGGTCGCCGGGTTCTTCGGCCTGGCCATGTTCTTCTCCCCGGTCATCGCCGCCGTGCCGTCATCGGCCACGGCGCCGGCGCTGATCCTGGTCGGGGCCCTGATGATGGAGGGGGCCCGCCATGTCGAATGGGCCGACATCTCCGAATCGCTCCCGGCGTTCCTGACGATCATCGTCATGCCCCTGACCTTCTCGATCGCCGAGGGAGTGGCCATCGGCCTGGTCGCCTACGCGCTCATCAAGGTCTGTTCCGGCCGGGTCAAGGAGGCCCACTGGATCCTCTACGTGATTGCCGCGCTGCTGATAGTCCGGTGGGTCTGGCTCGGTTGACGGTTCCGCCCGGGGGGATCACCGGGAGTGCTCAGTCGTCGTCGTGCCCGGTGAGGTCGATGACCTCCAGCACCTCGGAGGGCGGGTTGAGCATGATCGCCGCCTCGTCCCGGCGATGGCGCAGGATCGTGTCGATGTAGGACTCGATGGTCTCGGTCATCGGGACGTTGCTGCCGCGGCGTTCTGAAATGAACCAGCGGTGTTCGAGGACCTCGTGGACCAGTTGCGCCGGTTCGAGCTTGCCGTGCAGTTCGCGCGGGATCGCCTCGGTGATCTTCTGGAAGACATCGCGCACCCAGAGCGCGGCGTTGATCTCCTCGTCCATCTCCGGGTGCTTGCGGACCCGGTAGGCATCGATGTCGTTGAGCAGCCGGCGGGCCTGGAACTCCTGGACGTCCAGCCCCGTCAGGCGCAGCAGCCGGCGCTGGTGGTGGCCGGCGTCGACGACCTTCGGCTGGATCTGCAGTTGCGCGCCGTCGGGAGTGGTGCGCAGGGCGATCTCGTCGACGTCGAAGCCGAGCTTGTTCAGCCGCCGGATGCGCTCGTCCACGCGCCAACGTTCCTGCAGGTCGAAGCGGTCCTGCCCGGTCAGCTCCTGCCATAGCCCGTGGTAGCTGTCCATGATCTGTTCGCTGGTGGATAGCGGGTCGACAGTCTCCTCGATGAGCCCGGCCTCCATCAGGTCCATCAGCTCCCCGGCGATGTTCACGCGGGCGATCTCCAGATCGTATTCGCGTTGTCCTGCGGAGAGCTCGGGGTAGAGCTCGCCGGTCTCGGCGTCGACCAGATAGGCCGCGAAGGATTCGGCGTCGCGGCGGAACAGCGTGTTGGACAGCGAGACGTCACCCCAGTAGAAACCGACCAGATGCAGCCGGACCAGCAGCAGGGCCTGGGCGTCGATGAGCCGGTGCAGGGTCTTGCGGCGCAACCGCTGGGAGAAGAGGGCCCGGTAGGGCAGCGAGTACTTCAGGTGCCGGGTGACCAGGACGGGATCCAGCTCCTCGCCGGCCTCATCCAGGCGCCCGGCGATGACGGCGACCGGCTCCACGCAGGGAACGCCGAGCCGGTTGAGCTTGCGCAGCATGTGGTATTCGTGCCGGGCGATGTGCTCGCCGGTCTCCTTGACGGCAATGACCGTGTCCCGCAGCAGGGCGAAGCGGACCACGTGGCGGGAAATGCCCCGGGGCAGTGCCGCGAGGTTGCGGGCCGGCCAGTCCTCCAGCCGGATGTGCCAGGGCAGGTCCAACAGCGCAGAGTCCATCGTCGCCGAGGTGATGTTCAGTGATCCGCCCAGCGGCGGGCGGGCCGGCTCGTCGGCCACGGTTTCGCGGGGGAGCTTGCCCCGCTGGGTGTAGTCGGTGGGCTCGTTGTGCCAGCTGGCGTAGTGGCGGGTCATCGCATCCTCGGTTCGGCGCTGGCCCGGGCTGTCCCGGGCGGGAACGACGGCGGCCCCGCCTTCGCGGAGGAAGGCGGGGCCGCCGTCGGCTGCGGGGTTGCTACTCGGACTCGGTGGCCAGGGCGTCCACGTCGGCCAACGACGCCTGCGGGGCATCGGCGGCCGCCGGATCGCCCAGACGCAGGCCCGTCCGGGTGTCGAACATGTGCACGTGCCCGGTCTTGGGCCGCACATGCATGGTGTCGCCCTTGAAGGGGGGCTTGCGGCCGTCCACGCGCAGGACCATCGGGATGTCGCGCCCGTCCAGGGTGGCGTGGCCGTAGACGTAGGCGTCGGCGCCCAGTTCCTCCACGAGGTCCACCTCGACGGCCAGGCCCTGGCCGGCGGCTACCGGCTCCAGGTCTTCCGGGCGGACACCGGAGGTGATCGTCTGGCCGTTGGCCGACTGCAGCACGTCCGCATCCACGGGGTAGGTGTGGTCGCCGAACTGGATGCCCTCGGCGACGGCCGGAAGCTCCAGCAGGTTCATGGCGGGGGAGCCGATGAACCCGGCGACGAAGACGTTCATGGGACGGTCGTAGAGGTTGCGCGGGGAATCGACCTGCTGCAGGATCCCGTCCTTGAGCACCGCGACGCGGTCACCCATGGTCATGGCCTCGACCTGGTCGTGGGTGACATACACGGTGGTGACACCCAGGCGGCGGGTCAGCGAGGCGATCTGGGTGCGGGTCTGCACGCGCAGCTTGGCGTCGAGGTTCGAGAGGGGCTCGTCCATGAGGAAGACCTGGGGCGAGCGGACGATGGCGCGGCCCATGGCCACACGCTGGCGTTGGCCGCCGGAGAGCGCCTTCGGCTTGCGGTCCAGGTAGTCCTCCAGGTCCAGCAGCTTCGCTGCCTCGCGGACCCGTTCGGCACGCTCGGCCTTGTCGACACCCGCGATCTTCAGGGCGAAGCCCATGTTGTCGGCGACCGACATGTGCGGGTAGAGCGCGTAGTTCTGGAAGACCATGGCGATGTCGCGGTCCTTCGGCGGGACATCGGTGACGTCGCGGTCGCCGATGAGGATGCGTCCTGAGTTGACGTCCTCCAGCCCGGCGAGCATGCGTAGCGAGGTCGACTTTCCGCAACCGGAGGGGCCGACGAGGACGAGGAACTCGCCGTCCGCAATGTCGAGGTTGAGCTTGTCGACTGCGGGCTTCTGGGTGCCCGGGTACAGCCTGGTTGCGTTGTCAAAGGTGACAGTGGCCATGATTGATCAATCCCTTCACGGGCAGGTACGTGCCCGACGGTCCGTTGTGAATGGTGTCACAATCATCGCACGCCGAGGACCAATTGCAACAGGTCGGGGACGTCGCCGATTCCGTCGACCCGGAAACCGGCACGGGTTCGGCCCGGACCGATCTTCACGCCGAGGTCACCGGGGCGCAGTACCGCGAAGGCATCCTCGTCGGTGACGTCGTCCCCTGCGAAGATCACTGCGTCGGCGTCGACGACCTCGCGCAGCCACTCCAACCCCGCACCCTTGTTGGCCCGGATGACCGAACACTCGAGCACGTTCTTGCCGTCACCCAGGGTCAGCCCCTTGAGGTCCTCCAGCCGTCGACGGGCCGCGCGCAGGGCGGACGTGCCCACGGTGGGTTCTGCTTGCCTGACGTGGAGCACGACGCCGGCGGGCTTGTGTTCCACCGTGGTCCCCGGGTGGGTGGCGACGATCTCGTCAAGCACGGCACCCACCTTCGTGAGCAGGACCGTTTGCGCGTCGTCGAGTTCGATGGACTGGTCCCATGTGCCGGCCAGCGCCTCGGGCGCCCAGCGTTCCCCGCCGTGGCTACCGACAAGCAGGACCTGCGGTCCCGGCTGCGCGGCGGCACGCAAACTCGCCAGATCCCTGCCGGAGAGTAGTGCGGTGACGGTGTTCTCCGCGGCCCCCAATTCGGCGAAGGCCTCCGCGGAGGCGGGGAGTGCGCGGGCGTCGGCGGGGCGGTCGACGAAGGGGGCCATGGTCCCGTCGAAGTCCATCGCCACCAGCAACAGGCGGACATCGCGCAGACCATCGACGGCTCGGCGCAGGCCGATCTCCAGAGCCATGGCTAGTCCTCCTCGGTGCCGGCCGAAGCCAGTGAATCGAGGAAATTCTGCGACCAGCGGGCGACATCGTTGGTGGTGATCTGACGGCGCATGATGCGCATCCGTCGGGCCGATTCCTGTTCCGGCATGCGGATGGCCTCCATGATCGATTCCTTGAGCCCGTCGATGTCATGCGGGTTCACCAGGACGGCGTGGCGCAGCTGGTCGGCGGCGCCGGCAAATTCGCTGAGCACCAGGGTGCCGCGATTGTCGGCGTGGGCGGCCACGTACTCCTTGGCTACCAGGTTCATGCCGTCCCGCAATGCGGTGACCAGCATGACGTCTGCGGCCAGGTACAGGGCGACCATCTCCTCGACCGGGTAGCTGTGGTGCAGGTAGCGCACTGCGGTGTGGCTCATGGTGTCGTACTCGCCGTTGATCCGCCCGACGCTGCCCTCCACGTCCTCGCGCAGGGTGATGTAGTGGTCAACATGTTCGCGGCTCGGGCTCGCCACCTGGACCAGTGTGGCTTGTCCGACCTTGAGCTCCTTGTCGGCCAACAGCTCGCCGAAGGCCTTGATGCGGTGTCTGATGCCCTTCGTGTAGTCCAGTCGGTCCACGCCGAGCAGGATCACCTCGGGGTCCCCGAGGTCGGCCCGGATCTCCCGGGAGCGCGCCAACACCTGGGGGTCCTGCGCCAACCGGTCGATCAGGGCGGAATCGATGGAGATGGGGTGGGCCTCGGCGCGGGCGATCCTGCGCGGTGTGCCGTCCTCGTCCTGGACGTGAACGCGCTGGGATTTCACCGTGAAGCCGAGGTAGCGGCGTACGCAGCGCAGGAAGTTGTTGGCATCGGACTGGCGCTGGAAGCCGATCAGGTCCGCACCGAGGATTCCCTCCAACACCCGGTGGCGCCAGGGAAGCTGGGCGAAGATCTCCAGTGGAGGGAACGGGATGTGGTTGAAGAATCCGATCTTCAGGTCAGGGCGCATGGCCCGTAGAAGGCGCGGGACGAGTTGGAGCTGATAGTCCTGAACCCACACAGTGGCGTTCTTCGAAGCGGCGGCAGCCGCGGCCTCGGCGAAGCGCACGTTGATTTCGCGGTAGCGGTCCCACCACGTGCGGTGGAACTCCGGGGGCATGATGACGTCGTGGTAGAGCGGCCACAAGGTCGAGTTGGAGAACCCCTCGTAGTACAGCTCGACATCTTCCTGGCTCAGCGGCACCGGGACCAGGTGCATGCCGTCCTCGTTGAATTCGTCGAGCTTTTCGTCGGTGGCTCCGTGCCAACCGACCCACGCACCCTCGGTGGAGGCCATGACGGGCGCCAACGCAGTGACCAGACCGCCGGGGGAGCGGCGCCACTCGGCAGTGCCGTCCACCGTGGTGACGCGGTCCACGGGGAGCCGGTTGGCGACCACGATGAAATCGAAGTCACCGGTCACGGCCTTCTTCGGAGCGGTAACGGGCGCGCGGCGTTCGCGGGACGCCGCCGTACTACGGGGATCCTGGATGCTGCTCACGGTGTCGGACACGGCTTGCCTCCTTGGCCTGCTGGGCGGTCTCTGTTGCCCTGAGCTTATGCGGCATAGGCCGACCGTGCATTGTCATGCGTCGAAGAGCGGATGCCGTTCACGGGAGACACACAGCTAAGGTGCCCTAAACTAGATGGGGATTCCCCGACCGACTCCTCCACAGAAGGAATGTTCTTTCATGGCTTCAAACGCCCCGCGGCCCAACAAGGCCGAGAGGACTGCTACCGCCCGGGAGCAGGCTCGCAAGGTCTACGAACAGCAGCAGGCCGCATCCAAGCGCAAGTCCTTGTTCCTGAAGCTCGGCGTCGTCGTGGCCGTCATCGTGATCATTGCCGTCATCGTGACGATCGTTGTGCAGAACAACAACAACAATGGCGACGTTGCTGCTTCCGGGCCGGCGCCCGCTCACGGTAACCAGTACGGCGGCTACTCACTGACCGCCGACGGGCTGGCCGAGACACCCGCTGCCACAGTGGACATGAACAAGATCCCCGAGGCAGGAAAGGGCGCCGACGGCAAGAAGGCCCCGGCAGGCCTGAAGGCCGCCAAGAAGGGGGAGCCGGCCCACGTCGTCATCTACGCCGACATGAGCTGCCCCGTCTGCAAGCAGTTCGAGGGGCAATATGGTGCCGAGCTGTCCAAGATGTCCAAGGCGGGCGACATCGACCTGGAGTACCGGATCGCGACGTTCCTAGACCGGACGTCGCCGACGAACTACTCCTCGCGAGCCGCCAACGCCGTGGCCTGCGTTGCCGACTCCAAGCCCGAGGCCTTCAACGCCTACCTGACGGCCCTGTTCGAACAGCAGCCCGAGGAAGGCAGCGAGGGGTTGCCCAACGCCAAGCTTGCCGACATCGCCCAGCAGTCCGGGGCCGGCGACATCTCCTCTTGCGCTGACGGAACCAAGTTCCGCCCCTGGGCCCAGTACGTGAACACCACGTTCAACAAATACGAGGTCGGCGGTACCCCCGCCGTCTACATCAACGGCAAGGCTTGGGACATGCAGTCCGAGGACCTGCAGAAACTGCTGGACAAGGCAGTGGCCGACAGCAAGTAAACCGGTTGCCCCAGCGCTACGACGGATGGTCCCGCTTCGGCGGGGCCATCCGTTTTCCGGTCAAGAGTGCACCTGGGCTAATCTTGTTCATGCTGCCGGTCGCCCGGCAGATCCGCCTCCTTAGCTCAGTTGGCCAGAGCACCTGTCTTGTAAACAGGGGGTCGCCGGTTCGAATCCGGCAGGGGGCTCCACTTGGAAACCGCGTGGCGACGCTCGAAAGCATGTTGGCGACGAACCACAGCCACGAATCCCCACGGTGTGCAGTACCCCAGGGAACCTAGTACCGCTCTCGAGTCGAAGTCCTACCTATTCGTTTAGGACTCTGCGGTCTCCGCATCGGATGTCGGTTGAGGAACGTCGGGACTGGTCGGCCGTCCAGGGATGAAGTAGAAGATCCCCAGCGCGATGCAGACCGCCAGCGTCAGGTACGGACTCATCAACCCCAAGAGCGCCGCCACAAGATACGTGGGGCCGGCGATGGCCGCGCGCAAGAGCAACGAGCGTTGCTGACCGCGGGTCAGTGGACCGCGCAGGAGATGCGGACGGCGCACCAGAACGAGGAATTGCAGCACCAGGAACACGGCGGATGTCACGAGGAACGAACCGGCGTAGATCGCGGCAGCTAGATGTCCACCGGAGTCGGCATCGAGGTACGTGGCGAAGAGTGACGTGCTGAAAGGCAACGCCACGATGCACATCAGCAACAACAGATTGACCACGAGCACCGCATGGTCCACCGATTTCAGCCTCCGGAGCGCTGCATGGTGGTTGATCCACATGATGCCGATGGCCAGGAATGAGATGCCATATGCCAAGTAGTTGGGCCACAAGTTGAGGAGTCTGGCAGCGAGGTCTTCGCTACCGTCGGGCTCCGGAACCCGTAGGTCCAACACGAGCAACGTGATGGCGACGGCGATGACGCCGTCGGAGAATGCTTCGACCCGGCCGATCCCATACATTTCCCGTGGCGGGCCGACGGGTGGATGCTTGCTTCTCATACGTCATTAAGGCACGACCGCAACCGCGCCACAAGGCATGATCTGCGCTCAACTGCGCAGCACCTGGTGCACGAACTGGACCGCGACCGATCCCTCGCCGACCGCCGATGCGACCCTTTTGATCGAGCTGGCCCGCACGTCGCCCACGGCAAACACTCCGGGTGCGCTCGTCTCATAGAGGAACGGATCGCGCTCGCCGTCGGCAGTGCGATGGCGTTGGTCGCCGAGCGCGGGGCCCGTGAGGATGAATCCGCGGGAGTCGCGCAGGATTTGGGGAGGCAGCCAGTCGGTGCGCGGGGATGCCCCGATGAACACGAACAGTGCCGAGACGGAGAGATTTTCGGTGGATCCCGTGCCGGCCTCGAGGACCGTGACGGTCCTGAGCCGCTCGCCTCCATCCACTGAGTGGACCGAGGCGCCGCAGCGGACCGAGATGTTCGGGTGCCCGGCGATCTGTTCGACCAGGTACGCGGACATTTTTGCGTCGAGTTCCGGGGCGCGGCACAGGATTGTCACGGATCTCGCGTACCCGGCGAAGAAGACGGCCGCTTGGCCTGCCGAGTTCGCGCCACCCACCACGACGATGTCCTCGTCCCGGACAGAATCGCGTTCGCTCAGTGCTGCACCGTAGAAGACACCGCGTCCCTCCAACCCGGCGCTGCCGGGCACCTTGAGGCTGTGATAGGCGACCCCGCACGCGAGGATGACGGCGCCGCAGCTGACCGCAGCACCGTCTTCCAGCTCCAGCCGGGGGTAGGGGCCGGTGAGGTCCAGTCCCACGATGGCGGTGGGGGAGAGCACGTCCACGTGGAATCGTTTCGCCTGGGTCACCGCCCTGCGGGCCAGGTCGGATCCCGAGATGCCGTTGGGGAAGCCGAGATAATTTTCGATGCGCGATGACTGACCGGCTTGTCCGCCGGGGGCGAGTTGTTCGATGCAGATGGTGCGCAGTCCCTCGCTGGCTCCGTAGACGGCGGCCGCGAGTCCTGCAGGGCCCGCCCCGACGATCGCCAGATCGAAGGATTCGGCGTCGGCATGGGTTTTGTGGCCCAGCGCGGCGGCCAGAGTGGCGAGCGTGGGGGAGTGGAGGGTGTCTCCGGTGGGTGTGATCACCAGAGGGAGACCGTCTGCCCCGGCCGCCTCGGAGAGGAGCCGGCCCTCCTGGCTCACATCGACGTCGAACCATTTCATGGGGATCTGGTTGCGCTGCAGGTAGTCGCGGATCTCGTGGGTACTGGCCGACCAGCGGCTCCCGACCACCCGGGTTACCGTCTGGGGTGGCTGGTGGTGGGCGTGCCAGTCACCGAGCAGATCGTCGACAACGGGGAACAGTCGCTCTTCGGGCGGATCCCAGGGCTTGAGGATGTAATAGTCCAGATGCAGCTCGTTGATGGCACCGATGGCCACGTCGGTGTCGGCGTAGGCGGTGAGCAGGACAGTGCGTACTCCAGGGAATAGTTCCAGGGCGCTGGTGAGCACTTCCGACCCGTTGACGTCGGGCATGCGCTGGTCCGAAATCACGATGGCCAGGGGATCACCGCGCACCGTCAGCTGGTGGAGCGTCTGGACCGCTTCGGCGCCCCCCGAAGCTGTCAGGATCCGGTAATGGCGACCATACCGGCTGCGCAGGTCGCCGCGGACGGCGCCGAGCACCGCCGGTTCGTCGTCGGCGACGAGGATGACCGGGCGGAGCGGGGTGGGCTGGTTCTCGGTCATGGGAGGCCCCTGGCCGAGGGGGCCTCGGGCGTTTGATCGGAGACCGGACGTCGGGGAGGTAGCCAGACCCGGAACACGGTGCATCCGGGAACAGAATGGACGTCGATGGTTCCTCCCGTGCCGCGGATCATGTTGAAAACGATGTTCAGGCCCAGACCCGTCCCCTGCCCCGGAGGCTTGGTTGTGAAGAACGGATCGAACACCTTGCCGACCGTCGCGGGGTCGATGCCTGGACCGTCGTCCTCGATCTCGACGGCAACCCCCTCACGTTCCGCCCGGGTGCGGATGGTCAGGCTCCCCGATCCGCCGAGGGCATCGGCGGCGTTGTCGATGATGTTGGTCCACACCTGGTTGAGCTCACTGCCCAGGGTCTCGATCCGTGGCACGTCGGGATCATAATCGCGGACGACCTCGATGCCCTGCTTGAGCTTGGACTGGAGCATGACGAGGGTGCCGTCCAAACCCTCATGCACGTCGACATCCTGCACCGACGCGCGATCCATGTAGCTGTAGTCCTTCAGTGCGCCCACTATTTCGGAGATCCGCGCCGAGCCGTGCCCGATCTGCGCGATGAGCCCGTAAGCGGTTCGTGCCTCTGCCAGGGCGGTGATGGTGCTTCCCAGATGGGCTGGTTCGAAGGAACCCGCCAGGGCGTCCAGTGACTCGGGGTCCAGCCCCAGGTCCACGAGCGGCCCTGCAGCATCCCAGGATTCGTCGAGGCCGTGCTCGGCCAGCCAGGTCTCCACGTCGTCTTCGAGATCGCCTCGGCTGACGGGATCGAGCCGGTCCGCACCCGCCGTCTGGCTCGCCGCACGCTCGATGAGTTCGGCCAGCTGCCCCGCTTCGGTGGGATCCTGTGCCGCCTGGGCCAGTGTGAGCAGTGCAGCACAGGTCTTCGTGAAAGCGCCTTCCAGCAGGGCGGCGCCGCGCCGAGCCGCAGCGGCCGGATTGTTCAATTCGTGGGCCAGCCCCGCGCTGAGCCGTCCGAGCGTGGCCAGCTTTTCGCTCTGGATAAGCGCCGCCGAGCGTTCAGCCACCTCTTCCTCCAACTGTCGTTGGTAGGCAGCTTGCAACGCCTCGGTTTGCTTGCGATCGCTGACGTCCCGGAAAAAGGTGTGCGTCGCCACGAAGACCCCGTCCCGGAACCGGCCCGTCGCATTACCCTCCACCGGAAACGTATGTCCGTCCTTGGCCACGAAGGTGACCTCCACGCGATCGAACGACTTCCCGCTCATGATCTGGCCGATGAGCAGGGTGCAATGGTTGTGGTCCACTTCGGCGACGATGTCGAACAGGGTCAACCCGGCCAGTTCCTCCGGGCCATAGCCGAGGAGATCGTGCCAGGCGCGGTTGACGAATCCGAAGTGGCCATCGGGCAGGATGCTCTGCACGATGTCGTGTGCGGATTCGATGAGGTCCAGATACCGCTGTTCGCTCTCCCGCACGTGCATTTCGGCGTCGTGCTGGGGAGTCAGATCGCGGATGACCGCGCGGAGGCATTGTTCCCCGGGGATCCCTACGACGGTCCATGACAGCCAACGGGTGGATTGATCGGCAGCCAGAAAGCGGTTCTGGAAGCGGGCCACAGTGCTTTCACGGGCGGACTCGAGCTTCTCGACGGTGCGCGTGGCGTCGTCCGGGTGGACGAAGTCGGTCAGGGGCCGCGTGAGCAATTGCCCGGGGCTCCAGCCGAGGACTTCCCGCCACTCTCCGGTGGCTTCCTGGATGTGCCCGTCGAACCCGACAACGCACGCCAAGTCAGCGCTTTGGTCCAACAGACGTGCCGCGACCGCACGCGGCCATGCATCGATGCCGAGCCCATCGTGCGGCACGGGACGCCCTCTTCAGGGACCTTCCGCCCGGCGGACCGCGGACGGTCCTTGGAATATACACCCGTTTGACAACAAATGGAGGGGGTGGGGGATGGGGGCCGAGAAGGCGGCTACCGCGCGTTGGCCACGAGGAAATCGAGGGCCCGGCAAGCCCGCCAGGTGGCCCAGAGGAGAAATATGGTCGAGCCGATGGCCGCAGCTCCGGCGAGGGCCGTTGGCACGGACAATCGATCCGCGGTCACGTCGAAGCCGAAGAATGCCACCACGCCGAGCGCGACGGAGATGACCCACAAGATCAGGGCGACGGCGAAGAGGCCTGCTACCGGGTGTGGACGTTTCATGGATTCCCCCTGCGAACGCCGGCCGGGAGTCTCAGCTGGATGCCCGGACACGTGGACTTTTGGCCATGCTATCGCAGGGGCGAAAGTCCTGGACTTGAGGGCGGGTGTTGGCGCTGGTCTGCCTCCCGGCGGGCATCTATTCGCTCTGGTCCTCGACGCTGACGCCGGTCACGTTGTCCAATTCCGAGAGGTGGTGGACCAGCACGTTGAGGTCCCCGGAGCCCTCGATTTCCAGTTCCACGCTGACTTCATCGGGCCGCACCTGTCGTTCGGCCCCGTTGAGGAGCCGGCTTATGGTGCCACCGCTGCCGGCGTCGCGTTGGGTGGTGAACCCCTGGATCTGGAAGCCCAGTTTGGTGCAGGTCTGCAGGATCGAACGCAGTGCGCCGGTTCCATCGACATAGCTCGCCTGCAGCGCATGGTCGGTTCGGTTGCCCAATGATGTGCGGCGGACGATCCAGGGGTAGGCGTAGGCCACCAGATAGTGCGCGAGGACTACAAATACTGCCGGGATGACGAGCCCTGCTCCCGAAGCGGTGCCCACGGCGGCAGTGAGCCAGATCGACGCCGCGGTGGTCAACCCCCGGACACGGTTGCGCCGCACGAAGACCAGGCCCGCACCGATGAAGCCGATGCCCGAAACGATTTGAGCCGCCACCCGGGATGGATCGAGGTTGATGTGGTCCTGCACATCAGCCGCAATGACGTCCGCAAAACCGTACTTGCTGACGATCGTGAATAGGGCTGCGCCCAAGCCGACGAGCGTATGCGTGCGCATGCCAGCAGATTTGGCCTTGAGCTGGCGCTCGAACCCGATGGCCGTGGAAAGGACCAGGGCAACGGCGAGGCAGATAAGCATCTGCCACCAAGTGGTGCCCACTCCCAGGATCAAGGGTTTTCCTCGAGCCCGTGCTCGGCTAGTGCGGCCTTCCAGATCCGCAGTGCCTTGGGGCCGACGCCGTGCAGCCGGGAGATGCCTGACCAGGATCGCGCAGACAGATCTTCCAGCGAGTTGATGCCGGCATGGTCCAGCGCCCGCGCGGCGGGAGCGCTGGTCCACGGCAGGTCATTTTCCGGTGTGGCCTCCATGGGGCGGACTTTACCCCATGCCTGCTCCGCGCGTTGAGGATTGGTGCGCCAGCTGGGTGGGGACGGAACTGGTTGCCCGCCACACCTAACGGTTGCCCGACGGCGGTCGACAGTAGCAGCCGGACGCTCGTGGGCCAAAATGGTATCCGGACTGGTCCACGGTGCCGCGGAGACACGCCGCAAGCGCCGAGCTCGTAGCCCCGCCCGGCGGTGGCCCCCGATTGGAGACACTGTTGATGAAACTCGACCACCCGGCCCGGCGGATCGTCGCGGCTGTCGCCTTGGCCGTAGCGCTCGCAGCAGGCTCCGTGGGAGGGCCAGCAGCAGACATGGCGGTTGCCTCCACGGCGAAACAGACGTCCGCGAACCTCAACCTGCGCACCAGTGCATCCACGTCTTCGCGCTTGGTGACGACGCTGAAGAAAGGGACCAAGGTCAGCGTCTCCTCCACGCGGGGCAGCTGGTCAAGGGTGTCGGCCGGGAAGAAGACTGGCTGGGTGGCTTCGAGGTACTTGGTCAAGCCCGCCTCCGTCACGAAGAAGCCGACGCCCACGAAGAAAGCAGCGTCCAAGGCGCCGACGAAAAGGCCGATCGACAAGGTCACGACGGCGAATCTTAACCTGCGCAGCGGCGCCTCCTCGAAACACAAAGTCGTCAAGGTCCTGAAGAAGGGGACCACGGTATCCATCACGTCGACCCAGGGGACCTGGTCCAAGGGCTCGGCCAGCGGTAAAATCGGGTGGTTGTCCTCCAAGTACCTCAAGAACCCACCGAAGCCGGTGGCCAAGAAGCCGGCCCCCGTAAAGAAGCCAGTGGCCAAGGTTGCTACCACGAACGTTAACCTTCGTTCCGGAGCCTCGACGAAGTACAAGGTCATCACGCAAGTGAAGAAGGGTGCCAACGTCTCCGTCACGTCGACCCAGGGAACCTGGTCCCAGGGCAAGACGGGCGGCAAGACCGGGTGGCTGCCCTCGAAATACCTTGCGACCCCCCCGAAGTCGGCTCCGGCGCCGAAACCGACACCGTCCAAACCGACACCGTCGCCTGCCCAGCCAGCTGCGCCCGTCACCTTCACCACCACTTCCAACCTCAACCTGCGCGCGTCGGCCCCCGCTGGTTCGGTCTTGGCGACAATTCCCACCGGCGATACGGTCACGAAGACCGGTTCGACGGCACAGAGCGGAACCTGGGTCCAGGTGAAGTACGGATCGATGACCGGATGGGTTTCCGCGTCTTACCTCAAGGCAGCGGCCAAACCTGGTTCCACCCGGGTCCCCGCCAGCTTTGCCGTGTCCGGCGCGGGGTGGGGACACGGCGTGGGCATGAGCCAGTACGGCGCTCAGGGCCAAGCCCTGGAAGGGCGGAGCTCCAGCGCGATCCTGAACCACTACTACGCCCCCGCGACGATGTCATATACGACGTCCCGGGCGGCGTCTGACATCCGCGTGCAGATCCTCTCTACCTCGTCGTCGTCCATCACCGCAGCGAATGGTTCGCTGCGGTTATTGGATGGATCAAAGATCCTGGCCACGACGACCGGGACAGTTGGCCTAACGGTGAAGTCGGGCAAGGTGAACGCGAAGGTCGAGTCCAAATCCTTCACTCCGGCCGGCAAGCTGACGGTGCAATGGCAGAACACCCGATTCTGGGGTTCCGGTTCGAACGCCACCACCGTCGCCGTTCCCCGGGCCAACGACGGCTACGGGACGGTGAACTACCGTCATGGCAAGCTCGAAGTGGGGATCCTCTCGGGCAAATTGAACCTGGTGAACGTCGTGCGCCTGAATGACGAGTACCTCTATGGGCTGGCCGAGATGCCCTCCTCGTGGCAGCCGGCGGCCCTTCAAGCCCAGGCAGTCGCCGGTCGGACCTACGCAATGCGGAACATGTCCTCGCTGAAGAAGAACTGCGACTGCAACGTCTATGACGAGGTCGCTTCCCAGAAATTCACCGCCTGGAATAAGGAGAACGAGGGTGCCGACGCCTACTACGGCAAACGGTGGAAGGCAGCGGTCGACGCGACCACCCGCCGCACTGCAGCGGGAACGCCGGTCTCCGGCGCCGTGCTGTTGTATTCCGGCTCGCTGATCGACGCCGTCTACTCCTCGTCCACCGGCGGCATGACCCGCAGTTCGGCCACTGTCTGGGGGAGCAACCATGCGTACCTGCAATCGCGTGATGACCATTGGTCGCTGCTGGCCTCCAGTGGCAATCCGAACCGGTCGTGGGCCAACACCGCGTCCCAAGTGCAGGTCGCCAAGGCCTTCGGCGCCAGTAACGTAACGGCGGTTAAGATCGCCAAGAACAGCGACCTGACCATCAAGTCCGCCACTGCCTCCACCTTGTCCGGGGCGGTGCATACGATCAGTGGCTCAAAGTTCCGTTCGGGCATCGCCACCAAGAGCTCTTGGGTGACCAGCGTGATCGGCCGATAGGGGAAGGGGGTGGGCCTGGCCGTCCCGACCCTGGAAAACGAATCGGCCACAGCAAACCTGACCTATGATCAAAGTGCGCTGGGACTGGGTGGTCCGGCGCCGCTTGGGGCACTCTGCCCGCAAGCAGGGGGGAAGCGGCCATTCCGCTGCCCACTTCATCCACATCAAGGGCAGTACCCCGTTATTCCCGACCTGTGAATGTTGAGCGCAAAAATGAACAAGACGAAAAAACTGTTGTGGTCCACCATGTCCGCAGCCGCACTGATTGCCGGCACCTTCGGCGCCGGCCCCGCGTACGCGGCACCGGCCAAGGACACCGTGGTGTCCCCGCTGAAACCCAACACCTATCGGTTCTCCTCCACCCAGGGCCCCCGCTGCATTCCGGTGCGCAACGGCACCACGATGCACCTGGGCCAGGACCTTCCCGCAGCCAACGGAAGCGCCATCTATGTGGTGGCCGATGGCACCGTGACCGCAACCCACAACGGGGCATACGGCGGCTCCGCCGGGTACATCGTCGTCCGCCACGTGCTGGGCGGCCAGACCTATTACACGGCCTACATCCACATGTACAACGCCGGGAAGTACGTCCGGGCGGGCCAAAAGGTCAAGGCCGGCCAGCGGATCGCCGATGTCGGCAGCTCCGGTGCGTCCACGGCCCCGCACCTGCACTTCGAGGTCTGGGGGTCCGCCGGGTGGATGAAGGGTCCGACCATCGAGCCGATGGCCTGGCTCAAGCGCTACGGCATCGACATGAAGCGCCACGCCACCACGGTCTACAACTTCACCCTGCCCACCAGCTGCAGCTACTGGGCCGCGAGCGACCTGAACTTGCGGGCCACCGCGTCGTCGTCCTCCAAGATGGTCAAACTGGTCCGCAAGGGCACACCGATGACCTCCGTGCCCGGCGCCTATTCCAACGGCTACGTGCGGGTGACGGCGAATGGCGTGAGCGGCTGGGCCCTGCACGGCACGGTCTCCCCGAGCCGGGTCGCAGCCAACCCGCAGACGATCGACGTCACGCCGGTCGCCGCCAGCCTCTACTACTACGCCACCGCGAACGTGAACTTCCGCCAGGGCCCGTCGACCGGATATGCGGTGCTGGGCACCGTGCCGCAGGGGACGCGCGTCAAGGTCACCGGCACCTCCAACGGATGGCTGCGGGTGGTGCACGGCTCGAAGACCGGATTCGCTTCCGCCGGCTATTTCAACCGGACCGCGCCCGCTCCCGTGAAGGCCCCGGCCAAGACGCCGACCCCTGCGAAGCCGGCACCGAAGCCGTCGGCTCCCGCCAAGGCGACAACGCTGCAGGTCAAGTCCGCCGTATACCTGCGCAAGGGGGCCAGCACGAAGGACGCAGTGGTGATGGTCCTGCCGGCCGGCGCCAAGGTCAGCCAGGTGTCCGCCGCGGCGGGCTGGTCGAAGGTCACGTACCAGGGCAAGACGGGCTACACGTCCTCGGCCTACCTCGTGACCCCGCCCAAGTCCCCCGCCAAACCGGCGCCGAAGCCTGCCGCCAAGCCCAAACCCGTCGTCAAGGCGCCCGTGAAGAAGGCCCCGGCCAAGACGACGACGAAGCAGACCAGTGCCAACCTCAGCCTGCGCAAGGGGGCCTCGACCTCCACCTCGCGCCTGTTGGTCATCCCGAAGAACGCCAAGGTCACCGTGGCCTCGACGTCCAAGGGCTGGTCCAAGGTCACCTATCAGGGCAAGACCGGCTACGTCTCGGCCAGCTACCTGAAGAACGTCGCAGCGGCGAAGCCGGCGGTGAAGAAGCCAGCGGCCAAGAAGCCAGCGGCCAAGGCCCCGGTCAAGAAGGCGCCCGCGAAGACGTCGACCCGGAAGGCAACCGGGAACCTCTCCCTGCGCAAGGGGGCCTCGACCTCCACGGCACGCCTGCTGGTCATCCCCAAGAACGCCAAGGTCACCGTGGTCTCGACGTCCAAGGGCTGGTCCAAGGTCACCTATCAGGGCAAGACCGGCTACGCCTCGGCGCAGTACCTGAAATAGGTCAAGCCAGGAGTGCACGACGGCGGTGTCCCCGCCCGGGTGCCCACCCCCACCAGGGTGCGGTGTCCGCGGTGGAGGCACCGCCGTCGTCCCCTGTCGGGGGTGGGCGAATCCGCCGGCGCGAATTTGGTGCCGGGCGGTGCCTCCGGTACCCTTTCTAGGTACGCCTCCGCGGCGCGCGACCCCGGATCTTTAGCTCAGTTGGTTAGAGCGTTCGCCTCACACGCGAAAGGTCGCTGGTTCGAGTCCAGTAAGATCCACCACACGAGAAGCCCCCGGCAGCTGCCGGGGGCTTTTCGCATGTCGGGGGACGGGTCAGCCGGCGAGCATGTCCAGCACCAGCGGCTTGACCTTCTCGCCGAGCAGCTCGATGCTGCGCTGCATGGGGCCGTGGGGGAGCGTGCCCGCGCTGTACTTGATGTCGATGCGCGAGAGCCCGAGGGTGCCGGCGATCGTGGCCATCTTGCGGGCGACCGTCTCCGGGGATCCGAGCAGCAGGTTGCCGTTCTCCCCGGCGGAGGCGTTGAAGCGGATCCGGCTGGCCGGCGGCCAACCCCGTTCGGCGCCGAGCCGGTCCATGGTGCGCTTGTAATGCGGCCAGAGGATCTCGGCGGCTTCCTCGTCGGTGTCGGCGACCAGGCCGTGCAGGTGGGCGCCGATCTTCTGCGGCTGCTGGCCGAACTCCTCCAGCGAGCGATGGTAGAGCCGCGTCAGCGGTTCGAACGCCAACGGGTCCCCGCCGATGATCGCCAGGAACAACGGCAGGCCGTGCCGTGCGGCGCGGACCACCGATTCGGGGCTGCCGCCCACGCCCACCCATGCGGTGAGTCCCTCGGCAGTGAGCGGGAAGACGCGGGCGCCGCTCAGCGGGGCACGGGTGCGTCCGCTCCAGGTCACGGGCTGCTCCTTGAGCAGCTTGGCGAACAGGGCCAGCTTCTCCTCGAACAGGACCTCGTAGTCGGCCAGATCGTACCCGAAGAGCGGGAACGACTCGACGAAGGAACCACGGCCCAGGATCGTTTCGGCGCGTCCGTTGGACAAGGCATCCAGTGTCGCGAAGCGCTCGAAGACGCGGACGGGGTCATCGGAGCTGAGTACCGTGACGGCCGATCCCAGCCGGATCCTCTCGGTCCGTGCGGCGATCGCGGCCAGCACCACCTCGGGGGCGGTGACTGCATAGTCGTCGCGGTGGTGCTCGCCGACGCCGAAGAAGTCCAGGCCCGACTGTTCGGCGGTCACCGCCTCCTCGACGACGTTCCGGATGACCTGTGCGTGGGGGAGTAGGGTGCCGGCGTCGTCTTCGGTGACGTCGCCGAACGTCTCGACGCCGATCTCAAGTTGTGTCATGGGTCCTCCAGAAGTGGTTTATATGCATTCGCATACAATAACCTCGGTGGTGCGTCGGGTATTCCCGCTGCCTGCCACCGCCTGCGATTGGCTGGTCCGGGCGCGGCCACCACGGCCTGTCGCCGACGCAGTGGGGTGCCTTCCTGGGGTGTCCAACGGGCGTCGCCATTGACGCTGCGGAGTCGCAGGCGGCACGGGATCAACCGAACGCCTGGTCGGCGTCCGCAGCCGCTGTTTGACGTTGGACACACCCGCGCCGAAGGCCCTCTCGCGGGGGCCGCCGCGGTTGTAGAGTTGGCTGCGGAACACCCCGTCAGAACAGGAGACTTCGTGCCCGACCGCGAGACGCCGGAGCCCTCTGTCGAGACTGGGCGCCCGGAGGACCCGAACCCGCAAGCCGGGTCGATGCCGCGGATCCAGACGTCCGAGATCAAGCAACCCGTCGGCTTCCTCAGCCGCCTCGGGTTGAGCGGTTCCCGCGCGTCCGAGGACGACGAGGCCGACGTCGCCGCGGATGCAGACGCGGGCCAGGGGTTCCACGAGGACTGGGTCAAGACCGAGCCCACCGGTGCCCTGGCCTACATCCCCGAACCGGCCCCGGCCGACGAGCAGGCGCGCCCGCGCACCGACCACGTGCTGCCCAGCGGCAGCGTGGATCTGCCGGGCTCACCCGATGACCGTTCCAAGACCGAGCCCGACTGGGATGGGGTGACGCCGCGGACCGCCGAAGTGCCCGTCGTGGAGCCGCCACGGGAAGCCCCCCCGGCCGCTGGTGCCCCGTCATCCGCCACGCCTTCGGGGTCGGAGGCTTCAGCCCCGGCCCGCACGGAAACGCCGGAGCCCCGTCGTGCCGTCGACACCGGATCCACCGGGACACCGACCACTTCGGCGCCCGGTACCCCCACCGGCAAAGGACGTAAGACCCGCCCCGGTTGGCCAGGCCGCCCGGTCAAGCCGTCGAACCGCTCCACCGCGCCCGGAACCGGCAGTACCGCGGCCGCGCCCCCCGGCGGTACCCGCAAGCCCACTGCCTGGAAGATCCCGGCAGCCCGGCGCCCCCAGCCTGCCCCCTCCACGCCTCCGACGACCAGTACGGTGCCCATCGACCCCGCGGTCGCCCGTGTCGGCAGCCTCGTGCCGCCGGAGGCCCGCACCGGGCCGCAGACCGCCGCCCAGCAGATCGTCCCGCCCCGCGCCGCCAAGGCACCGGCGCGCCCGGTGAACCCGCTGCCCGGCGTGGCGCGGGCAGCGAGCAAGGCCAACCCCGCGGCCCGTCGCATGTTCTCCAAGATCATGCACACCGAATCGCCACCGACGCAGGCGTTCTCGATCGTGGACCGCCTGGTGGGCAGCCCGTATGCCAACCCGACGATCCAGCAGGCTCCGGAATTCGATGCGAACGCCCGCCAGACCCTGGAGTTCGCCTTGGACATGGCTGAGGCGATGTTCCGCTTCGGGGCCGGTGCCCTGCAGGCCGAGACCAGTGTCATTGCCGTGACCGCCTCGCTGGGGCTGCGCAACGTCGACGTGGAGATCACCAACCAGTCCATCCACCTCAACTACGCGCCACAAGACCAGAACCCGGTCGCGCTGCTGCGCGTCGTGCGTTCCTGGACCGGGAACTACCGTGGCCTGGCCAACCTGCACCGGCTCGTGGCGGACATCGTCGCCGGCGAGCTCACGCGCACGCAGGCCGCCGATCGGTTGCACCAGATCCTGCGTCAGCCCAAGCCGTTTCCGCGCTGGATGGCCACTGCAGGCGGCGGTGGGTTCACCGCGGCCTTCGTGGTCTTCATCGGCGGCAGCTGGCTCGGGGCCCTGCTGGGCTTCGTCTCGTTCTGCCTGATCACCCAGATCATGGATACCGTCGGCCGTTGGAGGGTCCCCGAGTTCTTCACCATCGGACTCGGCTCGGCCGTGACGACGGCGATTGCCATGCTCTTGTGGGCGGTCGATGCCCCGATTTCCCCGGCGGTGGTCGTGGCCGGCGGCATCATGCTGCTGCTGCCCTCATCGCGGTTCGTCTCGGCGGTCCAGGATGCGATCAACGGCTTCCCGGTCACCGCCGCGGGGAGGTTCTTCTCCTCGATGCTGATCTACGGGGCGATCATCGCGGGCATCACCGCGGCGCTGGTCGCCGGGACCATGCTGGGCATGAAACGCCTGGATGTGGCGAACGTGGCCCAGATCGACTACCCGAAGCCCTTCCTGGTGTTCCTGGTCTTCGTCGCCGTCGCCTGTGTTGCGGTGTTCGAACAGACGGCGCATTCGCTGGTTCTGCCCACCGCTGGCGTCGCCATGACCGGCTACCTGGCCTATCTGCTGGCCGCGCAGTTCGGCGTGGGGGAGCGGCTCACCCCGGCGGTGGCCGCCGTGGTGGTCGGTGGACTGGGGCGCTGGGTTGCGCTGCGCATGGGCGCCCCGCAGCTGGTGGTCGCCGTCCCCGCGGTGACGTTCCTGTTGCCGGGTCTGATGATCTTCCGCGCCATGTACGGGATCACCATCGATGCCGGTGACATGTCGGTGGGCCTGATCCAGATGTTCAACGCGTTCACCATCATCCTGGCGGTGGCCGGAGGTGTCGTGCTCGGTGATACCGTCGCCCGGCCCTTCACCAAGGGCTGGAACACCCACGAGCGTCGGCGCATCCGCCGCCGTTGACCGTGCGGCGTGGACGGGGCGCTACAGCCCGGGCAACGTCTGCTCGGCCTCCGGTTGGGTGCCCGGGAGCCGCCAGTCCACTGGGGCCGCCCCCTGCTCCGCCAGCAGGTCGTTGGCGCGGGTGAAGGGGCGCGAGCCGAAGAAGCCCCGCCGTGCCGACAGGGGAGAGGGGTGCGCGCTGGTGATCACCGGCGTCGTTCCCAGCAGGGGTTCGAACCGCTGGGCGTGCCGTCCCCAGAGGATCGACACCAGCGGTGCGTCCCGTGCGGCCAGTGCCGTCAGCGCGGCCGTCGTGATCTCCTGCCAGCCCAGTTTCTGGTGTGAATTGGTGTCCCCGGCGGCGACCGTGAGGATCGGGTTGAGCAGCAGCACGCCCTGGTCCGCCCAGGGGGTGAGATCGCCGGTGGCGGGGAACGGGTGGCCGGTGTCGGCGACATATTCGGTGAAGATGTTGGCCAGGCTGCGCGGCAGCGGGCGCACGGCGGCGTCCACGGCGAAGGCCAACCCGATCGAGTGCCCCGGTGTCGGATACGGGTCCTGGCCCAGGATGAGGACTTTGACCTCGGACATCGGCCGGTGGAAGGCGCGCAGCACCTGCCCGGGGGTGGGCAGGACCAGTTCGCCGGCCGCACGGCGCCGTGACACCTCGGCCTCGACCTCGTGCAGCCGGGGCAGCACCGGTTCCAGGGCCCGGGCCCAATCCGGTGCCATCGGCCAGGGGGTCTGCGGCGCATCGGTGTCCATGGCCCCATTCTGCCCGGCGGGACGCGCCGCACACCAAATGACATCGATGTCATTCACCCCTATCATGGAGGGTGGGGAAGACCCCGCGCACCGGTGGTTACCGGACGGCGGGACGCAGGAGCAGAGACGGCCCAAGGAGGCACATCATGGCGGTTCAGGCCGGCGAACTGGAGTTCGACGTCGACGAGACCAGTGCCCTGGATGAACGCGACCAGCGGATCCTGGCCCTCGAGCGCCAATGGTGGAAATATGCCGGGGCCAAGGAACAAGCCATCCGGGAGCTCTTCGACCTGTCGGCGGCGAACTACTACCAGCTGCTCAACGCGCTGATCGACACGGACGCCGCACTGGCATATGACCCGATGTTGGTCAAAAGATTGCGTAGACTTCGATCGACGAGACACCGCGCCCGCAGCGCCCGCCGGCTGGCCGGGGACGCCTAGGGCGCAAGGCCCCGCCACCACCTGCCTGACGCACCGAAGGAACCAAGGACAGCGATGACGAAGCACCCGAACGACGAGTTCGACAGGGTCCCGGAATTCACCAACCGCAAGGGTGTCCACCGCCAGGCCATGGCCGCCGGCGTGACCGCGCGCCGCTCCCCGTTGGGCTGGATCATCGCCTTCGGTGCCCTCGCCCTGGTCGTGGGTCTTTTCAGCTTCTTCGTGCTGCCACAGTTGACTGGCCATCCGGTCGCCACCACCGCAGCCGCATCCTCCAGCGCCACCACCTCCCCGGCTGCCACGGACGACGCCGGCGCCTCCTCCGCGACGCAGAGTGCCTCGGTCAGCGCCTCCGAGGATGCCGGCGCCTCCGAATCCGCAGCTGCCTCCTCCTCCTCGAAGGCCGCAGCCGCAGCCGCGGCGAAGGAATCCAAGGCCGCCGCGTCGTCCAGTGCCGCAGCTGCCGCCTCGTCCAGCAAGGCCAACGCCGCACCTGACCTGTCCACGAAGGTGGGCGTCTTCAACGGCTCGCGGCGCTCCGGGCTGGCGGCCTCGGCCAGGAACACGCTCTCCGGTGCCGGGTTCACCAACACCAGCTCGGCAAACTGGACCAAGAAGGTCAACACGTCGATCGTCTACTACGCGTCCGATGCGGACAAGGCGACCGCGCAGAAGGCCGCCAGTGCCCTGGGCATCAACGCGCTCTACCAGACGTCGCAGATCCCCGGGAAGATCGCCGTCGTCCTCGGCTCCAACTTCTAGGAACCACCCGCCCCTCCCGCAGGGCCACCCGGAAACCGGGTGGACGGCTCAGCTCTGCCAAGTATCTGCCATGCATTTAGCGAAATCGGCGCCTACGGCTTGCACTCTCGGGTGGGGAGTGCCAATAATTGACTTAGCACTCGGGTGTGGGGACTGCTAAACACGGTGCGGATCGAATCCGCTCCCGTGCAGCGCAGCCACATATGCCGGGTGAACCCCGGATCAGTTGCAGCGAGGGTAGTGGGCACGGCGTTCAGACAACGCAGGGCCCCGCCCGTCCGTCGCGGGCGTTTCAGCTGGTTCATGAACTCGCATGACCGTCCCGAAAGGACCACTAGCCACCATGGCCAAGATGATTGCATTTGACGAGGAAGCACGCCGCGGCCTCGAACGGGGTCTGAACACCCTGGCCGACGCCGTCAAGGTGACCCTCGGCCCGCGCGGGCGCAACGTTGTCCTCGAGAAGAAGTGGGGCGCGCCCACCATCACGAACGACGGCGTCTCCATCGCCAAGGAAATCGAGCTGGACGACCCGTACGAGAAGATCGGCGCCGAGCTGGTCAAGGAGGTCGCCAAGAAGACCGACGACATCGCGGGCGACGGCACCACCACCGCCACCGTGCTGGCACAGGCCCTGGTCAAGGAAGGCTTGCGCAACGTTGCCGCCGGCGCCGACCCGCTGTCGCTCAAGCGCGGCATCGAGAAGGCCGTCGAGGCCGTGACCGCCGAGCTCTTCGACTCCGCAGTGGAGATCGAGACCAAGGAGCAGATCGCCGCCACCGCGTCGATCTCCGCCGGTGACTCCCAGATCGGCGAGCTCATCGCCGAGGCCCTGGACAAGGTCGGCAAGGAAGGCGTCATCACCGTCGAGGAGTCCAACACCTTCGGGCTGGACCTCGAGCTGACCGAGGGCATGCGCTTCGACAAGGGCTACCTCTCGGCCTACTTCGTCTCCGACGCCGAGCGCCAGGAAACGGTCCTCGAGGACCCGTACATCCTGATCGTCAACTCCAAGATCTCCTCCGTCAAGGACATGGTCGCCATCCTCGAGAAGGTCATGCAGTCCGGCAAGCCGCTGCTGATCATCGCCGAGGACATCGAGGGCGAGGCCCTGGCCACCTTGGTCGTCAACAAGCTCAAGGGCACCTTCAAGTCAGTGGCCGTCAAGGCCCCGGGCTTCGGTGACCGCCGCAAGGCCATGCTGGCCGACATCGCCATCCTCACCGGTGGCCAGGTCATCTCCGAGGAGGTCGGACTCTCCCTCGAGACCGCCACCCTGGACCAGCTGGGCCAGGCCCGCAAGGTCGTCGTCACCAAGGACGAGACCACCATCGTCGAAGGTGCAGGCGACGCCGAGGAGATCTCCGGTCGCGTTAACCAGATCCGCGCCGAAATCGAGAACTCCGATTCGGACTACGACCGCGAGAAGCTGCAGGAACGCCTGGCCAAGCTGGCCGGCGGCGTTGCAGTCATCAAGGCCGGTGCTGCTACCGAGGTCGAGCTCAAGGAACGCAAGCACCGCATCGAAGACGCAGTGCGCAACGCCAAGGCAGCAGTGGAAGAGGGCATCGTCGCCGGCGGCGGCGTGGCCCTGATCCAGGCCGGTGCGAAGGCCTTCGAGAAGCTGACCCTGGAAGGCGATGAGGCCACTGGCGCCAACATCGTCAAGGTCGCCATCGAGGCCCCGCTGAAGCAGATCGCCTTCAACGCCGGCCAGGAGCCGGGCGTCGTCGCCGACAAGGTGAAGGGCCTGCCCTCGGGCCACGGCTTCAACGCCGCCACCGGCGTCTATGAGGACCTGCTCAAGGCCGGCGTGAACGACCCGGTGAAGGTCACCCGCTCTGCCCTGCAGAACGCTGCCTCCATCGCGGGCCTGTTCCTCACCACCGAGGCCGTTGTCGCCGACAAGCCGGAAAAGGCCGCTCCGGCCATGCCCGGTGGCGATGACATGGGCGGCATGGGCGGCTTCTAGCCACCCGGGCGCTCCAGTCTATCCAGTAGTACGACGTCGGCGCGGTCACCTCATGGAGGTGGCCGCGCCGACGGCGTTAACCTGACGTCGGCGGAAACTTCTATTTTTCTAACGAAAGTGATTGACGCGTGTTCGTCATGGGATCACTGATTGACCGATGCGGCAAGCGCGAGTTGAACACGAGCGGTAATGGAGCGGCACGCTCTCTGGCAGACGGCGTGGTGGTCCCCTTCAGCCATCCAGAGCGGTGACGCTCGAGAGGACCATGGGCAATTGGGATAGCCCGCTGTGAGTTCTACCGGCGAGGTGAAATGCGTCGGAACCGCATGGGATCGCTGGGACAGAAGTTCCTCGCTCCTCATATAGTCTGTCGAAATGAAGCAGTCATTGGAACCGCTCACAACTGATGTGCGGGCGAAGAATCTTGTGTATGTATCGACGGCAAAGCTAGAACAACTGGCACTTGATCCGGCTAAGCGTGGCTTCAACGTTGCGGCACCGCTGGGCGGGGGTGGATTCGGCCTTCCTTCCAGACAGCTCGGTGTCCGTGACCTCCTGGAATCCGCAGGAAAATTGTTAGAACAAAACGGGATTATGACCTACGAAATCCCGCCGACGATCGGCCAGTGGCTTCTCGTTCGAGTGAGTGCAAAGTGTGGCAGCGCCTGGCCCTGGGCCGGTGAGCACGGTGATCTCGTTGAGACGGCATGGTGGTTGGGTCAATCGGAGAAGCTCCGGATTCTTGCCTATGGCCATAGAGCCCATCTAGTCGGTACAGGCAAAATTCCTCCTTCCATTGATTCCGAAAGTGTAGCCACCTGGTGGCCCTCTATCGATGGCGGCTACCGAAAGCTGCTCAAGGCTGTTGCGAAAGTCGTGGTCAGTGACAGCCTTGAGGTCGAGTTGGAGCCGCCGCAAGACGCCAAAGCAACCTTCCGTGGCTTGGAAAACTACTACTTCAACGACGGCGTTCAACGACGCGACCACCTTGTGCGACAAGGCATATTCGAGATGCTCTTACGCGTGGACGGCGTTGAAGAGGGCAACGACGATGAAGCCCATATTGTTTTCGGTAGTCCGTTGTGGGTTGCTCGGGAAACAAGAGCAGTTCCGGGAACTTATCTTGTCCAGGATTACCCGGAGGAATCCGGCGTGGTGGCTGTGGCGTCGTGGGACGGGTTGGCATGGTCGGACTTAAGAGTGAAGGACGGGCGCAACACGATTCTCGGCTATCGAGAATCCAACGTTGCCTTGCCGCCGATACCGACTGAGCCACCTGACGTGGGCGACATCATCAGTCTGGATATTCGGCCTATTCCTCCTTCAGCCGTGACGAAAGCCGAGGCCGTCGCTGTACCGCCGCAAAACGGGCTTCTTACGTGGTTCCAACGTAAGTGGAAGGGGGAATAACACCTTTGAGTGAGGTGGAAAGGGTGTGGGAACGCAGTTCTCACGAAGAGGTTTCGAGCAATCGGCTTCCCTACCTCGACGACCGGACTTCGTCCTTTGGTTAGTAGCAACGGTCGGGGCCGCCGCCCACTACTTACAGGATCCGGAGGCATTCAAAGAGCCTTACATCCAGATTTTGGTTCCTCTGACCGCTGCTGGAGACGACGAGAAGTAGTGCAAGACTATCCGAGCGGTCAGGGGGCTGGATACCCCAGATCGGCCAGTTCCGCAGTGAGGTTCTCCCGAGCGGCGACTTCCCACAAGTCCCTGCCGGTGGCCGTGGCATACAACGGTTCGGTGGCCAGCAGGGTGCGGAGCACCTGGGCCCGGCCGACCGCGAAGTCCGCCGCGGGGACGTGCGAGTACTCGCGCCGCACCGCGGTGGCATAGCGGGCGTAGGCGGGCCGGGAACGGGCGAGGACTTCCAGGTCCGCATCGCACAACAGGCGTCCGGCGGCGTCGTCCGCCTCCGGCCAATGACTGGCGGTCAACCGCACCAGCCGGGCGACTTCGGCCACCTCGTCCGCCGGTACCCCCGCGCGCGGGAGCAGGCGCTCGGCCAGCTGGGCGGATTCCTCCTCGTCCTGACCGGCGGCTCCTGCATAGACGGCGTCGTGGAACCAGGCCGCGAGCCAGGGCGCCCGCGGATGGGGTCCGACCGGCTCGCCGCGGCTACGGAGCAGGTCCAGGGCGCGCAGCACCGCCAACAGATGAGCGCGGTCGTGGTACTGCCGGTGTTCCTCGGACCACCGGGTGATCAGCTGCGCGGCGATGCCGGAATGACCGGGAAGGAGCCGGTCCCACGCGTCGGTGAGGACGCCATCAAGGCGTTCGGGACGCTGTCGGGCCGGAATGCGCACGCCGGAGCGGATGAGGCGTCGTGCGAGTTCGGTGGCAGATACCGGTAGTGCGCCGCGAGCGACCAGGTCGTCGAACCGCTGGCGCGGGACGTCATAGTGGTCGCGGTCAAAGGCCCGGTGGGTGAGTTCGGCGGCCGCGGCGAAGGCATGGAGCTCCTCGACGGAGACGTCGGAGACCAGATGCGAGAACGCTGTGCCGTGGGCGGGCCAGAGCGGGGGATCGATGAGGATGGCCATGGGCCCAGATTACTCGCGGCGGTGGGGCGGGTCAGGCAGTGTCGCCCAAGGGGTAGCGCGGCGCCAGTCCCGGCCCTCGAGGATCGCCGGTGCACAGGCGCCGGTTTCCGGCTTTTCGCGCCCGTGCGAGCAGGTTCGCGGTGGTCTCGTAGTCGGAGGTGTCCACGCTGGCCAGGATCGGGGTGTCTGGGTGACCGGTGGACCGACGAGGTGGAAGTGTTCGGGGGAGAACCACGCCGTGTGGTCCGGTGTCGAGTACGAAGAAGCGGATGTCCACGTTGATGGCCACGTCCGGAGGGTAGAGGCCGATGACGTCTCGGACCGGTTCGAGCGTGAAGTCGGTCAGGTCGGCGATGCCGGGTAACGGTGCGGCCAAGCCCGCCCAGGACACGGACGCCTGAGGACACGAAAACCGCTTAGTAGGTGAACATACGCGCGTTGGCGGCCTCGGCCTCGTCGTACTGCTGGGAGGCGTGGCTGAGGGCGGTATTGATGGCCGTCAGGGACTCCTCGACTTTCATCTGGGTGGCCCGCCAATCGGCGACCACCGCCTGGAAGTTGCTGGCGGCAGCACCGTGCCATGAGGACTCCAGGTCGCGCAGTCCTGACTGCATGGTGTTGACCTCGGCGCGTAGGCGCTCGATCGTCCCCTGGACGGCTTGTGCGCGACCGCGCATGTCCTCAGTGTTTGCCGAAAAGCTGCTCATGGCCACTCCTGCCTCGCATGACGGGCCGCGTCGCGACCGGGACGCTGGGCGGCGTCCTGACTGCCACGATGCCGCCCCGGCGGCCCCTGTGGGACGGCCGGGGGCAGAGTGTGGATAACTCAGTCGTCGCCGTCGTCCGTGGAGGGATCGTCGGCGGGGACCAGCGGCAGGCGGATGGCCATGGTGGCACCGCCACCAGGGGTATCGCTGAGGCGGACGGACCCGTCATGTTGGGCGGCAATCGCGGCAACAATCGCCAAGCCGAGACCGGTCCCACCCGTTTCGCGCTGCCGTGAGCTGTCGGCGCGGTAGAAGCGCTCGAACACCCTCGCTGCATCCTCTTCGGAGATTCCCGGACCATGATCGCGGATCTCCAGCACGGCATCGGATCGGCCGTCGATGACCGGCAGGACGCCGACCGCCACCTCCAGGGGGGAACCCGTCGGGGTGTAACGCAGGGCGTTGGTCATCAGGTTGGCCACGACCTGGCGCAACCGTTGTTCGTCGCCACTGGTGGGCGCACTGCTGGGTTGCGGGCCCTCGAGTCCGACGAGCGTCACTTTCCGTTCCGGGGCGTTGACATGCGCATCCTCCACTGCGTCGGAGGCCAGCATGAACAGGTCCACGGGCTGACGTTCGAGGGGACGCTGTTCATCCAGCCGGGCCAATGTCAGCAGATCCTCGACCAGTTGGGCCATGCGCTTGGCCTCGCCCTCAATCCTCCCCATGGCAGTTCCCAGCTGCTCCTGGTCCGTCAGACCGCCGTGGCGGTACAACTCGGAGTACCCCTGGATGGTGACCAATGGTGTGCGCAGCTCGTGGGAGGCATCTTGGATGAAGCGCCGCATCTTTCCTTCGGACGCGGCCCGGCCGCGGAAGGCATATTCGATATGGGCCAGCATGGCGTTCAACGAGCGCGATAGCCGGCCGACCTCCGTCTCTGGCGGGTAGTCCTCGACACGACGCGAGAGGTCGCCGGCGGCAATCGCCGCGGCCGTTCGTTCGACCCGGACCAGCGGTCGCAGCGCCCGGCCGGTGATGCCGTAGGCGATCATCGACATGACCAGCGTGACGAGCGTCCCGCTGGTGACCACCAGCTTGGTCGCCATGGACACAGTGTCCGTGGCGGCCTTCCGGGGGAGCGAGACGACCACGTAGCCGCTGTTATTGCTCAACGGGTAGACACCGGAGCGCCATCCCTGGGAGCCGGCTTCCGAACCCTTGACATTCGTGTAGGGCGAGGATCGTTGGCGGACCTGATTGATGGTCATGGTCGGCACAACCGGTCCGTCGCTGTGCTGGGGGTGGGGCAGCTCGTAGAGGACCTTGCCGTTGTTGTCGCGCAACGTGCCGCGGAACCTGTTGAACTCCAGGGCGGCGCCCTCGCTCGGCGCTTCCTGGTTCTTCCAGGAGGACCACATGATGTTGGCCAGAGCCACCCTGTTGTCCGTCAGGTCCTTGTTCATCTGGTCCTGCAACGTCAGACGCAGCGAGGCCGACGCGGTCAGGGCGGTGACGAGCACCCCGCACATCATCAGGATGGCCATCAGGGCCACGAGCTTGGAGCGCAGGGAGACCTGCCGCAGCAGGCGGGGGAGGGAACGCACCCGGGCAGCCTAGCGTCGGTCGGCGGAGCGCAGCAGGTAACCGACGCCGCGCTTGGTCTGGATCATCGCCGGCCAGTCCTCCCGGGCGTCGATCTTGCGGCGCAGGTAGGAGATGTAGGACTCCACGATGGAGGCGTCGCCGTTGAAGTCATATTCCCAGACGTGGTCCAGGATCTGCGCCTTGGAGAGCACCCGGTTGGGGTTCATCATCAGGTAGCGCAACAATTTGAATTCGGTGGGGGACAAGTCGACTATTTCGCCGGCGCGCCGGACCTCGTGGGCGTCATCGTCGAGCTCGAGGTCGTCGACGCGGATCACCGCGTCGTCCTCGTCCTGCGGCTGGGTCCGGCGGAGCACGGCACGGATCCGGGCCACGACCTCGTCGAGACTGAACGGCTTGGTGACATAGTCATCGCCACCGACGGTCAGGCCCATGACCTTGTCCTCGGTCCCGTCACGTGCGGTGAGGAACAGCACCGGGAAGTGGCGTCCTGCGGCGCGCAGCTTGCGGGTGACGGTGAAGCCGTCCATGTCGGGAAGCATGACATCCAGGACGGCGAGGTCCGGGAGTTCCTTTTCGACGGCGGCCAGTGCCTCACGCCCGTTGGCAGCGGCAACGACGGAAAACCCGGCGAAGCGAAGGGAAGTGGACAGCAGTTCGCGGATGTTGGGTTCGTCGTCGACGACCAGGAGTTTGGCTTCCGCAGGTTTCTCAGTCATATCAGACATTGTGCGTGCAAAGTCTGGGAGTTTTCTGGGTGTCCGATGTGTGCCCTGGCGGTTTCGCGGGCCATCGGTGCCCGTCGTCAGCTCCGGCGGCGTTCCCGGATCCGCAACAGCAGCAGGGCGATCAGCAGCAGGAAGGCCACCGGCAGTCCGTACAGTCCCACGGCCATGAGCGCGGTGAACGGAGTGGCGCCGACCATGTACTGCACCAGCACGAAAGCCAAGGACAGGATCGAGACGACGGCGACCGCGGAGGCGAGCACGGTGACGACCCGCTGCGCGGTGGCGGGGGATTCGACGGTATTCACCCCGTCAAATTATCAGCGTCACGACGGGCGTCAAAGTCCGTGGCGCCGTTCCCATGCCGTACCCTAGGGAAATAGACTTCCCCGGCTTGGTCGTACCCGCGCGCAGACGCTGCCGGTGCGAGTGCGGGCCGGGAATCCAGACGCGGCGCAGCCAACGAGCTAGGCGCCGCCGGTACGTGAGAACGAGGTAAGTGCAGTGCCTTTTGGCAAAGTGAAGTGGTTTGAGGCCTCGAAGGGCTTCGGGTTCCTGGTCGGCGACGACGGCGAGGAGGTGTACCTGCATGCCTCCGCGCTGCCCGAGGGCACCACTGACGTCCGGGCCGGTACGCGGATGGAATACGGCGTGGCCCAGGGCCGCAAGGGTGCACAGGCGCTCTCGGCCCGCATCGTGGACGCCGCCCCGTCGGTCGTGCGCGCTAAGCGCAAGCCGGCCGAGGACACGGCGATCCTGATCGAAGACCTCATCAAGGTCCTCGACAGCGTCTCCAACGGACTGCGCAAGGGCCGCTACCCGGAGAAAAGCCACGCGACCAAGGTGGCTGCAGTCCTGCGCCGCGTCGCCGACGACATGGACGCCTGAGTATGGCACGGGCACCGAAAATCGATGCGGTGCTGGGCGCCGGGGTCGACCTGGCCCGCAGCACGCTGCTGGACACCGTGGAGCCTGCCCAGGTGGGCGAACACCTCGGGTGCACCGCCGATGACGACCGCGTGCTCACCCACCGGTTCGAGGCCAAGCTGCCCGGTTACGCCGGCTGGAACTGGTACGTGACCCTGGGCCGCGTCCCGCGCGGGAAGGTGCCGACCGTCTGCGAGACCGGGTTGCTGCCCGGCGACGGCGCGCTATTGGCCCCCGAATGGGTGCCCTGGGCCGATCGGGTGCGCCCGGAGGAGCTGGAGGCCCAGAAGGCGGCCGAGGCCGAAGCCTCCGGTCAGGCCCCCGGCGATCAGCCCACCGGGGATCTGTCCCCTGCCACGCACGACGACGATGCCTCCTCGGGCGCCCCGGACGACGCAGGCGACACCGAGAGTGGCAACGGGCCCACCGAGGGCGGCACCGACGTCGAGACCGTCGACACCGCTGCGACCCCCGATGAGCCGGATGAAGTCGTCGAGGACGACGAGGAACTGGTCGACGCCGAACACGCAGCCGAGGAGGCGCCCCGGCGTAGTCGTTCCCGCCGTCGTCGTCGGTAGTACCTGCACCTACGCAACGGGCCGCGGCTCCCCACCATCCGGGGAACCGCGGCCCGTTGCCTTGACCGGTGCTACATGTTTTCCAGCACGTAGTCGATGCAGGCGGTCAGTGCGCTGACGTCGTCCGGCTCGATGGCCACGAACGTGGCGATGCGCAGCTGGTTCCGGCCCAGCTTGCGGTACGGCTCCGTGTCCACGATGCCGTTGGCGCGCAGGATCTTGGCCACCCGGGTGGCGTCGACCGATTCGTCGAAGTCGATCGTCGCAATGACGTTGGACCGCTCGTCGGCGTTGACCACGTACGGGGTCGCGACCGCGGAGGCCTCGGCCCAGGAGTAGACGCGCTGCGCCGAGTCCGCGGTGCGGGCCGCGGCCCAGTCCAGCCCGCCCTGGCCGTTGAGCCATTCGACCTGCGCGTTCAGGGTCACCAGCGTGGATAGTGCGGGGGTGTTGTAGGTCTGGTTCTTCAGCGAGTTGTCGATGGCGGTCCGCAGATCCAGGAAGTCGGGGATCCAGCGGTCGGAGGAACCGATGCGTTCGGCCCGCTCCAGCGCGGCGGGGGAGAAGAGGCCCAGCCACAAACCGCCGTCGGAGGCGAAGTTCTTCTGGGGCGCGAAGTAGTAGACGTCGGTCTCGGAGACATCGACGGCCAGCCCGCCGGCAGCCGACGTGGCGTCCACCAGCACCAGTGAGCCGTCGTCGGCCCCGCTGACCCGGCGCACGGGGGCTGCCACTCCGGTGGAGGTCTCGTTCTGCGGCCAAGCGTAGACGTCCACCCCGGATTCGGCGACGGGCTCGGGGCGGGTCCCGGGTGCGGAGCTGATGATCGAGGAGGCCTGCAGGAAGGGGGCATTGTCGGTGGCCTTGGCGAACTTCGAGCCGAATTCACCGAAGGAGAGGTGCTGGGCCTTCTGCTCGACCAGTCCGAAGGAGGCGACGTCCCAGAAAGCGGTGGAACCGCCGACGCCGAGGATGACCTCGTAGCCGTCGGGGGCGTTGAAGAAGGTGGAGAGTCCTTCGCGGATGCTGCCGACCAGGTTCTTCACGGGGGCCTGGCGGTGTGAGGTCCCCAGGATCGTGGGGTTGGCCGCGGCCAGCGCCTCCAGCTGTTCGGGGCGGACCTTCGAGGGCCCGGCACCGAAGCGACCGTCCGCGGGAAGAAGGGCTGCGGGGATGCTCAGCGAATCGGTCAAGTTCTGCTCCTGCCATCGGGGTGTTCTGTGGTGCGGGTCTGGTCTTTCGGCCGCGACCCGGCTTCAATGGTCCCGCACGGGCGGGGGGAATGCCGAAACCCGTCGGCATTGTTAACGCAGGTAGAGTTGGATCCACGGGTCCACCGTCCATCGCCCCGCCCTACAGGAGTGCCACGCAGTGACAGATCTGATCGACACCACCGAGATGTACTTGAGGACCATTCTGGAACTCGAGGAAGAGGAAATCACGGCATTGCGCGCTCGCATTGCCGAGCGGCTGGATCATTCCGGCCCCACGGTCTCCCAGACGGTGGCCCGGATGGAACGCGACGGGCTGGTCGTGGTGACCCCCGACCGCCATCTGGAGCTGACGGCCGCCGGACGCGAACGCGCCACCTCGGTCATGCGCAAGCACCGCCTGGCGGAGCGCTTGTTGGCCGACGTCATCGGGCTCGAATGGGAGTACGTCCACGACGAGGCCTGCCGCTGGGAACACGTGATGAGCGAGCGCGTGGAGAAGCGCCTCTACAACCTGCTCGGCCAGCCCACGGATTCGCCCTATGGCAACCCGATCCCCGGCTTGGAGATCCTCGGCGGACCCGCAGCCCATGAATTCGCCCTCGGCGTACAGAACCTCGAGGCCGCACTGCTGGCCGGGAACACCGGGCCCGTCGCCGTCGAACGCCTGGCCGAGGCCATCCAGGTCGACCCGGAACTGCTGGCACAACTGAACGACGGCGGAATCCGCCCGGGTGCACAGGTCACCCTGGAGCGAGCCGGCGAGTACGTCGTCGTGCGGGTACAGGGCATCGAAGGAGCCCTGGAGCTGCCGGTGGAGGTCAGCGCCCACGTCTTCGTGGCCCGGGACGCTTGATAACGGAACTGTTACTTCGTATTCGATTAAGATACCGTTGGTAACAGATGGGGATTCGTCCCGATCACCCCTTCCGACCGCCTGATCCTGCCTGCGGAACGGGTCCGTTCGCTTGACAGGCAGGGGTGGAGAACCCAATTTTTTGCGGTCCGTTGTGCCGGGATGTCCCGGCGCCGGCCCTCTCGGGGTGAAGCCGCATCGCAGCCCGGCTGTGTGCGGCCGGGCCTGACCGGCCCGAATCCGACAGCTAACTCCGCAGGCGCCCATGAGAGGTCCCTTTGACAGATCACAAGCGTTCAGGTCGTCGTGCTGCCGTCGCCCCCGAGGCAACTGAGCCCGCCGCCGCACCCGACGCCGGCTGTTACCTGCCGCGCCGCTTCGACGGCGCCATGCGATACGCCCCCACGGCACATCCCGCTCGCCGTGAGTCCGTTGTACCCCTAGCCGATCTCGACCCCGCCGCTCCCGTGGCGGACATCATCCCCCTGTTGGCCGACGCCACGCCTGCGCAGGCGCCTGCCGCCTCGGTCAGGAACCGGGGAAGTTTCGATGCGACGGTCATCGGTCTGCCCGAGGGTACACGGGCGGTAGCCGCTGAGGCCCGTCCCGCCGTACCCTCCCGGAAGCCGCGCGGTGGGGAAGCCGCGAAGCGTCCGGTCCTGGCCTGGAGCCATCGGTTCGCCGCCGTTGCGGCGGTATCCGGGCTGGCGCTGGCCGCCGCCTACCCGACCTTGGTCGGCAGCGACGAGGCGCCCGCCGAGCGCGTCGCCCACGAGACGGCGGCACAGGTCGCCGACGTGAACGTCCCGGGAACCGACGACTACTCAATCGTCCGCGCTTCGGTGTCCAGCAGCTTCAGCAAGGACGACCAGCTCAGCTACCTGATGTCTGCCTCCGGCGGGAACATCAACACCATCGACACGCACGGCGTGCTGGCCCAACCGGTCAACCACGTGCGGATCACCTCCCCCTTCGGTGCGCGGGCCAACCCGACCGGTGAGGGTGCACAGGTCCATATTGGCCAGGACTACGGCGTTCCCTGTGGAACTCCTGTCAAGGCATCGGCCTCGGGGACAGTTGTCCAGGCCGAGATGGCCGGGCATTCGGGGAACCGGGTGCGCATTGACCACGGCAATGGCCTGGAAACCACCTACAACCACAACACCAGTTTGAAGGTGGCGGTGGGGCAGAAGGTCAAGCGCGGGGACGTGGTGTCCATCAGTGGCACGACCGGCAACTCGACCGGTTGCCATCTGCACCTTGAGGTGCTGGTCGACGGTCACGCCGTGGACCCTGCAGGGTGGCTCTGAGCCCTGCAAATCACGGGCCGTGATCGGGAAATAACCGTTTCGTGACCGGAACGTGACTTTTACAGCCGTTTCATATAAAGTTGTCGACGTGCCAGGCCGCATAGGGGCCAGGCGCACTCGAGCAGATTGCCGAATACTGCCACTGCCCGAGGTCCGTTCGCAAATCATCGCTTGGCAGTAGCGGGGGAACCACATTTCGGGTCCACAAGGATCCTTGGGGTTAAGTGTCACGGTCCGTTCTCTGGACCTGACACCGAGTGACTCCCACTCGAATCCGACAGCTCACCTCGTAGGCATTGGGAGAGGTAATCAATACATGACTAAGCGTCAAGCCCTGGGCCGCCACCGCGCCATGCCCGTCCGCACCAACCCGTTGGGGTCCATCTCCAAGGCAGTGTCCTCCAACGCCGGCTCCGTCGGCCGCCAGGCTGCAGTCATTGCCGCCGCGTCCGGCCTCGTGCTGACCCTCGGCGTTCCGGCCCAGGCCACCACGGCAGCCCGCGCCGCCGACAAGGCCCCCGTCACCGACATCCAGCGTGCGTCCGTGGCCACCCCGGCTTCCGTGACCGTGCCGGCCACCAAGAAGGCGGCCGACTCGATCAGGATCGCTGTCGCCCCGATCAAGTCGACCGACGGCTCTGCCCACCGCGCAGCAGTGGCCGAGGCCAAGGCCAAGGACAAGGCCGAGCGTGAAGCCGCTGCAGAGCGTCGCCAGGCTGCCCAGGACGCTGCCGCCGAGCGCGAAGCCGCTCAGGAAGCCGCCTCCAACCGCCAGGAAGCCGCTGCCCCGCAGGCCTCCACCTCGCGTAGCACCTCGAACTCCGCTTCGACCTCCAGCACCCCGCAGCGCTCCTCGAGCTCCGCGTCCACCTCCAGCTCGAACGTCACCACCGCATCCGCCGGTACCGTGACCAAGACGGCCGAGGCAGCCCCCGCAGCAGTCAGCGGCGGCAACTCCAGCATCGCCAGCATGGCCAAGTCCTACCTGGGCACCCCGTACGTCTTCGGCGGCTCCACCCCGGGCGGCTGGGACTGCTCCGGCTTCGTGCAGTACGTCTACGGCAAGGCCGGCGTGAGCCTGCCGCACAACGCCCGCGCACAGCGTGCCTCCGGCAAGTTCGTCCGCACCTCCAACCCGCAGCCGGGCGACCTGGTCTTCCAGAGCAACGACTCGCACGTCGGCATCTACATCGGTGGCGGCAAGATGATCGGCGCGCAGAACCCGAGCGTCGGCACCGTCGTCCGCGACACCACGGGCCCCTACGCGGCCCCGCTGGTCGGCTACTACACGCTGGCCCGCTAAGCAACAACACATCTAGTGGAGTCCTCACCCAGTTGGGTGGGGACTCCCGTGGTTTAAAACGCATTCGTGTCGCCGGTGAACGGCTCCGAACCGGTCGCTGAACCGCCGGGGCACGCGACGTGAACACGAACCCGGGACGCCAAGGACATGGCAACGGGAGCCGCGCCGCACTCCCCAGGGTGGTCCCGCCGGGCTTAGGCTGGTGCCCGATGGCCCTTGCACGGCGCCCGGGTCAGACGGCTTGGCTAGGCGGTCCGGGTGCACTCCACGACGAGGAACGCTGATGCGAACCCTGGTACTGAATGCAGGATACGAACCACTGGCGGTGGTGACCTTCCGCCGCGCACTGCTGCTGGTGCTCACGGGGAAGGCCAGCGTCCTGGCCGAGGTGGGCGAGCCGGTGGCCACGCCACGAATGGTCTTGGGCCGTCCCTCGGTCATCCTGCTCAATCGCTACGTCAAGGTTCCCTACCGTGAAGCGGTCAACGTGACCCGGCGTGGGGTGCTGCGCCGCGATGGACGCCGGTGTGGGTACTGCGGCAAGGCGGCAACCACCGTGGACCACATCATGCCGAGGTCGCGGGGTGGAGCCAACAGCTGGGAGAACCTGGTGGCCTGCTGCCTGGGATGCAACAGCACCAAAGGGGACAAGACGTTGCGTCAACTGGGCTGGACCCTGAGGGTGAGGCCAACGAGCCCGCGGGGTCTACAGTGGTTCATCACCGAGCTGGAACGTCCCGCTCCCGAATGGACGGATTTCCTGGCAGGAAGGGCAGCATGAATTTTGACGCCATCGTCGTCGCCGGTGGACGGGGCAAGCGCCTCGGGGGAACCGACAAGCCGCTCCTGCACCACGGCGGGGCCACGCTTCTGGACCATGCACTCCGTGCCACCGCGGAGGCGCAACGCATTGCCGTGGTGGGCCCCACCGAGTTGAACCCGGTCATCGCCGACTATGCAGCGGAGGCGGATGCCGGCCAGATCATCACGCTGACCCGGGAGTACCCGGCCTTCGCCGGACCGGCGGCGGCCGTGGCTGCCGGCATGCGCGCGCTCGGTGACGGTGCCGCCGACGAAGTGCCCCCGGCGGGGGAACACGCGCCGCTGACGTTGATTCTTGCCGCCGACCTCATTGCCCCCGGACCTGTGGCCGCGGCGATCGTGCAGTACGCCGTCGAACACGCCGGCGACGTCACGGACACCACCCCGCAGACTGCGGTTGGTTCTCCCGGCGCGCCGGGGGAGACGACCATGCCGCTGGCCGAATTCGGCAGGGCCTGGGTACCCGTTGACGAACAGGGCAGACTCCAGCCCCTGAGCTGTGTCATCGAGACCGCTGCGTTGTTGCGCGCCATCGAAGCCGCCGAAAAACCCGGCGAGGGCCTCGCCAACTCCTCGATGATGCGACTGCTTGCTAAGGTGCAGATAGTCAGGGTGTCCCTCGACGGCGTGGACTACGCGGACGTCGACACGTGGGAAGACGCCGACAAGGCCGGCATCGCCCGGCCGTCTGCCCCCGAAGGGGCACCTTAGCCAGCCACAACAGGAGGTACGGATGTCCGAAATACCCGAGCTGGACGCGTGGGTGTCCGAACTCCTGGAGGGCCTGGAGATCGCGGACGCACCCATCGATGTGGACGCCATCCTGGCCATGGCCGGCGTCGCCGCCCACTCGGTCATCCGCCCCGCAGCACCGGTGACGACGTACATCGCCGGATATGCCGCAGGCCTGGCCGCAGGAGCAGAGATGGCCAGCGAAGCGGCTTCGATGGAGGGGGCCAGCCGCCGGGTCAACCAGCTGCTCGACCGCCGCGGCTCCGACCAGTAGTGCACGAAGCCGATTGGCAGGGGGCCCGCCGAATCGCCTATGAGGCGGGCCAGGCCCTCACCGCAGGAAAACGCGTCGGCGAGGACGTCCCGCTGGCCCGCGCCGCAGGACGCGTGCTCGCCCGCGACGTCTCCTCCCTGCACACCATGCCCCATTACGCCTCGTCCGCCATGGACGGCTGGGCCGTCGCCGGCCCGGGACCCTGGCAGCCCGGTGATCCCACCCCTCCGCACTCCACCTCCGGCAAAGTCCCGGCATCCTTGGCTTCGGGAACTGCCCGTGCCATCGTCACCGGGGAGACCGTGCCACCGGGCACGACGGCGATCCTGCGCCAGGAGGACTCGGTGCTGGACCCGGACACAGGGCTCCTGACGGCTTCGCGGACGCCCCTGCCCGGTGCCGACATCCGCCCGGCAGGACGCGAGGCCTCCGCGGGCGAGCAGCTGCTGGCCGCCGGGACCCGGTTGGTTCCCGGCCAGATCGCCGTCGCCGCCGTCGGCGGGCACGATACGCTGCCCGTCACCGCGGGACCCAGGATCCGGCTGGTGCTCACCGGCGATGAGGTCGTCACCTCCGGAATACCCCAGCCGGGCCAGGTCAGGGACACCTTCGGACCCGTCCTGCCCGCCTGCATCGCTGCCCTCGGCGGAGACCTGGTGGATACGGTGCGCATTGGCGATGACCGCCGGGCCACCCTCGATGCACTGGACTCCCCGGCGGCCCGGGCAGTGGACGTGCTGGTCAGCACCGGGGGGACCGGTCATTCGCCCGCCGACCACCTGCGGCCCGCCGCCGAAGAGCTGGGGGCCACGCCGCTGATCGGTTCGGTGGCCATGCGCCCCGGACACCCGGCGATGCTCGCCCGTCTGCCGGATGGACGGCTGCTGGTCGCGTTGCCCGGGAACCCGCTGGCAGCGATCATGTCCATGGTGACCCTGCTGGAACCGCTGTTGGAAGCGGCCAGCGGGCAGCCGCCGTCGTTCCCCTCCACCGCCAGCAGTGGCGAGGAGATCCGCGGGGCCGGACACTCCCACCGCCTGCTGCCGGCCCGCTGGGATGACCGGGCCAGGAAGCAGGTGCTGGTGCCGTCCGAGCACACCGGTTCGGCCATGATGCGCGGACTGGCCACAGCCGACGTGGTGCTGGTGGTCCCGCCCGCGGGAGTTGCCGTCGGTGGTCCGGTCGGCTACCTTCCACTGCCGTGGTACGGTCGGTGAAATGTCCGGGCCCGGCGCTGTTGCCGCGCCCGCGAGGCAGCGGAGTGAAGGAGGCCCACGGGTGGGCAGATTGACCCAACGGCGCCGCATCGTGCGGTACTCGGTGGACGGCGGCCCGCGTGTCCGCGAAGAAACGATGGCCGCCGAGGAACCCCTGGAAATCCGCATGGGTGGACGCGTCTTCAGCGTCACCATGCGCACCCCGGGAGACGACTTCGACCTCGTCGCCGGATTCCTGGTCAGTGAGGGCATCATCGCGGGTGCCGACGACTTGCCCAGCCTGCGTTTCTGCGCCGGCGAGGACGAAGACGGGCGCCAGACCTTCAACGTCGTCGAGGCCCAACTGGGTCCCGGTGCCATCATCCCGGATCCGTCGCTGGACCGGCACGTCTACACGTCCTCCTCCTGTGGGATCTGCGGGACCGCCTCCATCGATGCGGTCTCCAAGACCAGCCGCTTCTCCCTGGACCCGGAGTCCGGGTCCCTTGCCGTGCACACGCTGCTGGGGCTCTCCGACACACTGCGCGAACACCAGGTCCTGTTCGGCAAGACCGGTGGCGTCCATGCGGCCGGGCTGTTCGACACGGATGGCAACCTGCTGTGCCTGCGCGAGGACGTCGGCCGGCACAACGCGGTCGACAAGGTCGTCGGCTGGGCCCTGCGCGAGGGGAAGCTGCCACTCGGCGAGACGATCCTGCAGGTTTCCGGCCGGGCCTCCTTCGAGCTGGTGCAGAAGGCCTACCTGGCCGGGATCCCCGTCCTCAGCGCCGTCTCGGCGCCCTCCTCACTGGCCGTGGACCTGGCCGACCAGGCAGGACTGACCCTTGCGGCCTTCGCCCGCGGCTCCAGCGTCAACATCTACACCCACCCGGACCGGATCGATACCGCTCCGGCACCCACCCAACAGCAGGACGCGCATGAAGCGTCGTCCGGCCCCCGGCAACAGGAAGCAGGACGGACGCAGTGAAGCGCTCGGCACCCGAACAGGACATCAACGAAGACGCACTGGTAGTCGGTGCCCCGAAGACCACGGCAGCCGGCGTCAAGGCGGTCATGGTCGCCCTCGAACGTGGTTATGAGCAGGCAGGTGTCAGCCGGACCGTGCGCTCCATGTTGCGCGTGAACCAGCGCGGCGGCATCGATTGCCCCGGTTGCGCCTGGCCCGAATCGATCACCGGCGCCCGCAAACCTGCCGAATTCTGCGAGAACGGTGCCAAGGCCCTGGCCGAGGAAAACACCACGCGCACCGCCGACGCCGCCTGGTGGGCAGCGCACCCCATCTCCGAACTGGCGGAAAAGACCGAATACTGGCTGGGCAACCAGGGCCGCATCACCGAACCGATGATGATCCACGAGGGGGAGACCCACTACCGGCCGGTCTCCTGGTCGCGGGCGTTCGCCACCATCGGCGAGCACATCAACGCCACCACCCCTGACCGTTGCGTGTTCTACACCTCGGGGCGCACGGCCAACGAGACGGCCTTCATGTACCAGTTGTTCGCCCGCAGTGTCGGGACCAACAACCTGCCGGACTGCTCCAACATGTGCCACGAATCCTCCGGCACGGCGCTCAGCCCGACCATCGGCATCGGCAAGGGAACGGTGTCCCTGGAGGACTTCGAGCACGCCGAACTGATCTTCGTCGTCGGGCAGAACCCGGGGACAAACCACCCGCGGATGCTCTCGGCGCTGGCCGACGCCCGCAAGCGGGGTGCCACCGTTGTGGCAGTGAACCCGCTGCCCGAGGCGGGGCTGCTGAACTTCCGCGACCCGCAGACCGTCGCCGGTGTGGTCGGGGACGGCACCCGGATTGCCGACGAGTTCCTGCAGATCAAGGTGGGCGGTGACCTGGCCCTGTTCCAGGCGTTCGGGCACCTGCTGCTGGAGCAGGAGGCCCGGGAGCCGGGGACCGTCGTGGACCACGACTTCATCGCCGCGCAGACCAATGGGATCGACGCCTACGCCGCGGCCCGGGCCGGGATCGACTGGGACGCCACCGAGGAGGCCACCGGGCTGACCCGCGACGAGATCACCTCGATCGCCGGGATGCTGGCCAAGTCCAAGGGCACGATCATCTGCTGGGCGCTGGGACTGACCCAACAGCCCCACTCGGTGGACACGCTCAAGGAACTCATCAACGTCCTGCTGCTGCAAGGCAACTTCGGCAAGCCCGGCGCCGGGGCCTGCCCGGTCCGCGGCCACTCCAACGTCCAAGGTGACCGGACCATGGGCGTCTGGGAGAAGCCGAAGGAGGACTGGCTGGCAGCCCTGGACGCCGAGTTCTCCATCAGCAGCCCGCGCGAGCACGGCTACGACTCGACCGACACCGTCGAGGCCTTTGAGAAGGACGACGTTGATGTCTTCGTCTCGATGGGCGGGAATTTCTCGCTGGCCTGCTCCGATACCGAGGCATTGGAAGCCGGGATGCGCCGTGCCGGGCTCACCGTGCACATCTCGACCAAACCCAACCGCTCCCATGTGGTGCACGGGCGGACCTCGCTGATCCTTCCCACCCTGGGGCGCACCGACCGGGACGACAAGCACCCCGGCGGCCCGCAGTTCCTCACGGTCGAGGACTCGATGTCGGTCGTGCACACCACGCAGGGCCGGCTGGCCCCGATGTCCCCCCATATGCTCGCCGAACCGGTGATCGTCGCCCGCATGGCCGCGGCGACCTTTGGCGAGGGCCACGCAGTTGGCTGGCGGGCCATGGCCGAGGACTACGACGTCATCCGCGACCACATTGCCGCCGTCTGCCCCGGCTTCGAGGACTTCAACCGCAGGGTGCGCACCCGCAACGGCTTCGTGCTGCCCAACCCGCCGCGGGACACCCGGACCTTCGCCACCGACATCGGCAAGGCCCGGTTCACGGTCAGTCCGCTCGAGTACCTGAAGGCGCCCGCCGGACACCTGATCCTGCAGACCATGCGCAGCCACGACCAGTACAACACCACGTTCTACGGGCTGGACGACCGGTACCGGGGGATCTCCAACGGCCGCCGGGTCATCCTGGTCCACCCCGAGGACCTGACCGAGCTGGGCTATGCAGACCGCGACCTGGTGGATGTCATCTCCACCTTCGGGGGATCCGAACGCCGGGCCAACCGCTTCCGGCTGGTGTCCTACCCGACGGCGCGCGGCTGCGCCGCCGCCTACTTCCCGGAGGCCAACGCCCTGGTGCACCGCGGGCTGGTCGCCCGTGAATCGAACACCCCGGGCTACAAGGCGATGACGGTCAGCTTCGTGCCGCACACCGGGGAACCCAACAGGGTCTTCGACGAGCGCGAACGCCCCGCCAGCGCGGTACCTGCCCGGTAGCCGGGCGGCGCGTCCGCGCGGGTAGCATGGTCCCCGGCCCCTTCCCGGGTCGGATCGGACCAAACGAAGGAACGCCGCCGTGAGCATGGACCAAGCCGCCTGGAGCTCCCTGTGGAGGATGTCGTCTGGCCATTCCGGCCGGCAGTTCGCCCCCGGCACCGTCCGCCGCGTCATCGGGTTCGCCCGTGGCTACGGTGGGCGCCTGGCCGTCTTCGTGATCCTCTCGGTCATCGCCGCCGTGCTGGCCGTGGCGACCCCGGTGCTGGCCGGTCGGGTCGTGGACGCGATCGTCGCCGACGGCCCGCTGTCCTTGATTGCGGATCTGGCCCTGCTCATTGCCGCGGTCGCCGTGGTGGAGGCCGGGGTTTCGCTGTGGAACCGTTGGCTGTCCTCGAGCCTGGGCGAACAGGTGATCTACGACCTGCGCACCGCGGTGTTCGAGCACGTCCAGAAGATGCCGATCGCCTTTTTCACCCGCACCCGCACGGGTGCGCTGGTCAGCCGGCTGAACAACGACGTCATTGGTGCACAGCAGGCGTTTGCCGGCACGCTCTCCGGGGTCGTGAGCAACATCGTGGCCCTGGTGCTCACCGCTGCAGTCATGTTCAGCACCTCCTGGCAGTTGACCCTGCTCGCGGTGGTGATGCTCCCCATCTTCCTGATCCCCGCACGGCGCATGGGCTCCACGCTGGCCCGGCTGCGCCGCGAAGCCGCGGAATACAACGCCGAGATGGGTTCGCAGATGACCGAGCGGTTCTCCGCCCCCGGCGCCACCCTGGTCAAGCTCTTTGGCCGCCCCGAGGCCGAGGTCGATGCCTTCGCCGCCCGCGCTGCACGGGTGCGTGATGTGGGGGTCAAGACCGCGGTCCGCCAATTCACCTTCGTCACCGCCCTGACCCTGGTTGCCGCGCTGGCTCTCGCCCTGGTCTATGGACTGGGCGGCTCCTTCGCGCTCACCGGCCGGCTCGAGGCCGGCGATGTCGTCACCCTCGCGCTGCTGCTGACCCGCCTCTATGCTCCGTTGACCGCCCTGGCCAATGCCCGCGTCGAGGTGATGAGCGCCCTGGTGTCCTTCGACCGCGTGTTCGAGATCCTCGATCTCGAACCGCTGCTCGCCGAGAAGCCGGGCGCCCGCGAGGTGCCCGCCGGCCCGGTCTCCGTCCGCTTCCGCGACGTACGATTCGGGTACCCCAGCGCCGACAAGGTCTCGCTCGCCTCCCTGGAGGAGGTCACCGTGTTGGACACCCGCGGCGGCGAGGAAGTGCTGCACGGCATCGACTTCGAGGTCCCCGCCGGGCAGACCTACGCCCTGGTGGGCTCCTCCGGAGCGGGCAAGTCGACCATCGCCCAGCTACTGGCCCGACTCTACGACGTGGACGCCGGAGCCGTGGAACTAGCTGGCCTTGACGTCCGCGATGCCACGTTCGCCTCACTGCGCGAGACGGTGGGCATGGTCACCCAGGACGGGCACCTCTTCCACGAGACCATTGCCGCCAACTTGCGGCTGGCGGCGCCGGAAGCACCGGACGACGCGCTATGGAATGCCCTGCGCCGGGCCCGGCTCGAGGACTTGATCCGGTCATTGCCGGACGGGCTGGAAACGATGGTGGGGGAGCGCGGCTATCGGCTCTCCGGTGGGGAGCGCCAACGGCTGACCATTGCCCGGCTGCTGCTGGCCGCCCCGCGCGTTGTCCTGTTGGACGAGGCCACCGCCGCGCTGGATTCCACGAGCGAGGCGGCCGTGCAGGCAGCCCTCGTGGAGGCCCTGTCAGGACGCACCGCGGTGGTGATTGCCCACCGGCTCTCCACCATCCGCACCGCCGACGCGATCCTGGTCATCGAGGCCGGGCAGGTCATCGAACGCGGCACGCACACCGAACTGCTGGCTCGCGACGGTCGCTATGCGGAGCTCTACCGCACACAGTTCGCTGCAGCGGGGACGCAGGACGACGGTACTGCACCGTAACTTCAGCCACCCGTCCCCGGAGGGCGGGGAAACGCGCGCGGTGCGCTCATTGAACACTGTGACCCAAACGATATGTAGAATCAAAGACCATGCGCTCACTTGAGACGCAGTGGGGTGCGGCGCGTCGTTGGGGGTGCGCTGACGGACCTCGACTTTCGTGGCCACAAACGATCTGGAGCATACATGCAGCGCGGCACCAACCTTGGGCGGCTAGGCGACTTCAACCAGGCAGTGATCTTCGCATCGATCAGGCGCGCCCTCGACGGCGTCAGCCGTGTCGAATTGGCAGAATCCACCGGCCTGTCACCCCAAACAATTTCCAACGTCGTCCGCCGGCTGCTGGACGAGGGACTGGTCCGTGAGGACCGCACCATTGTCTCCGGCCCCGGAAAGCCGCGCACCGTGCTGGAACTCGAAGCCAACCGCCAGCTCGCCATCGGCATCCACTTGGACCCGGCCCTCATCACCCTGGTGATGCTCGATCTGCGCGGGGAAGTCATCGCCTCGAAGCGGTTCTCCGCCCCCTCCGTCGAGGACCCGGAAGGGACCGTGGAGCGGATGGCCGAGGCCGTCGAGGAACTCATCGGCACCTCCGGGCAGCTGCGCTCGAATATCGTGGGTGTGGGAGTGGTCGTCCCCGGACCCATGGATGCCGACAGCGGCCATGTCACCGGTCCGCCGTTGCTCGATGGCTGGTCCAAGGTGGAGATCGTCAAGCCCCTGGCCAGCAAGCTGAACCTGAAGGTCATCCTCGAAAAGGACACCATTGCGGCCACCATCGCGGAGGTCTGGCACGGGACGGACCAGGAGGACGAGCAGAACTTCGTGTTCGTCTACGTCGGTGCCGGCATCGGCGTGGGGATGGTCGTCAACGGCGAGATCGTCCGCGGCGTGAGCAACAACGCCGGGGAAATCGGCCACTTCTCGGTGGGGGAGGAGACCACGCTGTGCGCCTGCGGGCGCCGTGACTGCCTCGCCGGCGCCACCTCGTTCGAGAACATCGCCCGCAAGGCCACCGAAGCCGGACTGGACCTGGGTATCGCCGAGAACGCGGGCGTAGCCGATCGGGCCGCGGGGATGGGGCGTTTGGTGCAGTTGGCCGACGGCGGAAACGACGTCGCCATCGAACTCTTGCGTGACTTTGGCGCGCGCGTCGCCGACATGGTTGGGCAGCTGGTCAATGTGCTGGACATCGACAGGGTCATCTATGGCGGACCGTACTGGGAAATGATCCGGGAGCATGTGCTGGATAAGGCTACCGAGGTGGTCAACGAACGTTTCAGCGCCAAGGACGTGCATGGGGTGCTGGTGGCCAACTCCAACCTCGGCCCGGAAGTTGCTGCCATCGGCGGCGGCTGCGCCGTGCTGGACGCAAGCCTGTCGCCCAAGCCGAGCGTCCTGCTGCTGGGCTGAGCCGCATGGTGACATGACTCGACATGTCATGGTGGATTGACAATCTATTTCCAATGGAATTAGATATGAAAGTTAGTGCTTCGGTCACCAAACTGCCCATCGACACGGCAATGCGAGTCTCAACGGCTTCCGTGCGTGGTGGGGGAACGGCAGGTTGGCGACCACGGGGAAAAGCGCTGGCACCGGTGCCGACAGGCGTCGTGGTGATGCATCAAGGGAGCCATCATCAGGACGCCGGTCGGCACCACTCCTTTAAAGCAGAAACCAGCCCCCTTGATCCGCGATGTCCTGGCGGTGCGGATCAAGGAGACTGGTCTCGAAAAGTGCCCCTGACCGGAATCGAACCGATGGCCTACCCTTTAGGAGAGGGTCGCTCTATCCGACTGAGCTACAGGGGCCGAGCTCCCGGATGCTGGACCCGGGCGAACAGCAACCATCCTAGCGTCAGATGCAGGCCGCGCCGAAAACAGCGGGCGCGTCAAGACAGGCCCGCGTCGCTCCATTTCTGCCGGAACGTGCGCACGAAAGCCGTGATGACCACCGCCAGGACCGTGGCGACCGTCGCGAAGAGCAGAACCCAGCTGGTCACCGTCAACGCCGAGGCCCGGGCCACCGCAGCAGCATCCACCGGTCCGGAGAGCAACCCGTCGATCAGCGGGTTCTCCCAGAGATCCACGATCGCGAATGCCAGCGGGATCACCCACAGGGCCCACCGGAGCCCGCGCCGGGGCACATGCAGGGCGATCGTCAGCATCGTCATCAGGGACAAGAACAGCGGGAACAAGGTCCCGGCCGTCTTATGGACGTACGACAACTGGCCGCGGGCATCGGCATCCAGATGGGCCCGCAACTGCTCGATGTAGGGCACATCGTATCCCCCGATCAACTGGTCCGGCATGGCCAGGCCGCCGGAGAGGTCCTGCATCTGCTGCAGCACCACCAGGTGGTAGTACCAGAACAACAGCACGACCGCGCCAAAACCGGCCCACAAGATCAGGTTCCCATTGCCCTGGGCCTGCTCGGGCGTACGCCCCGTGGTGGTGTTGGCCAGGGCGCTGCCCGGCCGAGGTGCCGGTCCGGACGGCTGCCGGCGGGCCGTGCCACCCGCCGGGGGTGCCGGCGTCGTAGCGGTCCCTGCGCTGGTGGTGCTCGGGCGGTTGCGGGGCTTCTTGCGGCGCTGTGCAGGCTTCTTGGACATGCTGCCCATTATGCCGTCGGGCGAGCCGGCTACCGAAAACGCCGGTGGCACGACGACCGTAGACTGGTGGCACCATGGATTTTCTCTTCGATGACTTTTCCGAGGCGCGTTCGCGCCTGACCGAGGACGACGCCGGTGCCACCGCAGTGCCCGGGGCCGCCGACTTGCTCGAGGGCCTGAACCCCGAGCAGGAGCGCGCCGTTAAGCATGCCGGCAGCCCGCTGCTGATCGTTGCCGGCGCCGGATCGGGCAAGACCCGCGTGCTCTCGCACCGCATCGCCTACCTGCTGGCCACCGGGCGCGCACGCCCCCACGAGATCCTGGCCATCACCTTCACCAACAAGGCGGCCGCAGAGATGCGTGAGCGCATCGAGGAACTGGTGGGGGATCCGGCGCGCAAGATGTGGATCTCCACTTTCCACTCCTCCTGCGTGAAGATCCTGCGCCGAGAAGCGACCCATGTGGGCCTGAAGTCCAACTTCTCGATCTACGATTCCGCCGACTCGCTCCGGCTGATCACGCTGGTGGCCAAGGGACTGGACCTGGATCCGAAGAAGTTCGCCCCCAAGGCGATGCAGCATCGGATCTCTTCCTTGAAGAACGAACTCGTCGATGACGAGGACTACTCGTCGACAGCGAACATGAACGACCCGTTCGCGGCTGCGGTGGCCGAGGTCTACCGCGGCTACACCCAGCGCCTGCGCCAGGCCAACGCCATGGATTTCGATGACCTCATCGGCCAGGTCGTGAACATCTTCCGGGCCTTCCCCGCGATCGCCGACAACTACCGGCGCAGGTTCCGCCATGTACTGGTCGACGAGTACCAGGACACCAACCACGCCCAATACTCCCTGGTGCGCGAGCTCACCGGACCCGATGGGCAGACCCCCGGCGGGGAACTGACGGTGGTGGGCGACTCTGACCAGTCGATCTACGCCTTCCGCGGCGCCGACATCCGCAACATCGTCGAGTTCGGCAAGGACTACCCCGACGCGAACACCATCAAACTCGAGCAGAACTACCGCTCCACCCAGACCATCCTCAACGCCGCCAACGCGGTGATCGCCCGCAATGAGGACCGCCCCGAAAAGCGGCTGTGGACCGCCGAAGGCGACGGCGAGCAGATCATCGGCTACGTCGGGGAGTCCGAGCAGGACGAGGCACGGTGGATCGCCGATGAGATCCTGCGTCTGAACGACGAAGAGGGCATCCGCCCCGGCGACGTGGCCGTCTTCTACCGCACCAACGCCCAGTCGCGTTCCCTCGAGGAGCAGCTGATGCGGGTTGACCTGAAGTACAAGGTCGTCGGCGGTACCCGGTTCTACGACCGCAAGGAGATCAAGGATGCGCTGGCCTACCTGCGTGTGCTGGTCAACGAGGAGGACGACGTCAACGTCCGCAGGATCCTGAACGAACCCAAGCGCGGGATCGGGGACCGGGCCGAGTACGCCATCGCCGCCCTGGGCCAGAAGGAGCGCATCGCCTTCACGGCTGCCTTGCGCCGGGCGGACGAGGCGCCGGGGCTGGCCACGCGCAGCGCCAAGGCCATCGCCGGGTTCGTGAAGATCATCGACGACCTGGCCGTCGTCGCCCAGGGCTCCGGGGCCGCTGCTGCGTTGGAGGCCGTGCTGGAGCAGACCGGTTACCTGGAGATGCTGCGCAAGTCCGAGGACCCGCAGGACGAGTCGCGGGTGGAGAACCTGGCCGAACTGGTGGCCGTGGTGCGCGACTACGAGCGGGACAATCCCGAGGGGACCCTGGGTGATTTCCTCGAACAGGTCTCGCTGGTGGCCGACGCCGATTCGATCCCGGCAGCACCCACCGACGAAGAGGGCGCCCAGATGGCCGAGCAGGAGGGCGTCGTCACGCTGATGACGCTCCACACCGCCAAGGGGCTGGAATTCCCGGTCGTCTTCCTCACCGGCATGGAACACGGCATCTTCCCGCACCAGCGCTCCCTGGCCGACCCCAAGGAGCTCGCGGAGGAACGCCGCCTGGCCTACGTGGGCTTGACCCGTGCACGACGCCGGCTCTACGTCAGCCGCGCGGAGTACCGGAGCCTCTGGGGCCAATCACAGTACAACCCCGCCAGCCAGTTCCTGGAGGAGATCCCGGCGCATCTGCTGGAGTGGAAACGAGAGGGCGCGACCCGCTCGGCGCCCGGGGCCTTTGGGTCGCGGGACTTCGCCACCAGCCGGTACGACAGCGGCTCGTATTGGGGCTCCGGGTCCGGTGGTGGCCGCCGTTCCGGCGACGCCGAATCCAGCTCATTGCGCACCGCACCGACGGCCCGCGCTGTCGGACGCGTCCAGCCGCAGAAGGAAGTCATTGCACTGTCGGTCGGCGACAAGGTCTCGCACACCAGCTTCGGCGAAGGCGTGGTCCTGGCCCTCGAGGGCTCTGCGGACAAGACCGTGGCCAAGGTCAAGTTCGCCGCCGAGGAAAAACGCCTGCTGCTGCGTTACGCGCCGCTGAGCAAAATCGACTAAGTCGCTCCGGCGCTCACCGGCGTTGGGCCAGGACGAACCCCTGGGGGTGTTGCTCGCGTCCCGACGGTGGGCGTTGCCGTGCTTCCCGGACCGAGAACCCCTGCCCCGCCAGCAGCCGGCTGATGTCCTCGACGTCGTGCAGGTGGGCCACCAGTTCCACGTCGTGCCCGTAGGCCGACTGGATGGTCCGTGCTCCGCGTCCGGCATGGAACCCGAGCAGTACCCGGCCTCCGGGGCTCACGACGCGGTGGAATTCCGCGATCACCCCCGGCAGGTCTTCCGCCGCGGTATGGATGATTGAGTACCAGGCCAGCGCCGCGTCGAAGGATCCGTCGGGGAACGGCAGCGCCGCCAGGTCCGCCACCGTGAATCGAGTCGTTGGAAGGTTGGTGCGGGCCACGGCGATCATCCCGGGGGAGAGGTCCACGCCCTCCACCGCCCGCTGTCCGGGCGATTCAAGGTGCCCGATCATCCGGCCGGTACCGCAACCGGCGTCGAGGATCCGTGCGCCCACCGGCGTCGCGCGGGCCAGGTCCCGGATCAACTCCCGGTCCGCGGGTGCCTCCGCCGAGGCATCGGGCAGCAGCCGGGCATAGTCGGCAGCCACGACGTCATAGGTCCTACGGGTACTCTCCACGGCGGCGGACTCCAGCATGGAAGCCAAGCTACCCCAGCGGCACCGCGACGGCCGCGAACGGCCGCGACGGGCCGCCTGCGGGCACGAAAACCCCGGGATGACGGTCCAGGATGTCTACTTGTCGTAGAACTGTGCTCTTTGTCACGAAAGCGATACCCTAGGCAGGGCATCCGCCACCCAGGGACTAAAGTTCCATTTGGAGCCACCGGGCCTTCACGTGCCGTGCTCCGAGTCAGAAACGACTTCGACGTAGAAGGACACACCCGTGGACCTGTATGAATACCAGGCGCGCGATTTGTTCGAGCAGCACGGTGTCCCCGTGCTTGCCGGCATCGTTGCGTACACCCCTGAAGAAGCCAAGGCTGCCGCCGAGAAGATCGGCGGAGTTGTCGTGGTCAAAGCCCAGGTCAAGGTCGGAGGCCGCGGTAAGGCCGGCGGCGTCAAGGTCGCCAAGACCGCCGACGAGGCGTTCGAATACGCTTCCAACATCCTCGGGATGGACATCAAGGGCCACACCGTCAACAAGGTGATGATTGCCCAGGGCGCCGACATCGCCGAGGAGTTCTACTTCTCCGTGTTGCTGGACCGCTCCAACCGCAACTACCTGGCCATGTGCTCCGTTGAGGGCGGCATGGAAATCGAGGAACTCGCTGTCGAGCGCCCCGAGGCCCTGGCCAAGGTCGCCGTCGATCCCGCAGTGGGCATCGACCAGGCCAAGGCCGACGAGATCGTCGCCGAGGCAGGCTTCGCCGCCGAGCTGCGCGCCGACGTGGCAGCAGCGATCATCAAGCTCTGGGACGTCTTCGTGAAGGAAGACGCCACCCTGGTCGAGGTCAACCCGCTGGTGCGCACCGGCGCCGGTGAGATCGTGGCCCTGGACGGCAAGGTCTCGCTCGACGAGAACGCCTCCGAGGTCCGCCACCCCGAGCACGAGGCGCTCGAGGACAAGGGCGCAGCCGATCCGCTCGAGGCCAAGGCCAAGGAAGCCGGACTGAACTACGTCAAGCTCGACGGCGAGGTCGGCATCATCGGCAACGGCGCAGGACTGGTCATGTCCACGCTGGACGTCGTCGCCTACGCCGGCGAGAACCACGGCAACGTCAAGCCCGCCAACTTCCTGGACATCGGAGGTGGCGCCTCGGCCGAGGTCATGGCCGCTGGCCTGGATGTCATCCTCAACGATGAGCAGGTCAAGTCGGTGTTCGTGAACGTCTTCGGCGGCATCACCGCGTGCGACGCCGTCGCCAACGGCATCGTGAAGGCCCTGGAAATGCTCGGCGAGAAGGCCACCAAGCCGCTCGTCGTCCGCCTCGACGGCAACAACGTCGAAGAAGGACGCAAGATCCTGGCCGACGCCAACCACCCGCTTGTGACGCTGTCCACCACCATGGATGAAGGCGCCGACAAGGCCGCCGAACTGGCGAACGCCTAAGGACCAGGGGAAAGAAAACATGTCTATCTTCATCAACAAGGACTCCAAGGTCATCGTCCAGGGCATCACCGGCGGCGAGGGCTCCAAGCACACCGCCCGCATGCTCGCAGCCGGCACCCAGGTTGTCGGTGGCGTCAACGCCCGCAAGGCCGGCACCACCGTCACCCACGGTGACGTGACCCTGCCCGTCTTCGGAGCGGTCTCCGAGGCCATCTCCGAAACCGGTGCTGACGTCTCCATCGTCTTCGTGCCGCCGAAGTTCACCAAGGACGCCGTCGTGGAGGCCATCGAGGCCGGCATCGGCCTCGTCGTGGTCATCACGGAAGGCGTGCCCGTGCAGGACGCCGCCGAGTTCTGGGCACTCGCCCAGTCCAAGGTCGACGCCAACGGCAACCAGGTCACCCGCATCATCGGCCCGAACTGCCCCGGCATCATCACCCCCGGTGAGTCGCTGGTCGGCATCACCCCGGCCAACATCACCGGCAAGGGCGGTGTCGGCCTGGTCTCCAAGTCCGGCACGCTGACCTACCAGATGATGTTCGAGCTGCGCGACCTGGGCTTCTCCACGGCCATCGGCATCGGCGGCGACCCGGTCATCGGCACCACCCACATCGACGCCCTGGCTGCGTTCGAGGCGGACCCGGACACCAAGGCGATCGTCATGATCGGCGAAATCGGCGGCGACGCCGAGGAACGTGCTGCCGAGTACATCAAGGCCCACGTCACCAAGCCGGTCGTCGGCTACGTCGCGGGCTTCACCGCACCCGAGGGCAAGACGATGGGCCACGCAGGCGCCATTGTCTCCGGCTCCTCCGGCACGGCACAGGCCAAGAAGGAAGCCCTCGAGGCCGCCGGCGTCAAGGTCGGCAAGACCCCGTCGGAGACCGCGCACCTGCTGCGCGAGGTCTACCCGGACCACGCAGAGGCCTCCAGCCTCTAAACCGCTTCGCCGGCCACCTGCCGGCATGGCGAACGACGACGGCGCCCCTCTTCTCCGAGAAGAGGGGCGCCGTCGTCGTGGGTGGGGTGCACGAACTGCCGGATATCGTTCTACGCTGGAGGTGTAGTCCGGTATCCCGGACCCGCCCAGCCCAGTTCCCAGGAGCAGCCCCATGCGCGCCACGATGATCCACGCACCCTATGACATCCGCGTCGAGGACCGCCCCGCGCCGGCAATCCAGCACCCCGGCGACGCCGTCGTCACGGTGGCCGCGGCCTGCGTGTGCGGTTCGGATCTCTGGCCCTACCGGGGAGTGCGTGAGACCAGCGAACCCCACCCCATTGGCCACGAGTTCGTCGGCACGGTGAGCGCAGTCGGCAGAGAGGTCACCACGCTGTCCGTGGGGGACTTCGTCATCGCCCCCTGGGCCAACAGCTGTGGCACGTGCCCGGACTGCCGCAACGGTGTCCAGGTAGCCTGCCGGCACCGGGCCGTCTGGGGCGGACAGGACGAAAACGGACTCGACGTCGAAGGCGGCCAGGGTGAAGCGGTCCGCGTTCCCAACGCCGACGGCACCCTCGTCGTCGTACCCGGACTGGCCGACCCGGACGAAAAGCTGCTGAAGAGCCTGCTCTCCCTCTCCGATGTCATGGGGACCGGGCACCACGCTGCCTTGGGCGCCCAGGTCGGGCCCGGACGCAGCGTCGTGGTGGTGGGGGACGGGGCCGTGGGCCTGAGCGGGGTGCTGGCCGCCCAGCGGTTGGGCGCCTCCCGGATCATCGCCATGTCCCGGCATGAGGACCGGGCAGCGATCGCCCGGGCCTTCGGCGCCACGGACATCGTGGCCGAACGCGGCCAGAAGGCGGCCGCGCGGGTCTCCGAACTGCTCGGCGGCGTGCTGGCCGACTCAGTTCTCGAATGCGTGGGAACCGCCGAATCGATGGACCAGGCCCTGCAGTGCACCCGTGCCGGCGGCGCACTCGGGTTCGTTGGCGTCCCGGCCGGGGGAGCCGAACTGCCGATCGGGATGTTGTTCTCGAAGAACATCACGGTCGCTGGTGGGGCTGCCTCGACTCGCGAATACATCCCGGAACTGCTCGCCGATGTGCTGGCCGGAACCATCGACCCCGGGCTGGTGTTCGACGCGGTCATGCCGCTGGAAGACGCAGCGGAAGCCTACCGGGCCATGGATGAGCGCCGGGCCACCAAGGTGATGCTGCTGCCGCGGGGCGAATAAGGCTGGTGTCCTTCCCCGCGGCCGGTTACAGGGTGGACGCGCCAGCGGGCCGGACGGGAAAGAACGACCGCCCCACACGGTCATACCCGCCGGGGACCAGGAGCATGCCCAGCGCTGCGTTGAACTGCACGGCGGAACGACCGGCTCCGGGCCAGGACCGGGCCGGGTGGCCGGCCACCGACACATCCAATGCCCCGCTGAGGGTCTCGAAGTCCTCGGGAATGAGGATATGCCCCTGGTCCGCCGTATCCACGCGGATGGTCCCGTGGCCCAGGACGACGGAGGCGTCCACCCAGTCCCCGCTGAAGCGGGGGAACCCGTGAGGTGGGTGTGGTGTAGCGGAGGGGTGCTGTAGCAGTGCCTGCATGGCCGTGCCTTTCGGATCGTCCTTGCCCCTGGCGACTACCGGGGGCCGCTTCGTCATCCGAACCACCCGCCGAACAATCCATGGGCGACGCGTGTATCGCCCGCAGTGGGGTTGGTGCATGGCCAGTCGGAGCTTGGCGCCATGTCTCGTGAAGCTGGTTTCAGCCTAGCCGGGTCCGCCGACAGTTTGAAGGCGGGATCCGGCGTCGTTCATGTGACGCCATGCGGCGCAACATGTGGGACGGCTCAGTCGACGTCCGTGAGCATGGTGGGGTGCGAAGAACACTCGCTGCCGAATCTGATGTTGGTGCGCAGGTCGTTGGTGCGGTAGGAAACGAAGGCGCCGTTGGGGCTTTCGGCGTTGATGGCGGAGGCTTCCCGCTGGGTGTCTCCGGGAATGTATCCGGTGACGGTCATTCCACGGTCTTCCAGAACCGATTTCATGCGCTGGATGGCCGCCGGTCCGTCGGAGCTGGGCCCGGAGGTGACCATGAGCAGCAGCTGACGGGCGTCCTGTGGCCCGCTGGCGCAGGCCTTGGGGGCAAAGGAGCCCCGGTCCTCCGGTGAGTAGGCGCTTCCGTCGAGGTATTTCCACTTGCCGCCGGCTGCCGTGATGACGTCAGTGATCGACGCGTAGAAATCCTCGCGAATGGAATGGGCATCGCGCTGGTGCTCGGCGGCAGAGGCCGCAGGTGGGTGGGTGTCCATCGGTTCTCCCGGGGATGAGGTGCAAGCGGTCAACAACAGAAAGCTGGAGAGGCAGAGTGCCGTGCCGACACCGGACGGTTTGCGGAAAGGGATCACGGTTGTCGAGCCTATCGTGTGGGTTCGTCGCGGTGCGTGTCCGAATATTCGCGGATCTCGTCCTCGGCGCGATGTTGGCTCCAGTCGACGCCTTTGCCCACCGCCTGCTGTGAGCCATCAATCGCCCTGTTGCCGAGGCTCTGGACCCCGTCGACGGTGGCGTTACGTGACCCCGTCACGAGGTCGGACAGGAGACGCCCACCGTTTTGAACCTGATCGACACTGTCGTTGAAGGCCTGGTGCCCGTAGTCGTAGGCGCCACCGAGGATATTGCTGGCACCTTGCTGCACGGATTTCGCGGCATCCGAGTTGCCCCAGCCAAACGGCAGGTGCTCTCGCACGGTGTTTGCCGTTCCGCTGGCGACGGATTTGCCGGTATTTCCTGCGCTATCGAGGAAGGACTGGCCGTGGTCGATACCTGAGTTGGCTGTTTCCACGGCGGCGTCTTGGAGTAGGTCGACGGCGGGTTGGCCAGCATCTATGGTGGTATTCACCGCCTGCTGGGAGGTGTCCACGATGACGGTCGGGGTATTGACCAAGGCGTTGAAGTCCCGTTTGGATTCTTCGATCTTGGTATCGGTGATGGCCTGGTCCTTGATGTCCAGATGAGCCGTCTGTCCGCTGGCAACCCGACCGAAGTGATTCAGGCTGGTGGTGTCCCGGTCGAGATAGCCATGACCGGTTTCCGTCTCGACGACGCCCGTGGCCTCGCCCTTGGCATAGTCGAAGAGATACTTGGCCAGCGCCGGCTTGGAGAGCGGTGGTGCCAGGACCGGCTGGTCGTAGTTTCCGTGTCCGCCATGGCCCGTGGTCGCCTTGAGTGGGTTCCCGTTCTCATCGACGCTGGACTCCGCATCGAGTACCTGGGCCCCGAAGGCATCATCGGTGGGGGAAATACGGGTGACATCGCCGAATTGTGAGGAGACGATTCCGCCGGGAGCTACGAGGTCGCCGGCGGCTTGCGTGGCGTAGACGGCGGGCCGGCCATTGTCCGCACTCTTGACATGCAGGTCATCGGCGGTATCAGCCACGTTCGGGTCCAAGCCGGCGGAGCCGTAGAAGTAGACCGAATCGACGTCGAATTCCGTTTGTGTCAGAGCGTAGGCCGACATGGTGGTCCCGTAGGAGTGGGCACCCACATTGACCCGGGGGACGGTCCCGCCGTCCTGGGCCATGGTCAGATGGAGCCCATCGAGCTGGGTGGCGAGTTCGTTGCCGCCCACACGGGCCTTGTCCGTGTAGTTCACCTCGGTCGACTCCGGGAAACCACCAGGGGAGTCGTAGCCGATCCAGGAAACCACGACGTGGCGGCCATCGGAGTAGAGCGACTGTTCGTCCCAGAGCGCCTGGGCGTTGTCGACTTCCCCGGTCATGCCCTGTGTTTTGCTGGTGATGCCCGAGGCGTTGAACGTCACTGAGGAGGAAAAATCGATATCGCCGATGGCGACCCCCGCCAGAGGCTTGTCGGTCGAGGGGTCGAAGCTGATCAGGTGACGTCCAGCATCCGTGGTCAATGGCGATTTCAGGGACTCGAGAATCGAGTTGTAGGCCTTGGTCTGCTCCGCGGTGGCGGGGAATTTTCCCGCCACCATCATGTGCAGGACCCGCTCATTGGAGTCCGCCCGCTGGGTGTAGCTGACGCCCTCTGTGTTGCCGGCAATGATCGGCAGTGAGGTGATGATCGCCGCTTGCTGCGCCGAAGAGAGGCCGGTCCAGAAGTCGACTTGTTCGCGGGCTGGCATCGACGTGCGGGGCCCATACGCCATGGCCTCCGGGTATTCCTTGGCGAAATTGGTGATCTCGTCGGGGGACATCTTGGCCAGGTAGGCGTAGTAGGCGCGGACTTGTTCGGGGGTGGAGTCCTGGCGGCTGGCATCGTGCTGCAACCGCTCTGCATCGTTGCTGACCAGATCCAGGATTCCGGGGGCATAGTGGGAGGTGACATCGGTGGTGACCCGGTTGATCTTCTGCAACGCGGAGACACAGGTCTGCTGGGCAGTGGTGTATTCGGTGGCGAGGCCGCTGGCCCGGCGGACCAGTGGATCGCGGATCAACATGCCGAGCGACGGGTCCTCGATGAACGTGAACTGGGCTTTGGCATCAGCAATGTCGCCGACTAGCGTGGTGTGTTTCGTCTGGATGTCGCCGACCGCCGTCGCGAAGTCCTGCAACGCGTTCTTGATCGACGTGCCGCTGTCCACGATGTCCTCGGCTGCGGTTTTGGGGGTGTTCATCGCGGTGAGGACCTGCTGTTGGGCGGGGGCCTGGTAGATGCCCGCGAGCCCGTTCCAGGTGGTGAGCATATCGGTGAAGTGCTGGGAGAACGCCTTCGCCTGGGTTTCGACGGCGGCGGCGCGGGTGGTCAAGGTGTCCTCATCCGGGACGTTCGCCGTGGCGCTGACGTCAATGGGTTCCCACTTCACGACTCCACCGTCCGTTTCCCGGTACCGAAGTTGAACATCGTGGACGGGACACCGCCGGGTACCGGTGGACCGGACACCGGGACGGAGGCGCTCATGGACTGGGCCCGGTCGCGCATTTCCGTATCAGCGTTCTGGAAGGCCCTGACCGATTCGCCGGTTCCCTGGATGGCATTGTTGCCGCGGGTCATGGTGTCCGTCATGTCATTGACCAGGACGTCGGTGCGCAGCGTGGACAGTGCGGAGACGATGCCATCGCATTCCCCGGACAACGACGTCTCGACGGTTTCCACGGCACTATTGACTGCGTCCTTGGCCGGCTCGGTGAGCTCCAGGGTGCCCTCGGCCGAGGAGAGCAGGGTCTTCACCGCTGCCACGTCCACGTCCCACTTCATGTGCTGCCCTTCGCCGTCCCCTGCGCGTACTGATCCACCGTAGGGGAAAAGAGGGATACCGGCGATGGGGAGAAGTCCCCATCGACCCGGCGGGGCAGGCCGGGCCGGAGGGCTACTCGACGAGCAGGTTGCGGATGTCGTCTGCGGTCATTGCCGAGCCGAAGCCCTCACCGGCGTCCATGACCGAGGAGATCAGCTGGCGTTTGGCGTCCTGCAGGGCCACGACCTTCTCCTCGATCGTGTCCTTGGCGACCATCCGGTAGACCATGACGTTGCGGGTCTGCCCGATCCGGTGGACGCGGTCCACGGCCTGGGATTCGGCCGCGGGGTTCCACCAGGGGTCCAGCAGGAAGCAGTAGTCCGCCTCGGTGAGGTTCAGCCCGAATCCGCCGGCCTTCAGCGAGATCAGGAACACCGGGGACTTGCCGGACTTGAAGGAGTCGATGACTTCGGAGCGCCGTCGGGTGGACCCGTCCAGGTACACGTAGTCCACGCCCTCGGCCTCCAACCGGGCCGCCGCCTTCTTCAGGAACGAGGTGAACTGGCTGAACACCAGCGCCCGGTGGCCCTCGGCGACCACATCGGCGAGTTGCTCGAAGAGCACATCGAGCTTGGCCGAGGCCACGCCGTCGTACTCCGGATCCACCAGCGAGGCGTCCAGGGAGAGCATGCGCAGCAGGGTCAGCGACTGGAAGATGGTGAACCGGTTCTTGTCCATGTCGTCGACCAGGCGCAGGATCTTCTGGCGTTCGCGCTGCAGGTGCGTGTCGTAGATCTTGCGGTGCCGCGGGGTCAGTTCGATGTTCAGGACCTGTTCCTGCTTCGGCGGCAGGTCGGTGACGACAGCGTCCTTGGTGCGCCGGAGCATGAACGGGCGGATGCGTTTGCGCAGCCGGGCGAGCGGTTCGTCCAGGCCCTGCTTTTCGATGGGGCGCTGGTAGTTCTCCGCGTAGCGCAGCGCCGAGGGGAAGAGCCCGGGGGAGACGATCGCGAAGATGGACCACAGCTCCATCAGGTTGTTCTCCATCGGGGTACCGGTGATCGCGAGCTTGAACGCCGCGTTCAGGTCCCGGGCCGCATGGTGGGCCTTGGTGGCCTTGTTCTTCACGAACTGGGCCTCGTCCAGGATCAGCCCCGCCCAGGTCTGCGAGTGGTAGGCCTCGGCGTCGAGACGGAAGAGCGTGTAGGAGGTGACGACGATGTCGTTTTCGGCGGCGATGGCCGACAGCGGGCGGGCTGCACGGCCCTGGGTGTCGGAGATGGCCTCGATCTTCAGGCCCGGGGCGAAGCGGGCCGCCTCATCGGCCCAGTTGCCCACGACCGAGGTGGGGGCGACCACCAGGAAGGGGCCGGGGACCGCCGTGGAGGACGACGCCGGGGCGCCGGCTGCCCGCTCGAGCCCACGCTGGGCGCGGGCCGGGTCTTCACCGTCGGGGACCGCCGCGGCCCACTGCTCCTTGGCATGCAGGATCAGTGCCAGGGTCTGCACGGTCTTGCCCAGGCCCATGTCATCGGCGAGTACACCGCCGAGCTCGTTGCGCCAGAGCATGGTCAGCCACTCGAAGCCCTCACGCTGGTAGGGGCGGAACGTGGCCTTCAGCCCGGCCGGCAGGGGCGGCGGATCGGCGTCGGCGACGTTGAGCAGCGAGTTGACCCCGGCGTACCAGGAGTCCGGGCCCTCGGTGACCGTGGCCAGTTCCTCGAGTTCCTCCCACAGCGACGCCTGGTAGCGGGTGATCTGCAATTCGGAGTTGCGGTCGTTCAGTGCCCCGGCCTCGGCGACGAGTTCGCGCAGCTTGTCGAAGAGCTCGTGCTCGAGCGAGAAATACGTCTTGTCCGGCATCAGCATGCGGGTCTGCCCGCGGGAGAGGGCGCGCAGCACGTCGGCGAAGGGGATCCTGCGCTCGCCGATGGCGATGACCAGACCCAGATCGAACCAGTCGCGCTTCTCCGATTCGACGGTGGTGACCGTCAGCTCGGGGGACTCGGTGAGTTCCCGGTATTCCGGCGGGGTGCCGGTGGTGCGGATCTCCAGGCCCTCGACCTCGTCGAGCAACGGCAAGGAGCGGCGCACGAAGTCCACGGTATCCAGCCCATGCAGGGTGCGGGGGACCAGGGCGCGGCCGGCGAGGGCGCTGGAATCGGCCAGCGCGGTCAGTGCCGCTTCCTCGAGCGCGGATTCGGCGTCGGTGTCGCGCAGGTCGGCGTCGACGGGGCCGTGCCCGTAGTCGAAGTCCCAGGCGAGCTCCACGGCGTCTCCACCGGGATAGGTGACGGACAGGACCAGCTTCGGTGGCAGGATCGCCGGCAGCTCGACGGAGTCGTCGTGGGCGCTCACGGCCAGCCGGCGCCCCAACCGCGGGTAGACGCTGGTGAGGAAGTCCTCGATGTCGTCCGCCGGGACGACGACGGGGTCCGGGTGGTGCAGCAGGGCCACCTCGGCGGCGCTGAGCCGTTCGGCGGTGGGGGCCAGGACCACCAGATCGCCGTCGGCCCGGGCAGCATAGACGCCATGGGTGCCGATCGCCCCGACCGGGGTGTCGGGACCCAGAGCCAGGTCCCCGCCCTCCAGGGTGAGCGTGGGCACCAGGCCCAAGGCCCCGTCGTCGTGCCCCCCGCGTCCGGCGGAGAGCCCGACGGTGGCGGCGTCGGCCAGCCGGATCTCGGTGTCGGCGTGCGGGCCGATGAGGCGGATGCCCAGGGAGGCGGTCTCGCGCAGCAGCGACCACAGCAGCGGGGAGGAGAACTCGTCCAGGTAGAGCCAGTCGTTGTCCTCGCCGAAGTAGAGCTGCCCGTTGGCGCGGTAGAGCGGGACGAATTGGCAGAACCAGCGGTGCTGCTCCTCGTCCAGGTTCAACCCGTAGGTCTTGAAGCTGATGGTGTTCCAGCGCAGGTTCCCGCGGATCCAGCGGCCCTTGCCGGAGAGGACCATGGGGCGCACGCCGAGGCGCCAGCGGTGGCTGGAGGCGCGCTGGTGTCCCACCCCGGAGCCCGGCGCCCACTGCCGGTGGGCCACCTGGGTGGTGTCCTGGAGTTCGAACTGCAGGGCCATGGGCTGCACATGGTGGCGTTCGGTGCCACCGTGCCCGCGGTGGGTGGCGCCCGTGGTCGCGGTGGCGGTGCGGCTGCCGGCGTTGATGAGCGTGTTGAGCGTGTCCTGCCAGGCGGGGACCTTCGCCGGGGCGGCCGTGTTCTCGAAGAACACGCGCTGGGCGCGCAGGTGCAGGGTGTTGGAGTAGATCAAGACGGCCGCTGCATGCTTGCAGGCCGTGCCGACCGGGCAGCTGCACCACGTCTCGCCGACGGCCCAGGCCCCCTTCGCATCGCGCAGGACCACGGTGGTCTCGTAGGGCTCTGGCTCGGAGCCGGACACGCGGGCGGTCAGCGTGGAATCCTCGGCCCGGAAGCCCATATCCAGCACGTGTTCGGCGTTGGCGTAGCCCTTCCCGCGGGTGAAGGCTGCACCGCCGACCACGCGGAGGACCTCGCGGGCATCGACGAGCGGGAATGCGGATTCGGTCATCCTCTGATCATTTCATGTTCCGGGCCCCGCCGACGAACCGGGATGCCGCCGGTGGTGGCACGCCGTAGGGTGTTCGACATGAAGTCGACACCGTCCATGCAGTCCCCGCCCCACGAGCTGGATATCGACACGCTGGAACAGTTCGACGCCCACACCCCCGGCGGAGCCGCGCAGATGACCGGCTGGCACCTGCAGTCGGTGGACCTGCGCGGGCGCGGCCGCATCCTGGAGGACTCCATGGTGACCGGGGCGGTGTTCCTGGGGTGCGAACTGCCGGCCGGATCGATCGAGGGACTGCGCCGGCGCGGCGCCCTGATCTTCCCGGAACTGCTGGGCCTGCCGTTCGACCCGTACCGCGGCGGCCTCTACACGGCAGCGGAGCTGTACTCCGGGCTGGGCGAGGCCCCCTATGAGCAGACCCCCGACGCCCGCATCTACGCGTGGACCCGGCGGTCCGCGACAGGACGCGGCACCCTCGATGCGGCGCTGGCCACCACCTTGCATGACCACGCCATCGGCAGCGCCCTGGGCCAGCTGCTGGCCGCGCCGGAGGACCGGGACACCGACCGCGTCACCGGGAACGACGACGGGAACGACGGCGGGAACGACGACGGTGCCCCGGGACCGGGGCACGGCAGCCGGGGTGTGGTGGGGGTGATGGGCGGCCACGCAGCCGAACGCGGGTCAGCCGGCTATGCCGCGGCGCTGCGCTTGGGGGCGGGGCTGGCCCGGGCCGGTTTCACCGTCGCCACCGGCGGGGGACCGGGCGCCATGGAGGCCGCCAACCTGGGCGCCTACCTGTCGGGGGAGGACGGGCCCACGGTCCGCGACGCGGTGGCCACCCTGGAACAGGTGCCGTCGTTCAGGCCCTCCATCACCGAGTGGGCGCGCGCCGCGCTCGCCGTGCTGGAACGCCACCCACACGGCAGGGCCAGCGTGGGGATCCCCACTTGGTTCTACGGCCACGAACCGCCCAACGTCTTCGCCACCCACGTGGCGAAATATTTCGCCAACTCCATCCGCGAGGACAGGCTGCTCACCGCCTGCACCGGGGGACTGGTGGTGTTGCCCGGGGCGGCCGGAACGGTACAGGAGATCTTCCAGGACGCCTGCGAGAACTACTACGGCAGCGCCGCGGTGCAGACGCCGATGATCCTGGTTGGACGACGCCACTGGACCCACGACCTGCCGGCCTGGCTGTTGTTGCGCGCGCTCGCCGAGGGGCGGGATATGGCCGATTCCATCCATCTGGTCGACGACATCGACGAGGCGGTCACCCTGCTGGCGAATCGGCCGCCGCGAAGCGCATGAAATATAGGTAACGATTCGCGCGGCGACCGGCCACGTCCAGCCGATCTGCAGGTCTGCTGGGTACGCTGGCGACATGGACTCGAACCCCTTCGTCGTGACCCGGCAACGCCTGGTCCAGGCACCTCCCGGTGCCATCTTCGAACTGCTTGCCGACCCGTCGAAGCACCAGCTCATCGACGGGACCGATGCCTCGAAGCACACGCGGGGGGATGACCCTGCGCGGTTGGACGTTGGCGCGGAATTCGGTCCCGAGCGCCATGTGGGCCGGGGGCACCGGATCCGCAACATCGTCGAGGAGTTCGACGAGGCACAGTGCATTGCCTGGCGCGACCCGCAGGGGCACCGCTGGCGCTATGAACTGCTGCCCGCACCCCGCGGCACCGTCGTCCGCAAGACCTGGGATGCGTCCCGCTTGAAGCGGCAGTGGCCGTTGAAGGTGCGCGGGGTCGCCCGCAACACCCCGGTGGACCTCGAGCACACCCTGGACCGCCTGGCCGACTACTTTGATCCGGCGACACCGCGGCCGGTTGTCCCGGAACCGGTGGGCCCGTCGAAGCAGAAGGCCTCGGCTTCTGAGCTGACTCCCGCGCAGGCCGCGAAGCGGGAGGCCGAGAGGCTGGCCCGCGTGGAGCGCGCCGCGCAGATGGACCGGGCCGCCGCCGAGGCCCGGGCCGCCAAGGAGGAGCGGACCGCCCACACGCAGGAAACCCGTGCGGCGCGCCGTGCGGAGCGGGCCGAGAAGGCTGCCCTGGCGCGTCAGGCACGCGAAGCACGCAAGCAGGAGAAGGCCGAGCGGGCGGCTCAAGAGGAACGTGCGAAGGCGGAAAAGGCGGCCGAAGCCGAGCGGCTGCGCCTCGAAAAAGCCGAGGAGGCTGCGCGCGTCGAGCAGGCCAAGGCCGAGAAGATTGCCGCCGCGGAGCGGTTGCGCGCGGAGCAGGCGGCCGAGGTGGAGCGGGCCAAGGCACAGAAGATCGCCGACGCCGAGCGCGCGCGGGCGGAGAAGGCGGCACAGGTGGAGGCCGCCCGGGCGGCCAAGGCCCGCAAGCAGGCCGAGGACACCCCGGTGGAGCCGGTGCCGCCGATCGGCGGAACGGCGGGTCCGTTGAAGTCGGCACCTCGACGCCCCTCGCGTGAGGCCATTGCCGCTGCCAAGGCCGGGCGGCAGGCGCCGCCGAGGCCGGAACCGCAACCTGCGGCGGCCCCGCCGGTAGCCAAGCCGAACCCGCGGCCGGCACCGCAGGAGACCACATCCACCCCGAACCAGGGGACAACCCCCGAACCGGTGCGCACTGGTCTGCCCCCGGCAGCGGCCCGGCGGTTGCGCCGCGCGAGCTGAGCCGCCGGGGTGGGGCCTATCCCGCCACCGAACCGCCGAAGAGCAGGCCCAGCACGTAGGTGACACCGGCTGCGCCGAGCCCGATGGCCAGCTGGCGCAGACCGCGTTTGGCCGGTGACGCGCCGGACAGCAGCCCCACGACGCCACCGGTGGCCATGAGGGCGATGCCCACCAGGACCAGCGAGACGATCACCGCGGGCAGCCCGCTCAAGCCGAAGATGTACGGCAGGATCGGGATCAGGGCGCCGGAGGCGAAGAAGCAGAAGCTCGACGACGAGGCCCCGAAGGCCGAGCCCAGTGCCTCGTGTTCGTCCGCAGTCTCCTCAGCGGGCACCTCGGGGTTCAGCGACAGCGACGGATCGCAGTCGCAGCTGTACTTGCCCATGCGCTCGGCGGCACGGTGTTCGGCGGCCTCTCGGCTCATCCCGCGCGCCCGGTAGACCAGCACCAGCTCATTTGATTGCAGGTCCAGATCCGGTGCTGCCACCAGGGTGACCTGGGTGGGCTGCGAGGCGGTCAGCAGCTCGCGCTGGGAACGGACGGAGACATACTCCCCGGCAGCCATCGACAGGGCGCCGGCCAGCAGCCCGGCGATGCCGGAGAAGAGGACCAATGCGCTGGAGACGCCGGTCGCCCCGATGCCCATGACCAGTGCCAGGTTGGAGACCAGGCCGTCATTGGCGCCGAAGACCGCTGCCCGGAAGTTTCCGGAGAGCCGGTTGCGACCCCGGGTAGCCAGGCCGCGGACGACTTCCTCGTGCACGAGTTCATCGGCGGCCATCTGGGCGGTGGCATCGTCGTCGTCTTCGTAGGGCGAGGCTCCCTCGGCCCGTTGGGCCAGGGCCAGCACGAAGACCGAGCCGAAGTTCTTGGCCATGAAACGCAACATGGTCCGCCGCAGGGAGGGCTGTACCGTCTTCGAGGCGTGCTCCCCGAGCAGGTTCGCCCAGTGTTCCTCGTGGCGTTTCTCGGCGGTGGCCAGCCCGAGCAGGATCTCGCGTTCCTCGCCCTGGCGGCGGGAGGCCAGGGCCCCGTAGATGGCCCCCTCGGCGCGTTCGTCGGCCAGGTACTTGCGCCAGCGGCGGATGTCGCCGGCGGTGGGTTCGGGGCGGGCGTCGGCGCCGCCGGGGGAGTCGGGCAGGTGGGCATCCGGTGTCATCGGGCGTCCTTCAATCGGTTCGTTGGTCCCGCACAAGGGCGGGGGCGCCGGTCAAAGGTTCACGGGGATGCGTAGGACCTCGGACCGCCACCAGCGGGCCGAAGGTCTCGTTCGCCCGGATGGATACCGGGTGGATTGCCGGACCGCCGTCGTGGCGATCAGTATGTCGACAGATCCTCTATCGTTCGCCAGGACCAGGGGCCCTGGCGAACGGGGTTGGAACTACTCCCCTTCAGCCCACCATCATAGCGGAGTCTGCGTCGCGGTGCTCGCGGACGGGGAGGCGTTCGAGGTAGAACACCTGCGCTTCGCCGTCGGACCGGCCGGCGCGGGGGACGCGCACGGTCAGTGCGCAGGAGTCGGCCTCCCATTCGGGGCGGCCCGCCGTGTTGCCCAGGGCGTGGTCGAGATCCCGGGGATGTGGGGCGATGAACCGTTCCCAGGTGCCGTCCACGTTGAGGCAGACGGTGCCGAGCATTGAATCGAAAATGGGAAGAACGGAGACGCTGTGCGTCACGGATTTCCTTTCGTGCGTTCTTACCCGACACGTTGTCGCGCGGGCCGCTTCCTCATCCGAACCACCCGCGAACCTGGGGTTGGTGCGCGGGTAGTCGGAGCTGTTGCCCGCGTCTCATGAAGCTTTTTGCCAGCCTAACGTGGATGGACGCGCCACCCAAGCTGTGATGGACGCCATTCCCGGGCATCCCAGTGCTGGTACGGCAAAACCCGCCGGTCATCACCGGCGGGTTTTGCTCTGCGGATCGGCGTCGGGGGACGACGGCGGTGCGTGGCGGCTAGCGCTGTTCGGCGGGAACCCCTTCGACGTCGACGCGCCCCGAAACCCGATCGGCCCAATGGCTGCTGACCTCGGGCCGGGTGGCCGGGGTCAGCAGGCTGACCACCAGGTAGACCACCAGGGAGGAGGCCAGCCCGTAGTAGATCGGCTCGTTGGCGTAGACGCCGCCGAACTTCTCGTCGGATCCGATTTCCAGCACGATCATCGTGGTCAGGGTGACGATGGTTCCGGCGGCCATCGACAGCGCGGCGCCGACACCGTTGCCGCGCTTCCAGAGCAGCCCGCCGAGGATGGAGACCAGCAGCCCGCCGACCAGGATGTCGTAGGCGATGGTCAGGGCTGCCACGACGTCGTCGACGACGATCGCCAGCACGATGGCCACCACACCCAGGCCGAGCACCCAGTAGCGGTTGGCGGCGACGTCGTGTTCGGGGTTGCGCCCGGTGTTGACCTCCACCTTTTTGCCGAACCAGCCGGCCACGAAGGGGGTGACGTCGTTGCGGGCCACCGTGGCGGCGGCGATCAGGGCGCCGGAGGCGGTGGACATCATCGCCGCGACGGCTGCGGCCAGCACGATCCCGCCGATGGCCACGGGCAGCAGGTTCATGGCGACCTCGGCGTAGACGACGTCCTTGCCCAGGTTCTCGATGTCGATGTCCGGCAGGGCGACGCGGGCAGACATGCCGATGATCGCGCCGGCGATGCCGTAGAGCACGCAGTACACGCCGGCGGTCGAGCCGCCCCAGCGGGCGACCGTGGGGGTCTTGGCGGTGAACACGCGCTGCCAGATGTCCTGGCCGATGAGCAGTCCCAGGGTGTAGACGACGAAGTAGGTGATGATCGTCTGTGCGCCGATCCCGTCCCAGCTGAAGAACGATTCGCGGGCCCGCTCGGGGATCCCGGCGGAGATGCCGTCGAAGCCGCCGGCTGCCGAGAGGGCGAAGGGAAGCATCAGGGCGAACACGCCGATGGTCTTGATGACGAACTGCACCTGGTCGGCCAGCGTGATGGACCACATGCCGCCGATGGTCGAGTAGACCAGCACGATGATGCCGCCGACGGCGATGGCCAGCCAGCGTTCCCAGTCGAAGAGCACGACGAAGATCGTGGCGTAGGCGCCGGTCGAGGTGGCGCACAGCATCAGCGTGTAGGCCAGCATGACGATGGCCGAGGCGTTGGTGGCGTTCTTCGAGCCGTAGCGCAGGGTCAGCATCTGCGAGACGGTGAAGATCTTCAGGCGTTGCAGGCGCGGCGCGAAGAGCAGGCTCAGCAGCAGCACGCCGATGCCGATGGCGATGACCAGCCAGGCGCCGGAGAGCCCGAACTTGTAGCCCAGGCCCACGCCGCCGACGGTGGAGGCGCCGCCGAGCACGACGGCTGCCATGGTCCCGGTGTAGAGGAACGGGCCGAGTCGACGGCCGGCGACCAGATAGTCGCTGCTGTTCTTGGTGCGCGATTTACCCCACCAGCCGAAGGCAAGCATGCCTGCCAGATAGGCGACGACGATCGCGATATTGATGATTTCCATGGGGACCTTATTCAGTGGGATCACGGGAATGGGTGCTTGGGAGTAAACACCTGTTGCGCACTAGGCTAAAGTGATCTGGCTAACAAAAGCAATTGCCCTATGCTGTGTGACGGATAGCAGCACCGCCCACCGCACCACTTGCACGAGGACTCGGAGTATCCCACCCATGAAGGCCTTGCCCGTCGAACCCAGCAACACCCCGCTGGCGATCGGCTCGAAGATCCGGGCCGCGCGGCATGCGCAGCGCATGACCATCGAGCAGGTGGCCGAATCCACTGGCCTGACCAAGGGCTTCCTCTCACGGGTCGAACGCGATCTGACGTCGCCATCGGTGGCCTCGCTGGTGACCTTGTGCCAGGTGCTCTCCGTCTCGATCGGCGATCTCTTCGCGCAACCGGAGACGCATGTGGTGCGGCTGGAAAGTGCCCCGCGGATCTCGTTGGGCGGCCAGGGCATCGTGGAGCGGTTGATGACGAGCCGGTCGGAGAAGCGCCTGCAGGTGATCCGCGCCGTGATCGAGCCCCGTGGTGAGGGGGAGTCGGAGCTGTACTCGGTCGACTGCGAGGTCGAGGTGCTGCATGTGGTGTCGGGGACGTTCATCATCATCTTCGCCAACGAGCGCTTCGAGCTCGAGGCCGGGGACTCGCTGACCTTCCCGGGCCGCGAACCGCATTCGTGGATCAATCCCACCGACACCGAGGCCGTGGTGCTCTGGACGCTGGTTCCCGCAGCTTCACGCTGAAGCACGGCGCCGGCGGCGAGGTGCCGGGGGTCAGCGCCGCAGGGCAGCCGGCCGGGGGAGGTCCAGGCCCTCCAGCAGGTCACCGAGCAGCCGGTCCAATTCGTAGCCGGCCTGGGTGATCTTGTTCGGCCCATAGCTGGCCAGCTGGGAACCGGGCTGGTCGAAGGACAGGACGGTGCCGCCGGAGCGGTGGGCGTGGAGTTCGATCCGCAGCGGAGCATGCAGCGTGGTGCCGGGCTCGATGCGGAACAGCCGGGCGGACCAGGCCAGGCTGCCGATGAGGTAGATGCGGCTGAGAGCATCGTTGCCCGCCAGGTGGAGCAGCGCCGAGGGCGAATGGGTCCAGAAGCGGTACAGCTCGTAGGCCGCTTCGTGGCCGGCCTCGCGTTGGAGTTCATCCCAGGTGGCGCCGCGTGCTGCCATCCGTTCCAGTCCGGCCAGGTCAAGGGCCGGGACGGCCGCCTCGAAGCGCCCGCTCAGGGAAGCAAAGGTCAGCGGCGTCCTCAGGGCGATGCGGCGCACCGCAAGCTCGGTCGTGGATTCGGTGGCTGGAAGCGTCACCCCCTCAGCGTAGGCCAGTCGAGGCTGCGCTGGTCGACTCAGCCCACATGGATCCAGGGGCGGCGCTGCACATTGGATTCGGCCTCGCGCAGCACCTCGCGGGTGAGCGGGGCGATCTCGCCCTGGCCCAACAGCAGGAAGCCTGCCAGATTGCGCAGCGGGGAGCCTTCGGTCCAGCGGAAGTACAGGTGCGGCATGGTGGAGTACTCGTCGCGGATCCGCAGGCAGATCGCCGCCAGCGCCGTCGGGATCGAGGGCGCGGTGGCCGTCAGCACCTGGTACCCGTGCCGGGTGGTGCCGCACACCAGCAGGTCCTGGGCGAAGTCCGAGTAGTCGCCGAGCGTGATCTCGATGAACAGCGGCCGGGCGGATTCGGGCAGGTGGCTGGCAATGCGTGCGTGCTCGAGCTTGTGGCGGTACCGCTCCGCACTGAACCGCACCGGTTCGTGGGCGATCAGCGAGACCTGCCCCGCGTCGGCGGCGGACAGCAGCAGGTCGTGGGCTGCGTCGTCGAACATGACGGTGGTGGCCCGCAACTCGGTGGAGCGGCGGAAGCGCGAGATGAAGGAGACGAAGAGGATCGCGGCGATGAACAGGGCGGCGATGCGCAGGCCATCGGGGCGCTCGACCACGTTGGCGATCGTCGTGTACAGGAAGACCACCACGACGACGGCGAAAGCCACCGTGCGCCCACGTTGGCGCTTGCGCCGGGCCGAGAGGGTCACGGCGACCGCCGCCGAGGTCATCAGCACCAGCACCCCGGTGGCGTAGGCGGCTCCCTGCGCGTCGACGCTCGCCCGGAAGTGGAGGGTCACCAGGGCGGCGATGACGACGATGACCAGGACCAGTGGCCGGTTGGCCCGTGCCCACTCGGGGGCCATGCCGAAGCGTGGCAGGTAGCGCGGGATGAGGTTGAGCAGTCCGGCCAGGGCCGAGGCGCCGGCGAACCAGAGGATGAGGATGGTCGAGAGGTCGTAGACGCTGCCGAAGCCCTCGCCGAGCTGCTCGTGCGCCAGGTAGGCCAGGGCGCGGCCGTTGGCGGAGCCCCTCGGTTGCAGTTCCGCGGATGGCACCAGCCAGGTGGTGACCACGCAGGAGATGACCAGCAGCACGCTCATGGTGACTGCCGCCGTCGTCAGCAGGCGCTTGGCGCCGGCGATCCGGCCGGCGGGAAGGGCCTCGGTGTCGGTGGCCCGGCCGCGGATCTGCGGCATGACCGCGACCCCGGTCTCGAAGCCGGAAAGCCCCAGGGCCAGTTTCGGGAAGACCAGCAGGGCCATGGCCACCATCAGCCAGGGGCTGCCTTGGCTGGTGGTCAACGTGGTCCACCAGTCACCGACGGGGCCGGGGGAGGCGACGATGCGCCCGAGGCTGGCGCCCAGCACCACCACGTTCAGAGCCAGGTAGACCCCGACGATCACGACGGCGAGCGAGATGACCTCGGTGAACCCGCGCAGGAACAGCAGCGTGAGCAGGGCCAGCAGGACCAGCGTGATCGGCACGTTCTTGCCCTCGAACCAGGCGGGGGTGAAGGGGTTCTCGATGATGTGGGCGGTGGCGTCGGCGGCGGAGAGGGTCATGGTGATCATGAAGTCGGTCGCCGCGAAACCGAGCAGCACCAGGACCAGGACCTTCCCCTTCCAATGGGGCAGGAGCCGTTCGAGCATGGCGATCGAACCCTGCCCGTGGGGGCTTTCCGCGGCCACCCTTCGGTAGATCGGCAGCGCCGCGCCGAGCGTGACGGCAACCAGGACCAGGGTGGCCAGCGGCGCCAGCACCCCGGCGGCCAGCACGGCGATGGCCGGCTGGTATCCCAGCGTGGAGAAGTAGTCCAGCCCCGACAGGCACATGACCTTCCACCACGGCTGGCCGGTGTCCTGGTGTGGATGGGCCTGGCCTGGGGCCTCGGGATGGGCGATCCCATCCTGCATGAGCCACCCGCCCAGACGGCGTCGCAGGGGGTGTTGGGGGCCGGAATCGGGGGCCGGGCTGGAGCCCGCTGTCTTCTTCACGAGGAGGAACACTACGCCGACGGTGCCCGGACGCAAGAGGACAAGGTCCGCACCGGGCGTGATCTGCGGCACTGCAGCCCGGGCGGTGCGGCTCTGGACCGGCGGATCGGGTGGGATGGGGCCGGATCCCGGGTGCCTGCGTCGTGCTCCTTGACTGTGCCCCGGGCCACAAATAGCATGAAGAGCAACAAATGTATCTTATGAGGCAACCGGCGAAGGGGAACCATGGAAGAGATCCGCATCGAGGCCAACGGGAACATCGGACCCATCGATTCCTCGCGCATTCCGCGCTTTGCCGGAGCGGCCACCTATGCGCGGCTGCCGCGCCTGGACCAGGTCGAGGCGGCGGGCATCAAGGTGGTCGGCGTGCCGTTCGACGCCGGCGTCTCCTACCGGCCCGGCGCCCGGTTCGGCTCCAACCATGTGCGTGAATCCTCGCGCCTGCTGCGGCCCTACAACCCGGCGATGGACATCTCCCCGTTCGAGAACGTCCAGGTCGCGGACGCCGGGGACATGGCGGTGAACCCGTTCAACATCGACGAGGCCATCGAGACCATCCAGCAGAACGCGCTGGACCTGACCGCCGACGGCTCCTCGCTGATGACCATCGGCGGGGACCACACCATCGCTTTGCCGCTGCTGCGTGCCGCCGCCGAGCGCGCCGGGGAGCCGGTGGCCATGCTGCACTTCGACGCCCACCTGGACACCTGGGACACCTACTTCGGCGCCGAATACACGCACGGGACCCCGTTCCGCCGGGCCGTGGAGGAGGGCATCCTCGACACCGAGGCCATCTCCCACGTCGGCACCCGCGGCCCGCTCTATGGCAAGAAGGACCTCGAGGACGACAAGCGCTTCGGGTTCGGGATCGTCACCTCCTCCGACGTCTACTATCAGGGGGTGGCCGAGGTGGTCGCCAAGCTGCGCGACAGGATCGGGAACCGCCCGCTGTACATCTCGGTGGACATCGACGTGCTGGACCCCGCGCACGCTCCCGGCACCGGAACCCCCGAGGCCGGCGGCATCACCAGCCGCGAACTGCTGGAGATCCTGCGTGGCATGCGCGGGATGAACCTGATCGGCGCCGATCTGGTCGAGGTGGCCCCCGCCTACGACCACGCGGAGATGACCGGTGTCGCCGGCTCCCACGTCGCCTACGACCTGGTCTCGCTCATGGCCGACCGGCGCACCGCCGGGCAGGGGGCCTGATGTCCGCCCCCGCTCCGGCACCGTCGGCGCCGCGCAACGGCGGCGACCTGGCCATCGAGACGCTCTCGGCCCTCGGGGCGCGCACCGTGTTCGGGATCCCGGGCCAGCACGCCCTGGGGTTGTTCGACGCGCTCTCGCGCTCGGACCTGCACTTCGTCTCCTCCCGGGTGGAGAACAACTCGGCGTTCGCCGCCGACGGCTACGCCCGGGCCACCGGCGAGGTCGGTGTCCTGTTCCTCTCCACCGGCCCCGGGGCGCTGACCTCGCTGGCCGGACTGCAGGAGGCCTACGCCACCGGTGTGCCGATGGTCGTGCTGGCCAGCCAGATCCCGTTGGACGGGCTCGGTGCCCGGCGCAAGGGCATGCTGCACCAGCTCGATGACCAGAAGGCATCCGCGGCCAACGTCACCAAATCCCAGCGTACCGTCCACCACGCCTCCGGCATCCCCTCGGCCATCCAGGACGCCTGGGCCGACGCGATCACCGTGCCGCAGGGTCCGGTCTGGGTCGAGGTGCCCCAGGACATCCTGCTCGCCGAGGTGTTCGTCCCGCCAGTGGTCGACGCGCTCGCCGAGGCGTACGAGCACCCGCCGCGGGTGGAACTCATCGAGGAGGCCGTGCGCTGGCTGGGCCAGGCCCGCCGCCCCGCGATCGTGGCCGGCGGAGGTGTCCGCCGGGCGGGCGCCCAGGCCGAGCTGCTGCGGGTGGCCGAACAGCTGCGCGCCCCGGTGATCTGCTCACCCGGCGGCAATGGGGCGTTCCCGTGGGAGCACCCGCTGAGCTTGCAGTCGTGGGTCGAGGACCGGCACACCACCGAGGTGCTCGAGGACGCCGACGTGCTGATCGTCATCGGTTCGGCGTTGGGGGAGGTCACCTCCAACTACTTCACCCTCACCCCGCGCGGGCGCATGATCCAGATCGACGCCGAACCCCGCGTGCTCGAATCCAACAGCCCCGCACTGGGCATCCGGGCCGATGCCCGCGTGGCACTGGAATTCCTCTCCGACGCGTTGGATGCCCACCGGGCCCAGGACGACGCCGGTGCCCCGGACTGGCACGGGAAGTCGCCCGAACAGGTGGTCGCCGAGACGCTGCACCAGGTCACCGCCCGGCTGGACGCGCAGGACCTGGCCAAGGAACGCCAGTTCATGGAGGACATCCGGGCGGCGGTCCCGGACACCATGCAGACCTACTGGGACATGACGATCGCCGCCTACTGGGGCTGGAGCTGCTGGGACTCCCGCGACGGGGAGTTCCATTCGGCCCAGGGCGCCGGCGGGCTCGGGTATGGGTTCCCGGCGGCCATCGGCGGGGCCGTGGGCCTGGCCGTGGCCGGCAAGACCGGGACCGAGGGGCGTGTGCTCGCCGTCTCCGGCGACGGGTCCTCGATGTACTCGATCGCCGAACTCGCCACCGCGAAGCAGCATCAGGCTGCCGTGACCTGGCTGATCGTCGATGACGGCGGCTATGGCATCCTGCGCGAGTACATGGAGGGTGCGTTCGGCAAGGCGACGGCCACCGAGCTGGCCCGTCCCGACTTCGTGGCGTTGGCCGAATCGTTCGGCATCCCGGCACGCGCCGTGGCACCGCAGGACATCAAGACGGCGCTGGAAGAGTCCTTCGCCGCCGACGGTCCCAACGTGGTGGTCGTGCAGACGCTGCTGAAGATGTTCGCCCCCACCCACCTGGGCTGACGGGCGCGGCGGCGCTCAGTGGTCCGTGCCGTCGGCGCGGACCACCAGGACCGGGCAATGCGCCCGGGAGATGCAGGCCGAGCTGACCGAACCGAGCAGCAAACCGCCGAACCCGCCGCGTCCGCGACGGCCGACGATCAGCAGGTCCGCCGCACGGCTGGCCTCGATGAGGGCGGGCCGCGGATTGCCGCGGAGCAACCTGACGCTGAGGTGTCCGGGCACCTCGGGGCCAAAGGCGGTGGCGAGTGCCTCGTCGACGGTCTGCCGGACACGCTCCTCGAAATCGTCGATCCCCTGGACCTGGTATTCGGCCAGGATGGGCGGGGTGTCCCAACAAGCCGTCGCCTCGATGCGGGCGTTCAAGGGGCCGGCGATGCGCTCGGCCTGGCGCAGTGCCTCGACCGAGGAAGGGGACCCGTCGACCCCGACGATGAACAGCTTCTGCTCGTCCTGTCCCATGGGGTACCTGGTCCTCTCGCCGCCAACGGGTGGTGACCTACATCATAGCCGTGGATTCTGGCGGGCCCCGGTTCGGGCATCGACCGAGATGCCCAGCAGCAGCACCAACCCGGCGATGACCGCGGCGGCGGATGCCGCCACCGGTGTGATCGCCAGGCCGGCGGCCAACCCCAGCAAGCCGACGACGGCGAGGGCCGCTCCCAGGCGGGCGAAGACGGGGGCGCCGAAGGCCCGTGCATAGGGCAGGAAGTGCACCCCCACGGCCAGGACGATGACCGCAGGTTGCACCGATACCCGATCGAGGCCCGTCAGGATCCGGGAGCCCACGAACATGATGGCGAACATGCCGGCAAGGCCCGCCAGGTAGATCCACCCCGCAGAGCGTCCCGGGCGGGGAGGAGCGGGAAGCGCCCGCCGGGCCAGCAGTACCGTCCAACACCACACGGCCAGGGACACGCCGCCGGCAATGCCTGCCAGCGTCTTCCACGGCGCCGGCAATGCCGGTGCATTGGCCGTCACGAACACCGTGCCGCCGACGGCGCCGATGACCGCGCCGACGAATGCGGGATGGCCGGGGCGCGAGATGCCGCGTGGAGCCGGCTTGCGGCTGGTTTCGAGGGTGTGGTCCATGCCTCCACGCTAGGGGCCCGTGGAAGCCCTCGACAGTGACATCCGTCAGGGATATGCCATGACGTTGCGCCGTCGCGGAGCGAAGGGCCAGTGCCTACCGCAGCACGACCGTGCGGTTCTCCAGCAGGAACACGCGTCCTTGGCAATGCCATTTCACCGCATTGGAGAGCGCCTTGCATTCGGTATCGCGGCCCGCTGCCACCAGATCGGACGGGGAGAACGTGTGGTCCACGTTCTGGACCTGCTGGGAGATGATCGGCCCCTCGTCCAGCTCGCTGTTGACGTAGTGCGCGGTGGCGCCCACGGTCTTCACCCCGCGGGCATGGGCCTGGTGGTAGGGCTTGGCGCCCTTGAAGGAGGGCAGGAACGAGTGGTGGATGTTGATCGTCTTGCCGGTGAGCTGGCGGCTGAGCTCGTCGGAGAGGATCTGCATGTAGCGGGCCAGGACCACCAGTTCCACGTCGTAGTCGTCCATGAGTTCCAGCAGCCGGGCCTCCGCCGCGGGTTTGGTGTCCGGGGTGACCGGGACGTGGTGGAAATCGATGCCGTGCCACTCCACCAGTGACTGGTGGTCTGTGTGGTTGGAGACCACGGCGACGATGTCGATCGGCAGCTCGCCCATGCGGGAGCGGTAGAGCAGGTCGTTGAGGCAATGCCCGAACTTGGACACCATGACCAGCACGCGCCGCTTTTCGGTCGATGGGCGCAGGGTCCATTGCATCTCGTGCTCGTCGGCGAGCGGGGCAAAGGCATCGCGCAGGCGCTGCAGTTCCTCGGCGGCATCGTCGGCGACCAAGTGGAAGTCCTCACCCGGGCGGGAGACGAAGTGGATGCGCATGAAGAACCGGCTGGAACCGAAATCGTCGAACTGGCGCAGTTCGTGGATGTCCCCGCCATGTTCGAGCAGGTACCCGGAGACCGCATGGACGATCCCGGGACGCTCGGGGCAGTCCAGGCTCAGGACGAATTCGTGGGCAGGGGATTCGGTGGCCGGTGCCATGGTTCCTACTTTCTGGGGTGATGACGGGGCACTGCGCCGGTGGTTTGGCCCTTCGAAAGCGGGCGGCACCACCGGTGATCAGCATTCGATGACATTCACGGCGAGTCCGCCGCGCGAGGTTTCCTTGTACTTGTCCTTCATATCAGCGCCGGTTTGGCGCATCGTCTCGATGGCCTGGTCTAGGGTGACGCGGTGTTCGCCGTCGCCATGACGGGCCAGCCGTGCCGCGTTGATGGCCTTGACCGAGGCGATGGCGTTGCGCTCGATGCACGGAATCTGCACGAGACCCCCGACTGGATCGCAGGTCAAGCCCAGATTATGTTCGATCCCGATTTCCGCGGCATTTTCAACCTGCGTTGGCGTGCCCCCCAAAACGGCGCAGATCCCGGCGGCTGCCATTGAACAAGCAGACCCGACTTCCCCCTGGCACCCGACTTCGGCACCGGAGATCGAGGCGTTCTCCTTGAACAGGATCCCGATGGCCGCGGCGGTGAGCAGGAAGGTGACGATGCCGTCGTCGTCGGCCCCGTCGATGAACCGTGCATAGAAGTGCAGGACAGCCGGGATGATGCCTGCGGCCCCGTTGGTGGGCGCCGTGACGATGCGTCCACCGGAGGCGTTCTCCTCGTTCACGGCCAGGGCATAGAGGTTCACCCATTCCATCGCCCACAGGGGGTCGGTGGGCTCGGCGCCCCCGGTACGAACCGTCGCTTCCTGGGCTCGCAGTTTCTGGCGTAGTTCCGGTGCCCGACGGCGGACCTTCAACCCACCGGGAAGGACGGCTTCGGTGCGGGTGCAGCCGTTTTCCACACATTCCTGCATTACTGACCAGATGTGCAGGAGGGCGGCGCGTGTTTCGGCCTCGGGCCGCCACGAGTTCTCGTTGGCCATCATCAGCTCCGCGATGGACAGGCCCGTGGCCCGACACGCGGCGAGGAGTTCGCCGCCGGTGGTGAACGGATGAGGCAACGGCGTTTCGTCGGAGACCAGTTGGTCGGCTTCGGCGGAGACCTCGTCGACCACGAACCCACCGCCGATTGAGTAGTAGGTGCTCTGCCGGATCGTCGAACCGTCCGCCCCGAAGGCCTCGAACACCATGCCGTTGGGGTGGGCAGGCAACGATTTGCGCCGGTGCAGCACCACATCGCGTTCATCGTTGAACTCGATGTCGGCGCCACCGTCCAAAGGCAGCCTGCCCTCGCGGATGCAGGAGGCGACCAGTTCGCCTGCGGTGCCGGTGTCGACAGTCGCCGGATCGTGGCCGGCCAGGCCGAGGATGACGGCCTGGTCGGAATGGTGTCCGATGCCCGTGGCCCCCAGCGATCCGAAGAGCTCCGCCTTGACCCGGGTGACCGAGCCGAGCAGGGCGTCCGCGGACAGCCCGGCGGTGAACCGCCGGGCCGCCCGCATGGGACCGACCGTGTGGGAGGAGGACGGGCCTATCCCCACCGAGAACAGGTCCAGTGCGCTCAGTGCCATCAGGCCACCTCGGCCGCCGCGAACTCGGCCATGGCGTCGAGCAGCCAGTGTGCTGCATAGTCGGCGAAGGAGGCCCGGGGCAGGATCCGGTAGGTGTCCTCCGTCGTCTTCCACAGCAGCACGGGCACCGGGCCGAGCGCGGTGGAGACCGCGTGGCCGGGGCCGAACGCCGAGGGGTGCAGGTCGTAGTGGCACCCCTTCTCGAGGACGGCCCGGGCCGAGGGGCCCGAGAGCTCCAGGGTGGTCCGGTTCGCCGACAGGTCGATGACCGATCCGGGCAGCGCATCCTCCCCGGTTCCCAGGACCGCGGCAAGTGCCGTCGCATCGACGCTGTCCGGCGTGCCGATGAGCAGGAAATCGTCGGGAGCCAGCCACGCGATGGCCCGCTCCTCGGTCCCGCTGACCTGGCCGACGCGCTGAGGCAGGCTGGTGCCCAGCGCTGCTTCCAGGGCCTGTGCCGACGGCGAGCCGGCTTCGGCGCGCAGGCCGATCTGGGTCAGGAACGGCAGTTCGCGCAGCGTGACGCCGCGGTCACCGGAAACGGAACCGGCTGCCATCTGCTCGGCGAGGTAGCCGACCGGGCTGGTGCGCAGGGCAGCGACCTCCTGGTTCACGGCGGGTGCTTGCAGGGTGTTCTCAGCCATCGCGACGGCTCCCTTCAGGGTCGTAGAGGACGGGGGACGTGATTTCGACATCGATGAGCTGGCCGTCCAGGGGCGACTGGACGATCTCGCCGATGCGGTTGCGGCCGTTTTCGACGAGGGCCAGACCGAAGGTCCGTCCCAGGGCCGGGCTGCGGTAGCTGGAGGTGACGTGGCCCTCCATGGGCACCGGTCCATCCTGCGGGGTGATCGGGGTCCCGGCGTTCACCAGCTGGGCGCCCTCGGGCAACAGGGTGGTCTTGTCCACCGGGAGCACCCCGACGAGGTGCTTGCGGTCCTCGCGGGCCGTGTCGTCACGGGTGAAGGAGCGGTTCCCGATGAAGTCCTTGAGCTTGGAAACCACCCAGTCCATGCCGGCGTCCTGCGGGGTCACCGTGCCGTCGGTGTCCTGGCCGACGATGATGAACCCCTTCTCGGCGCGCAGCACGTGCATGGTCTCGGTGCCGTAGGGGGTGATGTTGAATTCGGCGCCGGCGGCGGCGACGTCCTCCCACACCTTGAGCCCGTACCAGGCGGCCACGTTGATCTCGAAGGCGAGCTCTCCGGAGAAGGAGATGCGGCAGATCCGTGCCGGGATCCCGCTGGCCAGCGTGGTCTCGCGGAAGGCCATGAACTTGAACGCGTCGTTGGACAGGTCCAGCTCCGGGGCCAGCTTCTCCAGGACGGCACGGGACTTCGGCCCGACGACGGCGACCGTGGAGTACTGCTCGGTCACCGAGGTGCACACCACGTCCAGTTCCGGCCATTCGGTCTGCAGCCATTCCTCCAGCCAGTCCAGGACCTTGGCCGCGCCGCCGGTGGTGGTGGTCATGAAGTAGCGGTCCTCTTCGAGCCGCAGGGTCACGCCGTCGTCGTAGATCATCCCGTCGGGGGTGCACATGACGCCGTAGCGGCCCATGCCCGGCTTGAGCTTCTTGAAGCCGTTGGTGTAGATCCGGTTCAGGAATTCGCCGGCGTCGCGCCCGCGGATCTCGATCTTGCCCAGCGTGGTCGCATCCATGAAGCCGACCGAATCGCGGGTGGCTGCGCATTCGCGCTGGACGGCCGTGTCCATGTCCTCGCCGGCCAGTGGGAAGTACCAGGGGCGCTTCCACTGCCCGACATCCTCGAACTCGGCGCCGTGGGCGACGTGCCAGGGGTGGATCGAGGTCAGGCGGGCCGGGTCGAGCATTTGCCCGCGCTGGCGTCCGGCCAGAGCGGCGAAGGAGACCGGCGTGTAGGGGGCACGGAAGGTGGTGGTGCCGATCTCGCCGAGCTCGTCGACGCCCAGGATGGCGGCAATGACGCCGATGGCGGCCACGCCGCTGGTCTTGCCCTGGTCGTTGGCGGTGCTGATCGAGGTGTAGCGCTTGATGTGTTCCACCGAGCGCATGCCGGCCCCGGTGGAGCGGACGATGTCCGCCACGGTCTGGTCGCGCTGCAGGTCCACGAAGTGGCTGTGCCATTCGCCGTCGGAGGCCTCGGTCGAGCGCACCAGCCACAGCGGGCGCGGCGCGGCGAGCTCGGCCGGCTGCGCGGAGGGGACGGTCACGGAGGCCGCCGTGCCGGTGGCCTTCACGGCGTCCGCACCGGCGGAGTGCCCCTCGGCCAGGCAGGCCGCGAGGTCGTAGGACCCGTTGACGGCACCCGCGGTCTGCAGGTTCCGCACCGGCTTGCCGGGCACGAACGCGGCGAGCTCGCGGTTCCAGGCCACCTTGCCCTGGCGCTGGCTGAACAGGTGCACGACGGGGCTCCAGCCGTTGGACACGGCCAGCAGGTCCGCGGTGAGGACCTCGGCGTCACCGGTGGCGTGGCCGTCCTCATCGAGGGAGGCCACGCTCACGGAGCTGACCCGGCCGCTGGCATCGGCGGCGGTGTCGACCACGGCCGAGCCGAGGATCGAGCGCACGCCGGTCGCGGCGAGCACCCGGGCGGCCTCGGCGGAAGCCTCGGTGCGGGAGTCGACGACGGCGGCGACCTCGACCCCGGCCGCCTGGAGGTCGGCGGCCGTGGCGTAGGCGGAGTCATTGGTGGTCGCGACCACGACGCGTGCACCGGCGGCGACACCGTAGCGGTTCAGGTAGCTGCGCACCGCGGAGGCGAGCATGACGCCGGGGCGGTCGTTGTTCGCGAACACCAGCGGGCGTTCGTGGGCACCGGTGGCCAGCACGACCTGCTTGGCGCGGATGTGCCAGATGCGCTCGCGGGACACCCCGGGGCCGGGATCGGCGGACAGGTGGTCGGTGCGTCGCTGGACGGCGATGAGGTAGTTCTCGTCGTAGGCGCCAAACGCTGTGGTGCGCGGCAGGTAGGTGAATTCCTCCGAGCCCTGCAGTTCCTTCGCGGTGCGTGCGGCCCACTGGGCGCCGGGGACGCCGTCGACCTGCTCGGTGCCGGCGGAGAGCAGGGATCCGCCGGGGGCGGGCTGCTCGTCGATGAGGATGGTGCGCACGCCGGACGCGGCCGCCTGGCGAGCAGCAGCCAGCCCGGCGGGGCCGGCCCCGACGACGACGACGTCGGCATGGACGTACTTGCGGTCGTAGTAGGCCTCGTCGCGGCGCGGGTCGAGCACGCCCAGCCCGCTGAGGTATGTCGCCGTCATGCCGTCCGTGACCTGGGTGGCGGTGGCCGGCAGCATGGACTCGTCGACCTGACCGGCAAAGCGGGACGCGACGGTGACCAGGGCGTTGGGCTCCTCGACGCCTGCCGCCAGGATACCGCGGGGGCGGTCCAGGTACAGGGAGTTGCCGCAGTCGATGCGGCCGGCCGCGAGGGCCGCCGAGGCGATGGTGTCGCCGGGGTGGGCCGCGATCTGCTGCCCGTCCAGGGTGAGGCTGATGCTCCGGGACCGGTCGATGCCGTGGCCCGGGGCCTGGCCGGCGTCCAGGCGTCCGGTCAGCTGTGCTGCAGGCTGCGCGGTGCTCATCGTGCTCCTCCTTCGGGGGCGTTCTGCTGTGCCTTGACCAGCTCGGGGGAGGCGACGTCCGGTCGCGGCTCGTCGAGCTGGTAGATGGCTTCGATTTCATAGGTGGCGGTGTCGCGCAGCGCGTTGAACCACTTGCGGCATCCGGCGGCGTGGTTCCATCGTTCGGCGAAGATGCCCTTGGGGTTGGTGCGGTAGAACAGGTAGCGCGACCACTCGCTGTCGGTCAGCGTCGAGGGGTCCTCGGGGTACGCGACATGCGCCTGGCCGCCATAGTGGTATTCGGTTTCATCGCGTGGCCCGCAGTTGGGGCATTCAATGAGCAGCATGGGGAGTCCTTCTCAGATGGGTGCTTAGTGGGCGACGGCTGCGGCGCCGTGCTCGTCGATCAGCTTTCCGGTTTCGAAGCGGTCCAGCGCGAACGGGGCGTTCAGCGGATGAGCCTCGCCGGTGGCGATGGTGTGGGCGAACGTGTAGCCGGCGCCCGGAGTGCCCTTGAAGCCGCCGGTGCCCCAGCCGCAGTTCACGAACATTCCCTCGATGGGGGTCGAGGAGACGATCGGGGAGGCGTCCATGGTGACATCGACGATCCCGCCCCAGGTCCGCAGGAGGTGTGCCCGCGAGAAGATCGGGAACAGCTCGACGGCGGCCGACATCTGTTCTTCGATCACATGGAACGCACCCCGCTGGCCGTAGCCGTTGTAGGGGTCGACGCCGGCGCCCATGACCAGCTCTCCCTTATGCGCCTGCGAGACGTAGACGTGGACGTGGTTGGACATGACGACCGTCGGGTGGACCGGCTCGAAGAGCTCTGAGACCAGGGCCTGCAGCGGGTGCGACTGGATCGGCAGGTCGAACCCGGCCATTTCTGCCAGCACCGATGAGTGCCCGGCACCGCACAGGCCGACCTTGTCGGTGAGGATGCGGCCCTGGCTGGTTTCCACGCCGACGACGCGGTTTCCGTCCTTGACGAAGCCGGTGACTTCGCAGTTCTGGATGATGTCCACGCCCATCTCGTCGCATTTGCGGGCGAAGGCCCAAGCGACATGGTCGTGCTTGGCAATGCCGGCGCGCGGCTGGTAGGTGGCGCCCATGACCGGGTATCGGATGTCGTCCCCGGTGTTGATGATCGGGCACAGCTCCTTGACTTGGTTCGGTTCCAGCCACTCGGCGTCCACGCCATTGAGGACGTTGGCGTTGACGCGGCGCTTGGATTCACGCACATCCTGCAGGGTGTGGGCCAGGTTCATCACCCCGCGCTGGGAGAACAGGAAGTCGTAGTCCAGTTCCTCGGGAAGCTGCTCCCAGAGCTTGAGGGAGTGCTCGTACATCCCGGCGCTCTCGTCCCACAGGTAGTTCGAGCGGATGATGGTGGTGTTGCGGGCCATGTTGCCGCCGGCCAGCCAGCCGCGTTCCAGGATGGCGATGTTCGTCATGCCGTGGTTCTTGGCCAGGTAGTAGGCGGTAGCCAGGCCATGGCCACCGCCGCCGACGATGACGGCGTCATAGGAGGGCTTCGGCTCGGCATTGCGCCACAGGAAGTCCGGGTGCTCGGGCAGGAGATCGGCCATGATCAGGCTCCAATCGTTGAAGAGAGGTGGGGGAGTTCGGGGTAGAGGGGGTGGGCGGTGGCCAGGGCAGAGACCCGGTCCGCCAGCGGGGCGAGCACCGACTCGTCGACCTCGCCCTCGGCAGTGCCGGCCACCAACGCCTCGGCGATGATGTCGGCAACATCGGAGAACGCGGCTTCGGAGAAACCACGCGTGGCCAACGCCGGGGTCCCGATCCGCAACCCCGACGTCACCATCGGAGGACGCGGATCAAACGGGACAGCGTTGCGGTTCACCGTGATCCCCACCCGGGCCAACAAGTCCTCGCCCTGCTGGCCATCGAGAACCGAATCACGCAGATCCACCAACACCAGGTGCACATCAGTGCCCCCGGTCAACACGCTGATCCCCCGCGCCGAGACATCCTCACCGGTCAGGCGTTCGGCCAGGATCCGCGCACCAGCCAGGGTACGGGTCTGGCGCTCGGCGAACTCCTGCGAGGCAGCGATCTTGAACGCGACGGCCTTGCCCGCGATCACATGCTCCAACGGCCCGCCTTGCTGTCCCGGGAACACCGCGGAATTGACCTTCTTGGCCACGTCGGCGTCGTTGGTCAGGATGATCCCGCCACGCGGGCCGGCCAACGTCTTATGCGTCGTGGACGACACCACATGCGCGTGCGGAACCGGTGAGGGGTGCAGTCCCGCAGCGACCAGGCCAGCGAAGTGGGCCATGTCCACGAACAGGTAGGCGCCGACCTCATCGGCGATCGCCCGGAACCGGGCGAAATCCAACTGCCGCGGGTACGCCGACCAGCCGGCAACGATCATCTTCGGCCGGTGCTCGCGCGCCAGCGCCGCCACCTGGTCCATATCGACCTCGTAGGAGGCCTCATCGACCCCATACGGGACGATGTTGTAGAGCCGACCGGAGAAATTGATCTTCATCCCGTGCGTCAGGTGCCCGCCATGGGCCAGGTTCAACCCCATCACGGTGTCACCGGGACGGATCAGCGCGTGCATCACCGACGCGTTGGCCTGCGCACCGGAGTGCGGCTGGACGTTCGCGAAACCGGCACCGAACAGGGCCTTGACCCGCTCGATCGCCAACGACTCGATCACGTCCACCTGCTCGCAGCCACCGTAGTAGCGCCGCCCCGGGTAGCCCTCGGCGTACTTGTTCGTCAGCACCGAGCCCTGGGCGGCCATCACTGCCTGCGCCGTGTGGTTCTCCGACGCGATCATCTCCAGGCCGTCCTGCTGGCGGGCCAGCTCGGCATCGATCCGCGAGGCGACCTCGGGATCGAGCTCGGCCAATGAAGCCGTCAGGGACGGAGCGGCCACGGGGCCAGCCTCCAAGGTGGGGTTCACCATCGGAATCCTCGATTTCTGTTGTCGCAAACTAATATATCAATCTCCCGGTTAGCGTATGATGGGAATCACACCCCGTCAATGGGTGGCACGAAATTCATTGGCGGCAACCGAGATGAACGCGTAGCAGTGAGGATCTAGCGTGACGATGACCAGTGTTGCCGCGGGCCAGGAGTCCCTGGCCGAACGCGCCTACCTGCAATTGAGGGATCGGCTGATCATGCTGGCGATCGCCCCCGGCGATCCCATCAACGAGGGCCTGCTGGCCGCCGAGCTGGACATCGGCAGGACGCCGATCCGTGAGGCACTCAAGCGGCTGGAGACCGACCACCTGGTGGTGTCCTACCCGCGGCGTGGCACCTTCGCCACCATCGTCGACATCACGGAACTCGCGGCGATCTCGGAAATGCGGCAACTGCTCGAACCCCTCGCCGCCCGCAAGGCCGCACTACATGCACCGGGTGCCCTGCGGCGGCACCTGGCGCAGACGGCGGCCGAGATCGAGGCGCTGGATGCCAGTCGCGAACGGAAAACACTGATGGAGTACGACCTTGAGGTGCACCGCTCGATCTACCGGGCGACGGAGAACCACCATCTGCAGGAGACCCTGGTGCGACTGGACAACCTGGCGACGCGGATTTGGTGTCTGGTTCTGGACCGTCTGCCTGGCGTCGTCGAGCATATCCACGAGCACGCAGAGCTGCTGCACGCTATCGTCGACGGCGACGCAGACCGGGCCGAACGGTTGGCCTCCGAGCACGTGGCACATTTCGAGGCATCCGTGCGGGCGATCCTCTAACCGGCTGCGAATCGCGCATCTCCGCCTTGCCTCAAGTCAATGTGCTCGCGAACGTTTTGCGCGTGCCTCGACTAATTTGCTCGCGAAACTCCTGGGGCGCCGCGGTGGGTGCGGAGCATGGCGCGGGTGATCAACTGGTTCTGGATAGCGTTGATCTCCCGCGTGATCGCCGCGGGGTTGAGTCCATGGTCGATCCTCGCCAGTTCCCGCGCACGGCCGGCATCGAGGGCATGTTGTCAAGCCCCGGGTTTGATGGAGATCAATTTGGTTGGAAATTGATGCTGGTCACGGCGCGTTGGCCGAGGCGTTGAATCGTTCGTATTCGACCGGCGGGACGTGGCCGAGTTCGCCGTGCATACGCCCGAAGTCTTACCAATCGACCCACTCGGCGACGGCGACCTCGAGATGGTTCATATCCCGCCACGGACCCTTGTTCCGGACCAGCTCGGGCTTGAAGAATGAGTTGAGGCCTCGGCCATGGCGTTGTCGTAGCTATCGCCCTTGGAGCCCACGGACGCCACCGCGTCTTCGGCCTCGAGCCGCTCGGCGTATTTGATTGCCCGATACTGCACCCCGCGATCTGAATGGTGAGTGAGGCCGTTCAGATCGGTGCCGTCCTTGGCCCGGGTCCAGATCCCCATCTCCAGGGCATCCAGCGCCAGTTCGGTGTAGAGGCGGGTGGAGACCTGCCCGCCAACGATGCGGCGGGAGAAGACATCGAGCACGAAGGCCGCATACACCCAGCCGGCGAACGAGCGGATGTAGGTGATATCCGCGACCCAGGGCCGGTTCGCTGCCGGAGCTGTGAACCGACGTTCCATCAGGTCCGCGGGACGCCCGGTCTCCGGGGCTGGGTTCGTGCTCCGTGGCCCCTTGTCCATCGTGACGCCGCGCAGCCCTCCTGCGCGCTTCAGCCGCTCCACGGTGCACCGTACCGCCGGAATCCCCTGTCGACGCAGCTCCGCATCGACCTTCTGCGCCCCATGGACGCCGTAGTTCGCCCCGTGGACCTGCCGGACGACGGGGGGCAGCCCGGTATCGCGGATGCTGCGGTCCGAGGGAGGTCTGGTGCAGCGGGCGTAGTCGGTGCTCGGGGCGAACTGCAGCACCCTGCAGGTCGGCTCGACCGCGTGTTCATCGCAGTGTTCGTCGATGAACGCGCACATCACCTCGACGGGCGATCGAGCTCCGCCGTGAAAATAGCCGAGATCTGGCGCAGGATCGTGTTGGCCCGCCGCAACTCGCGCACCTCGCGTTCAAGGTCGGCCAGTCGGGTGGCGTCGTCGGTGGTGGTGACGGGACGGAGACCCTCGCCGGTTTCGGCGCGTTGGACCCGGTTGCGCAGCGCCTCGGGATTGACGCCGAGTTGCTCTCCGATGCGCCGGTAGGTGCCGGTCTAGGTGGCCACGTCTCGGCGGGCCTCGACGGCCATTCTCGTGGCCCACTCTTTCAGCTCCGCGGGGTCCTTAGATTTTGCTGGCATGAGAGCCATCCTTCCGGGTCATCGATCTCTCCATCAAACCCGGTGCGCTTCAGTCGCGGCCGACATGGACAGCCATTGCTCGCGGACCATGTCATCAAGGAGACCTGGCCGCGTCCCGAGTTCGGCGAACCAGGCAAACCGCTCGAGCGCGTCGTCCGTGACGGCGGCCAGCTATTTCCCACAGGGCTCGCCCTCGAGGGCCCAGGACCGTTCCAGGTTCCGGCACGCGGCCAGGCTGTCATTCCGTGCACGGTCTTTGAAGGCGGATGCCAGTCCTGCTGTCCGGCTGGCGGTGGACAGCAGCTGCCGGAACGCATCAGCCCAGCTCCAGTCCATCGCTGAGCACAGCCTGTCGAGCGTCGCCGACTTCTGTTCTTTGGTCTCATCGGCCGTGGCCTTGGGCGTGGCTCGCGTGATTTCACGTCGTGCGCCCATCGATATCTCCTGCTTCATCAACCCAGCACACCGGGTTGCCCATTCGATGACCGGAGCTTCGCGAGTAGACCCAAATGAGGCACGCGGCCCGTGCGGCGGGCATCCACCGCGAGTCTCCGCGAAGGGGTTGACAGTGACGCTCGCCACAAATATTGTGAACGCAACAGTGTTGCAACCAGTGCAACTCCAAACTTCTTTGGTGGTCCCTCATGAATCATGAAAAAACACCCGGAATGCACGGCGAGCCGTCGCGGCCACCGCAAGTACTGGCGCACCAGCACGAAACTCCTTCTGTGCCGCGGGCGTCCTTCAGTGGTGGCCCGGGTGAGGACACCCCGGCAACCATTCGGAAGACGCGCAACAAGGTCGTCGCGGCGAGTTTCATCGGCAACTTCGTGGAATGGTTCGACTACGCCGTCTACGGCTACTTGGCGGTTACCATCACGAGCGTCTTCTTCCCGGAATCCGATAAGCAGACCGGCCTGCTGCTGACCTTCGGCCTCTTCGCCGTCTCTTTCTTCGTCCGCCCGTTGGGTGGATTCATCTGGGGCCACCTCGGTGACAAGCTCGGGCGGCGGACCGCGCTGTCTTGGTCGATCCTGATCATGTCCGCAGCCACGTTCTGTATCGCCCTTATCCCCGGATACGACACCATTGGCCTGGGCGCTCCGATCCTGCTGCTGGTCATCCGCGTCATCCAGGGATTTTCGGCCTCGGGTGAATACGCCGGCGCAGCGGCCTTCCTGGTCGAATACGCCCCACCGAAGCGCCGCGGCCTGTATGCCGCGGTCGTCCCGGCCAGCACAGCCGCAGGCCTGCTGCTGGGCTCCCTGCTGGCCGCCCTGCTCACCGGTCTGCTCTCGACCGAGCAGATGCACGACTGGGGATGGCGCCTGCCGTTCCTGCTCGCCGCCCCGATGGGCCTGATCGGACGCTATATTCGGACCCGGCTCGAAGACTCCCCGGCGTTCCGGGCCTTGGAGGCCGAGGACGCGACGGATTCGACTCCGATCAAGGACCTCTTTCGTGACCACTGGCGCCAACTGATCCAGGCGGTCGGCGCCGTGCTGCTCAATGCCGTGGGTTTCTACATGCTGCTCAGCTACATGCCCACTTACCTTTCCACCGAGGTCGGGCTCGACGAATCGGCTTCCTACCTCGCCACCACGGTGGCACTGGTGACGTATATCGGCTTCATCTTTGTGATGGGCATCCTCTCCGACAAACTCGGGCGGAGGAAGGTGCTGATGACCGCATCGATTCTCTTCGTGGTTCTCACCGTGCCGCTCTTCATGTTGCTGGACACCGGAAGCTTCCTGGTGATCGTGCTGGTACAGATCGCGCTTGGCGCGATGCTGACCCTCAATGACGGAACGCTGCCCAGCTTCCTGGCCGAAATGTTTCCCACCCGGGTCCGTTACACCGGCTTTGCCGTCAGCTTCAACCTCTCCAACGCCATTTTCGGCGGAACGGCGCCCTTCGTGGCAACTTTCCTCATCGGATTCACGGGCAGCGATCTTGCCCCGGCCTGGTATCTCATGGGCGCAGCCGTCATTGCCCTGGTCGCCGTTGCCTTCTCCGCAGAGACCAGCAAGCAACCGCTCAAGTAGCGGCCCCCACACCTCCTAGCGAAACCACCAAGTAACAAGACAAAGGAGTCCATTGTGACCACCGAAGCAACCCCCGCAACGTCCGTTTCCTCCCTTGAGCGCCTCAAGACGCTGCACAACGGGCAGAAGCAGCCGCTGACCTTCTCCGACAGCGAGTTCGAGCGCCGCCTGGCCGGCCTGCGCCAGATCATGGCGGTCAAGGGCCTGGATGCCGTGATCCTGAATAGCTACCACGGCATCAAGTACTACTCCGATTTCCTGTTCACCACGTTCGGGCGCAACTACGCGCTGGTCGTCACGCAGAACGAGTCGGTGACCGTCACCGCGAACATCGATGCCGGGATGCCGTGGCGCACCAGCTACGGCGACAACATCGTCTACACCGACTGGAAGCGCGACAACTTCTACTTCGGGCTGCAGGAGGCCGTGAAGCGCGCCGGAGTGTCCCCGCGCCGCATCGGAGTCGAGGATGACTTCTTGCCGCTGATGACCCGCCAGCGGATCCAGGATGCCTTCCAGGGCGCCGAGCTGCTCGATGTCTCTCAGGACGCCATGCGCCAGCGCATGATCAAGTCCGCCGAGGAGATCGAGGTCATCAAGCACGGTGCGCGCATCGGCGACCTGGGTGGCGAGGCCATCAAGGCTGCCATCCGCGAGGGCATCACCGAATACGAGGTCGCCCTGATCGGCACCGAGGCCATGGTCCACGAGATCGCCAAGACGTTCCCGGACCAGGAGGTCCGCGACACCTGGGTGTGGTTCCAGTCCGGCATCAACACCGATGGCGCCCACAACTGGGCGACCACCCGCAGGCTGCAGCGCGGTGACATCCTGTCGCTGAACTGCTTCCCGATGACCTCCGGCTACTACACGGCCCTGGAGCGCACCTTGTTCCTGGGCGAGCCGGATGAGCGTTCGCTGGAGCTGTGGAACGTCAACGTCGAGGTCCACCGCCGTGGCCTGGAGCTGATCAAGCCCGGCGCGGTCTGCAAGGACATCGCCGCGGAGCTGAACCAGATCTTCATCGACCGCGGGCTGCTGGCGAACCGGACGTTTGGCTACGGCCACTCCTTCGGGGTGCTCTCGCACTACTACGGCCGCGAAGCGGGCCTGGAGCTGCGCGAGGACATCGACACGGTGCTGGAACCGGGCATGGTGGTTTCCATGGAGCCGATGATCACCGTGATGGATGGCGAGCCCGGGGCCGGTGGCTACCGCGAGCACGATATCCTCGTGGTGGGCGAGAACGGTGCCGAGAACATCACCAAGTTCGGCTTCGGCCCGGAAAACAACATCATCCCCTGCTAACAACACGGGAAACGGGGACCTGAGGGTTCCGGTGCCGGTGGCAGGCAGCAGGCCCGCCGCCGGCACCCTGGTCTCGAAGGGACGGATCCAGATGACAAGCCAGACACGCGAGACCGCCAGCGCGGAGCCACGCGGCACCTCCGTCATCGTCAACGTCATCGACGTCCTGCGCTGCTTCACCGTGGACGAGCCGTTGCTCGGGGTCACCGAGATCGCCGCCACGGTCGGGCTGCACAAGTCCAGCATCTCGCGCATCCTCTCCACGCTGGAGCAGGAGCGCATCGTCGAACGCGATGACGCGTCACGCAAATTCCGCCTGGGCATGGGGCTCATCGCCGTGGCCGGCCCCCTGCTGGCCAACCTCGACGTCCGCCGCATCGCGTATCCGACCCTGCAGGAGCTGGCCGAAACCACGGGGGAGACGGCGGCGCTGAACATCTGGGACGGCAGCGAATCGGTGTCGGTGGAACAGATCCCCAGCCGCAAGCAGGTCAAGCACACCTCCCCGATCGGCAGCCGATACGCCACGCCCCTGAGCGCCTCGGTCCAGGTGTTCCTCGCCCGGGAGCCCGAATCGAGGGTCAGAGAGCTGTTGGGCCAGTCAGGGCTCGGACAGGATCCCGCCGGGCCCCAAGATGCCGGGGACTACCTGCGCCGCCTCGAGGAGGTCCGGCGCGAGGGGTATGCCCGCAATTTCGGCGAGACCTCCCCCGAAGAGGTCGGCGTCGCCGCCCCGATCGTGGGCCATCGCGGGGAAGTGGTCGCAGCCCTGATGCTGGCTGCCCCGCTGTACCGCGTGAACGACCGCAGGGTCGCCGAGCTCGGCGCCGCGTGCCGCCAAGCAGCGGCCCGCGTCAGCCGGCGCCTCGGGGGACAGCCCGACTAGCGCACCTCCTCACTACCGGCAGCAGAAGGCAGGACACCACACATGGCCATGGAACAGCGCGGAGAACGCGCCTTCGACTACACCATGCACGACGGCGCCGCCCCCATCCGCGTCCAGCACCACTTCGTGGACGAGCTGGGCATGGCCGTGAACATCCAGACCTGGGAATTGCCGGTCGGCGGCACCGAGGGCATGCACCGCCACGACGGCGAGCAGCCGCTGCAGGAGTTCTACCAGGTGCTCTGCGGGCGTGCCCTGATGCACCTGGAGGGACGGGAGCTGCACCTGGAACCGGGGGATTGCGTGCTGGCCCCGGCCGGTGCCGACCACGACGTGGTCAACGACGGCGATGAAACCCTGCGGCTGATCACCGTGTGGGGCCCTCCCGGCACGATGGACACCACGGGCTTCGGAAGCGTCGAACGGGCGCGCGGGCTCGCGTCCGCCCGGACGCCCGGCCCGGGCACAGCCCCGCCGGCGCTGTAGCGCCCACCCCCGGGTCTTGCCAGGGCCGGGCCATGGTGCTGAAGTGAGGGGAACGGTACCCCACGGAGAGGCGGACGGCGATGGCCGGGGAGATTTCATTTATCGAGTTCGGTGCAGGGAACGCCGGGGACGGAGCGCGCTTCTACGCCGCGCTCTTCGGCTGGGGTATCCAGCCCGGACCGAGCGGGGCGGAGAACGGCTACCAGATCGACATCGCCGGAACACCCGCAGGCATCCATTCCGGTGACCCCGGGGCCGCGCCCTACGTGTTCTTCGCCGTTGAGCAGATGCAAGCCGCCTGCGAGCGCGTGGTGGAGCTCGGTGGCATCGTCGAACCCCTGGATCTCAACGGCAGTGAAGACCAGCAGGAAGAGCACGGACTGTTCACCCTGTGCCGGGACCAGCAGGGGTCCCCGTTCGGATTGCACCAGCGTCCAGTCGGCTGAATCCACAGCCCGACAGCCTTGACGCGGACCCGTGGGCGTGTGGCGGGAGTCACGGTCGGGCTACGCTGGCCGCATGACAGAGCATAGTGATCAGCAGTTCGACCTCATCGTCGTCGGGGCCGGCCTGTCCGGCTTGGTGGCAGCCACCGAAGCGACCGACGCCGGACGCAGGGTCTTGCTGATCGACCAGGAACCGCAGGCAAACCTCGGCGCGCAGGCGTGGTGGAGCTTCGGCGGCCTGTTCCTGGTGGACAGCCCCGAACAACGCCGGCTGGGAATCCACGACTCGGTGGACCTGGCGCTACGCGACTGGCACGACACCGCCGGCTTCGACCGCCCCGAGGACCACTGGCCCCGGAAATGGGCCGAGGCCTACGTGAACTGGGCCGCCGGCGAAAAACGTGCCTGGCTGCACGGGCTCGGCGTCCGCCTGTTCCCCGTGGTCGGCTGGGCCGAACGTGGCGGCTACGGCGCGAGCGGTCCGGGAAATTCCGTTCCGCGCTTCCACATCACCTGGGGCACCGGGCCCGGAATCGTCGAGCCCTTCGCCAACAAGGCACTGGCCGCCGTGGCTTCCGGCGCGCTGACGGTGCGTTGGCGGCACCGGCTCGATGAGCTGCTGCTCGACGCAGGTGCCGTCTCCGGGGTACGCGGCACGGTGCTGGCCAATTCGACGGCGGCCCGCGGCGAACCCAGCAACCGTGATCAGGTGGGGGAGTTCGAGTACCGGGCATCCGCCGTCGTGCTGTGTACCGGGGGCATTGGCGGGAACCCGGAGAAGGTGAGGGCCGCGTGGCCGGCCCGGTTGGGTGACCCGCCGCAGCGGATGATCGCCGGGGTCCCGGCGCATGTGGACGGGCGTGGGCTGGACATCGGCGCTGCGGCCGGCGGGCACCTGGTCAACGGCGATCGGATGTGGCATTACACCGAGGGCATCATCAACCATGGCCCGGTGTGGGAGAACCACGGGATCCGGATCCTGCCCGGCCCCAGTTCCCTGTGGCTGGACGCGACGGGCCGGCGGCTGCCGACTCCGCTGTGGCCGGGCTTCGACACGTTGGGGACGCTCGAGCACCTGCGCGGGACCGGTCATGACCATTCATGGTTCATCCTCAACCGGCGGATCATCGGCAAGGAGTTCGCGCTCTCCGGCTCCGAACAGAACCCGGATTTGACCGGCAAGGACATCCGCGCGGTGCTGCGCCGGGCGGTGACGGCGGTGCCTGGACCCGTGCAGGCGTTCCTGGACCGCGGGGAGGACTTCGTCCAGGCCGACACGGTGGCCGAGCTGGTGGCCGGGATGAATCGGCTGGAGGGGCACAACCTGTTGGATGCTGAACAGATCGAGGCCGAAGTCGCAGCGCGTGACGCAGAGGCCGCCAACGGCTTCAGCAAGGATCCGCAGCAGATGGCCATCCAATCGGCACGCAGCTATGTCGGTGACAAGCTGATCCGCACGGTCGCGCCACACCGGCTGCTGGACCCGAAGGCCGGCCCGCTGATCGCTGTGCGGCTGCATATCCTCACCCGCAAGTCGCTCGGCGGGCTGGAGACCGACCTGGACTCGCGCGTACTCGGGGCCGGGGGAGCGCCGGTGCTTGGCCTGTATGCCGCGGGGGAGGCCGCTGGATTCGGCGGAGGAGGCGTCCACGGCTACCGCGCGCTGGAAGGCACGTTCTTGGGCGGCTGCCTCTTCAGCGGGCGGGCTGCCGGACGGGCTGCGGCGGCGGACTCCGCCGCTTGAGATGTTTGCGGCCGGACCCGATGCGCAAGGTATCGGGCCCGGCCGGCTCGACCGATCAGTGGGGACCAGCTGCAAGACCGAGTGCCCCTTGCGACGCTATCTGCTCTGCAGGTCAGGCTCCACATCGCCGTCGGCTGCGGGGGCTACGGCCGGACCGCCTCCAACATCAGAGCCCCAGGGCTGGTCGTCCGGTGCAGCGACCGCGGTTTCCCCCGCTGGGTGGACCGGGGGCGGGTTGATGTCCGTGACGATCGATTGCTCGGTCGTCATCAAGCTGAAGTGCTCGCCTGCATGCCGGTCGATTCCGTCATCCACCGCTTGTTCCAGGACTTCGAGCGCGACCTTTCCCCGCAGGACCAGGGGATCCTTGCTGAGATCCCGCCAGATCGCCACGCACAGCAGCAGCATCACGAGCACGAAGGGGAGCGCCGAGACAATGGTGATGTTCTTCAACCCGTTCAGGGCGGCAGCCGGATGATCCCCACCGGCGAGCAACATGACGGCGGCCACCGCACCCACCGAGGTCCCCCAGAAAATCACCGACTTCTTCGTGGGCTCTTCGGCACCTCTTTCACTCAGGGCGCCCATCACGATGGACGCAGAATCGGCGCCGGTGACGAAGAAGATCGCGATCAACACCACTGTCAGCACCGTGAGCGCGGTCGAGAACCAGGAGGGGAAGGACAGGCCGTTCAACAACTCGAAGAGCACTGAGTCGAAATTGATGTTCGGGGCGCCGTCCACCATCTGGACCAGTGCCCGTCCCATGTCCCCGCCACGTTCAGCCTGTTCCTGCAAGCCGATGGCTCCGCCGCCGAAGATTGCGAACCAAATCAGCGTGACAGCCGAGGGGACCAGCAAGACCCCGGTGACGAATTGGCGGATGCTTCGGCCACGGGAGATGCGGGCGATGAAGAGCCCGACAAACGGACTCCAGGACACCCACCACGCCCAGTAGAAGATGGTCCACGAGGAGAGCCAGGAGGCCATCGAATCATCCCCCGAAGATGCGGTACGCGAGGCCATTTCCGGCAGGTCGCTGATGAATGACCCCACTGCATTGGGAATCACATTCAAAATGAAGAGGGTGGGACCGCCGATGAACACGACCAGGGCGAGGAGCACAGCGAGGACCATGTTGATGTTGGAGAGCCATTGGATGCCGCGTTCGATTCCGGAAACCGCCGAGGCAACGAACAGGGCGGTCAAGATCGCAATGATCAGCACCAGCACACTGGAGCCGACCTGTGGCAGGATTCCGGCCGACTGGATTCCACCACCGATTTGCAGGGCACCAAGTCCCAGGGAACACGCTGATCCGAAAAGCGTTGCCAGAATGGCCAGGATGTTGATGGTCTTCCCGCCCCAGCCGTGGACTGCGCGTTCACCGAAGATCGAGGTGAACATCGAGGAAAACAACTGTGGGCGCCCCAAACGAAAACTTCCATAGGCCATGCCCAGGCCGACGATCGCGTACATGGCCCAGGGAAAGAGGGTCCAATGAAAGAGCGTCGTTCCCATGGCCGTTCCCACTGCCGCCGCGCTTTGGCCGTCAACCGTTCCGGGCGGCGGCGACATGTAGAAGAACAACGGTTCCCCCACGCCGTAGAAGACGAGTCCAATGCCCATGCCGGTAGCAAACATCATGGAGATCCACGAAACGGTGCTGAACTGCGGCTTTTCGCCGTCCTTGCCCAGCGGGATGCGCCCAAAGCTCTTGGCCGCCACCACTAGGACGAAAATGGTGAAAACGGTGGCGGCGATCACGAAGATCCAGCCGGTGTTCGTGATGACCCAATCCAGGGCATGATCGGCGACGTTGCCCAGACCGGTGGGGGACGCGAATCCCCAGACGATGAAGGCCAGTGTCATGAGTCCGGCAATCCCGAAGACCCAGTAGTCGGTCCCCGAAGCGTGGTTTCTTCTCGGTCTTCGCCGCCGAGCTGAATGCAGTTCGGTGACGAGATCCGGTCCGGGCTGGTCCTTGTTTTTCACTGCTGTTCCTTGGGTTGATGGACACGTCGCAGGAGGGGAGTGCGACGTCTGATGGGCCTACCCGAGGGCAGCACAAAATCTGGTTCGGGTGCTTGCTGTGAGCGCGGCCTGCCCCGCGAGTGCGCACGCGTACATGCGCTGTGCCACGCTGTTCGCCGGCGCGATTGACACGGTACCGGGGCATGGTGGGTGTACCGGCTGATGCGTCGGGGCCTGGCGGGCAACCCCTTTTGGTGACGCTCAGCCGGTACGACCTGGAGAAGGTTCTTCGGGTGGCGGTGATTCCACCCACGCCAGGGAGCTAGGCCTTCACCATGCCATGCGGATCGAGCACGAACTTCTGGGCCGCACCCTGGTCGAAGGCTGCATACCCGTTGGCGGCTTCGGTCAACGGGATGGCCGTCGCGTTGACGTTTTTCGCGATCGACACCTTGTCGGAGAGGATCGCCTGCATCAGATTCCGGTTGTACTTCATCACTGGGCACTGGCCGGTGACGAACGTATGCGACTTGGCAAAACCGAGCCCGAACCGCATGGACAGTGACCCTTGCCGGGCGGCTTCATCGGCTGCTCCTGGATCGCCGGTGACATACAAACCGGGGATGCCCAGGCTGCCGCCGGCACGCGTGATTTCCATCAAGGAGTTCAGCACCGTGGCGGGTTGCTCGTTCGTTGCGTTTTGCCCGTGGCCACGGGCTTCAAACCCCACCGCGTCGATGCCGCAGTCGACCTCGGGCGTGCCGAGGATCTGCTCGATCTGATCTGCCGGTTCCCCGAGCGAAACGTCCACGGTCTCGCAGCCGAAGCTGCGGGCCTGGGCTAGTCGTTCGGGGTTGAGATCACCGACGATGACTGTAGCTGCGCCCAGCAACTGGGCAGACGTCGCGGCTGCCAGCCCCACCGGCCCGGCTCCGGCGACGTAGACCGTGGAGCCGACGGTGACACCGGCCCCGACCGCGCCATGGAACCCCGTGGGGAAGATGTCAGAGAGCATCGTGAGGTCCAGGATCTTTTCCAGGGCCTGGTCGCGGTCAGGGAATTTGAGGACATTCCAATCGGCATAGGGGACCAGCACGTATTCCGCCTGGCCCCCGACCCAGCCGCCCATGTCCACATACCCGTAGGCCGATCCGGGACGGTCGGGATTGACGTTGAGGCAGATTCCGGTCTGCCCGGTTTTGCAATTCCGGCAGCGGCCGCACGAGATGTTGAACGGTACGGAAACGACGTCGCCTACCTTGACGAACTCGACGTCACGCCCGACTTCGACGACCTCTCCGGTGATCTCGTGGCCCAGGACCAGACCCTCTGGCGCGGTGGTTCGTCCGCGGACCATGTGCTGGTCGGACCCGCAGATGTTGGTGGTGATGGTCTTCAGGATGACGCCGTGTTGGACCTTTCGTCCGACGTTCGCCGGATGGACTCCCGGCCCATCCTTCAATTCAAATTCGGGGTACGGCGTATCGATGAGTTCGACCTTGCCTGCGCCAGCGTAGCTCACTGCCAAGTTGCCCATAGTTGACCTTTCACACTTGAAATATCAGTTGGATACTAATTTGATCTGGGCAGAGTCTGCTCAGGAGTGTGATCTGTGTCAATAGGTCTCGGCAAATCGGGGCGGACCGGCAAGGGGTTCGGCGGGGGGCCTATCCGTCGAGCTCTTCAGTCAGGCGCTGGGTGATGATGCTCGCCGCTGTGGACTGCAAAACGGCCAGGGATTCCTCGATCAAGGGCGCCCCCCTGCTTCCCTTGCGAGTCACTGCGATGATTCGCCGCGAAGGCTTGGCGGCACCGGAAATCCGTCGGCGGACCACGTTTTCCACGTTCCCCAGGGTTGCCAGCCGGGGAAACAGCCCGACGCCGAGGCCCGCGGCGATGAAGGCAATCATGGTCTCCCACTCCGCAGCCTCGTGGGCGATCCGGGGCGTGACGCCCAGTGAGGCGAAAGCAGCCACGAAGAGGGCCCGGTACACCGACGGCTCGGATTCCGTGATCCAGGGATCGTCGGCCAGCTCTTCCAGCGACACCGATTTCTTCTGCGCCAGTCGGTGCTGCGCCGGTAGCACGACATCCAGCTGGTCATCGAGCAGGAGTGTTTGCTCGAACCTCGTGGCGTCTTCGCTGGAGCCCTCGGTTTGGGACGCCACGATGACCGCCAGGTCGATTCGTTCGGCCAGCAGCAAATCGAGGCAACGCTGGGGCAGGGCCTCCAAGAGCTGCACTTCAACGTCCGGCCGGGTGGTGCGCAACGTCTGGGCCAGGGGGGCGAGGAGCTGGGCCGCCGCGGTGGAGAACCCGCCGAGCCCGAAATGGCTCTGGACCTGGCCCTCCGCGGCAAGGGCCGAAGCTTTGAGCAGCTCCCATTGCGTCGCGATGTCGTCCAACCCGGCGACGAAGTGGCGGCCGGCAATGGTGAGCCGGACCCCGCGCCCTTCCTTTGCCAGGAGCTTCATTCCCAGTGATCGCTGGAGTTCGCGCAATTGTGTCGACACCGCGGAGGGGGAGTAGCCGGTGAGGTCGGCCGTGCGCGCAATGGTCCCGGCCGACGCGAAGACCCGCAGGGTGATGAGTCGAGAATCAATCATGCACTCATTCTGCATGATTCTTTGCAGTAACTTACGCTTTTTTTGTGGTCTGGCACTCTCTAGTCTCGTCTCATGCGGTGATCCACATCACGCATCAAGCCTTGTAGGCCAAGCCAGAGGGCACCCCTGATGTCCAGCTAGGAGTAAGACATGACCGCTTCCGTAGGCGCTCCGCAGAGGAGTCGGGGGAGACTCGCTTCGTCGGCGACGAATGAACAACTCGCCGAAATGACAGAACTCTTCCAGAACCGGCGGCAGGGGTATTCGCTGGAAGCTCCGATGTACACGGACCCCGCGATTTTCGGCGTCGACATGCACGCCATCTTCGGAACGCATTGGGTGTTCGCCGCGAGTGTTGCCGAAATCCCCGAGCCGGGCGACTACCTCACCCTCGACTACGGTCCGCACTCACTCATCGTTTTGCGCACCGACGATGGCGGAGTGAACGTCCTGCACAACGTCTGCCGCCACCGTGGCGCTCGGGTCCTGACGAAGGCCTCGGGCAGTACGGGGAACCTGGTCTGCGGTTACCACTCATGGACCTACTCACCCGAGGGGGACTTGATCCATGCCTCCGCACCGGGCGAAGGGAACTTCGACAAGAACTGCTTTGCCCTCAAACGTGCACACGGACGGATCCATGCCGGCCTCATTTTCGTGAGCCTGGCGCAGGACCCACCAGCTGACTTCGAGCAGGTGGCCGGGATCTTCGAGCCCTACCTGCTGCCGCACGATATCTCCCGCGCGAAAGTTGCGTACCAGCAGAACATCATCGAAGAAGCCAACTGGAAATTGGTGATGGAAAACAACCGCGAGTGCTACCACTGCGACGGCCACCCGGAGCTTGCCTGTTCGCTGTTCCCGACGTGGGGGCTCTCGGACGAGACGGTGCCCCCACATCTCGAAGAAGTGTGGGAGCGCAACAAGACAGCGCAGGAGCGTCTGGAGGAAAGGTGCCGGCGCTACGACATCCCCTATGAGGTCGTGGAGGAACTGGACACCCGGATCGCCGGAGTCCGCATCTCCCGGGAATCCTTGGACGGAGATGGAGAGTCGTTCTCGCCAGATGGCCACCGTTTGTCCAAGAAGTTGCTCGGCGATCTCCGCGACTTCCGCATGGGACGCTGCTCCATGCACCTGCAGCCCAACAGCTGGTTCCATTTCCAGAGTGACCACGTAGTGACTTTCGCGGCGTTTCCCATCAACGAACATCAGACCCTCGTGCGGACGACGTGGCTCGTGGCCGATGACGCCGTGGAAGGAAAGGACTACGACCTGGAGAAGCTGACCCACACCTGGAAGCAGACAAATCTGCAGGACAAGGCCTTCGTCGAGCTGTGCCAAACCGGAGCCAGCAGCCCGGCGTATGAACCTGGCCCCTACATGAAGAGCGAGTACCAGGTCGAGGCATTCATCAACTGGTATACACAGCGCGTAGTGGAACACCTTTCATGACACGAACGACCACGCTCCCCAAAACAGCGGGGGCCCAGCGCATCCGCGGTCTGGAGATGCCATGGAACCGCGTGTTGAGCGGCCAGGAAGGGCCTGCGCGGGCGGCACGCGCCCTGGGCCCGTGGCACCCCCAGGAATTCGCGGCCGAATGCGTGCAGACCATTGCCGAAGCCGGTGGGCTGATGACCTTCGTGTTCCGTCGTCTCGACGGGGCACCCTTGGCCTTTCGCGCCGGTCAATACCTCAACATCGCGTTTCCCGTCCTCGGTGACGACGGAGAACCCGTAGACCGCAGCTACTCGATTTCGAGTGCCCCAACCGTCCCGTGGACCTTTAACATCAGCATCAAACGTGATCCCCGGGGACTGGTTTCCTCCTGGGCACACGAATATCTCCGTCCGGGGATGGTGCTGGACATGCTCGGCCCGGTGGGTGCCTTCCACCTGGGCGACTCCGACCGCCGGGCACGATTCCTCTTCTTGGCAGCCGGTGCGGGGATCACGCCCATCATGTCCATGATCCGTACCATTCATTCGCTGCCGGGGCAGGCAGACGTCGTGCTGCTGTGCCATGGGACCGTGCCCGGGGACTTCGCCTTCTGGCCCGAGCTCGAATACATTGCCCAAGTCGATTCGCGCATCCAGGTGTCATATTCACTGGGCAACCGTGAAAAGCCCGAGAGTTGGGACGGATTCACCGGACGGCTGACGGCCGAGATGATCGAGCAGGTGGCACCCGACGCGAACGGCAGAAAGGTGTTCGCTTGTGGCCCCGAGGGCTATTTGAACTCGGCCGCCCAATTACTGCGAGAAGTGGCTGTGGACGACACTTCGGTGTTCATGGAGTTCTTCTCCGGAGACCGCAAGACGCTGCTCGAATACCAGACGGAGATCGAACTGGCAGAAGGCATCGCCGGCGAAGTAGCCGAATCGATGGAGGAGTTCTACGAGAGCCAGCCCCCGGAGCTGGGCATGTACGAGCCGGACTACGACGCCGACGGCACGCTTGAGGCAAGCGGCCAGAAGCTGGAAGTAGTGGATTCATCCCTGCCGATGCCGCCCGCCGAACCGCTCGTCGAGGAGCAACAACCCCTGGACGTCTCCGCCTTCTCGACGGTGGGTGAGGGCAGCCTGACGATGACCTTCTTGCGCACCGGGATCAATGTACGGATCAACGAGGATGAGCAGATCTTGGGAGTTGCCCACCGTGCCGGGGTGCGCATCGGAGCCAATTGCCAGGAAGGGATGTGCGGTTCCTGCAAGGTCGTCAAACATGACGGCGAAGTCGAGATGAACCATCAAGGCGGGATACGTGCCCGCGAAATCGCGGCTGGGAAATTCTTACCGTGCTGCTCGACAGCACGATCCGACTTGGTTATCGACGCCTAACTTACGGGCAACCCGGCCGGAATATATCCAGCAGAACCATCATCAGAACACACGATCGACAGGAGTTCACCGTGTCTCAATCCTCACAGCGGATAGTCATCATCGGAGCTGGAATCGTCGGCGCCAACCTGGCCGACGAACTCGTCCAACTTGGCCACACCAACATCCTTGTCATCGAGCAGGGCCCGCTGGGAATTCCCGGCGGCTCGACCTCGCATGCCCCGGGTCTGGTATTTTCTTCCAACCCGTCAAAATCAATGACGGAATTCGCGCAGTACACCATCGAAAAGCTCACGTCGCTGGTGGGGCCCGACGGGCGAGGATCCTTCCTGCCGGTAGGGGGTCTCGAAGTCGCCACCACCGAGGCGCGTTTGCAGGACCTTCACCGTCGCGCCGGTTGGAACCGCTCATATGGCGTTGAGGCCCATGTGGTCGACGCGGCTGCCTGCCTGGAAAAGTTCCCCATGCTCAACCCGGAGATGGTCCTCGGGGGCCTCTATACTCCCCAGGATGGGCTGGCCCTGGCAGCGCAGGGAACGCAATTGATGATCGAGCGCGCCAAGGTGGCAGGGGTGGAATTCCGGGACCGGACCGTCGTGACCGACATCGAGCAATCCGGCGGCAAGGTGACGGCCGTGATCTGTGACGATGAGCGGTTCCCGGCAGACGTCGTCGTTTCATGCGCCGGGTTCTGGGGGCCGAGCATCGGCAAAATGGTGGGAACCGCCATACCCCTGCTGCCGCTTGGCCACCAATTCGCCTGGACCACACCGGTGCCGAGCCTGTCCGGAATCAACGAGCTGCCCAACGGTGCCAGCCGGCCCATCCTGCGTTATCAAGACCGCGACCTCTACTACCGCGAGTATGGCGACCGCATTGGCATCGGATCCTACGCGCACCGTCCCATGCCGGTGGATCTGGATACGCTGCCTCGGTTCAAACCCGAGGAGATCACGTCCGAGCGGATGCCATCGAGTCTGGCCTTCACGCCAGAAGACTTTGCTTCTGAATGGGAGGCGACCCAGGAACTGCTGCCGGATGTGCGCAATACCCAAATCCAAAGGGGCTTCAACGGCATTTTCTCCTTCACGCCGGACGGAGGCTCCCTGGTGGGGCAGTCCCGCGAAGTCGATGGCTTCTTTGTAGCGGAGGCAGTGTGGGTCACCCACGGTGCGGGCGTCGCCAAGGCCGTCGCGGAACTGATCGTCGAGGGGCAGTCCAGGACGGACCTGAGCGACTGCGATCTCAACCGCTTCGAAGGTGTCCAAACCACCACGGAATACGTCAGTGAGACCTCCCAACAGAATTTCGTGGAAATCTACGATATCCGCCATCCGCTGGAACCGCGGCTGAAGCCCCGCAATGTCCGTACCAGCCCGTTCTTCAGCCAGCAGCAGGCCTTGGGGGCCTACTACCTGGAGGGTGCAGGTTGGGAACGACCGCATTGGTATGAGGCCAATGCGGCCTTGCTCGATCAACTTCCCGATGGCTGGGCGGCACCTCCGCGCGATGGCTGGTCGGACATGTTCCACTCACCGATAGCCGCCGTTGAAGCATGGAAGACGCGGACCGCGGTGGCCATGTTCGACATGACTCCCTTGAAGCGCGTGGAAGTGACGGGCCCCGGGGCCGGACCCCTGCTGCATCGCCTCACCACCTCGAGCATGCTCCGTGCCCCGGGCGCGGTGAGCTACACGTTGCTTTTGGATGCTGCCGGTGGAATCACCAGTGACATCACTGTCGCCAGGCTCTCCGAACAGACGTACCAGGCGGGCATCAATTCAAATGTTGATGTCGCCTACCTGACGCGGGAGGCACGGAAGCATGTTCAGCAGCATCCCGAGCAGTGGGTGACGGTCCGCGACATCACCGCCGGAACCTCATGTATCGGTCTCTGGGGTCCCCTGGCACGCGAGGTGATCAAGAAGGTCACCACAGATGACATGGGCAATGAGGGGTTGAAGTACTTCCGGACCAAGCCGATCTCCATCGCCGGGATTCCCGTGACGGCCATGCGGCTTTCCTATGTGGGGGAACTGGGCTGGGAACTCTATGCTTCCGCCGACGTGAGCCAGCGGCTCTGGGACGTGCTGTGGGAGGCCGGACAGGAACATGGCCTGATCGCCGCGGGCCGCGAAGCATTCAACTCGCTCCGGTTGGAGAAGGGGTTCCGTTCCTTCGGCACCGACATGAACTCCGAACACGAACCGGAACAGGCGGGGTTGGGGTTTGCCGTGAAGGCTTCGAAAACCGACGACTTCGTGGGCAAGGACGCACTGCTGTCGCGGGCCGCGGCGGCGACGAAACGCCTCCGCTGCCTGACGATTGACGATGGCGTCTCGGTGGTCCTGGGCAAGGAGCCCGTCTACGTGGACGGAATGCCAGTGGGGTACGTGACCAGTGCCGCTTACGGATACACCGTGCGCAAGCCCATCGCCTACGCTTGGATGCCTTCAGGCCTGCAGACAGGGGACGCGGTCCAGATTGAGTACTTGGGACAGCGCATCGCGGCGACGGTCGTGGACGATCCGCTCTACGATCCGCAGATGGAACGACTGCGGGGCGTCTCGTTGGCCAATTCCCCGAGCTAGGAGCAGAGAAATTCGGTCCCGGTATCTGTCCTTCGGCAGGTACCGGGGCCGTGCGCTCGGCAGCGGGACCGCCGGACAGGTGGAGATTGACGGCTCAGATAGTGCGTCCGTGGCCGTATGGGGATAAGGGCCGGTCCCCTGTACGGGGGCCCGGCCGATGCCGGGGCGGCGTTGTCAGTGTCGCGCCCAGAACGTCGTGCCCATCGCCACCCCGACCAAGCCGAAGAACACCCCGAGATACAGGGGGTTGAACATCTGGCCGGAGATGATCGACTGCAGGACGGCGAACGCCCCGAACAACAGCACGATGCCGATGCCCGCGACGATGTACTCCACCCCGTGGTGATGATGGTGGGCGCGGGCGACACCTCGTTGATTCATTGCTATACCCATACTTTGAATGTACGCCCGGGCAGGGGGAAGAGCCATAGTTAGAATGGGCCGGGGAGAAGGCGCCTGGGGGCGCCCGCCCCGTCCACCACCGAGCCGGAACGATCGAGGGACACCCATGAGTGAGCAGCACCCGAACCAGCCCGCGTCCGGCTACCCCTATCCGGGTCAGCCGGGGTGGAACCAGCAGCCGCCGGCGGCCACCGGGATGACCAAGGCAGCCATGATCGTCGGCATCATCGCCGTCGTGCTCTCCATCATCCCCTTCGTCGGTTTTGTCTCCTTCATCCTGGGTGCCATCGCCGTGGTGCTGGGCATCGTCGGGCTGGTGAAGAAGCGACCCCGCAAGGGTTTCGCACTGACTGGGCTCATCACCGGTGCCGTGGCGTTGATCGTCTGCGTCGTCTACGTCTTCGTGTTCATTGCCATTGCCGGTGTGGTGAAGGAGGGCGCCGGGAAGACGGCTCCGTATACGTACACCGTCACGGGCGAAGGTGCCTTCACGGTTAAGTACCTCACCGAGGACGTCGACCAGCTCAAGACCGAGGAGATCAAGGGCGGGACGTTCACGAAGGACGTCAGGGCCAGCACGCTGTTGGGGTTGGTGACCGCCACGAACGCCAAGGGGAATACCGGCGAGCTCACCTGCAAGGTCACCGACGACCAGGACAACGTCGTCTCCACCAATACGTCCTCGGGCTCCGCGGCCGAGGTCACCTGCCCGGTGGTCGAGGGCATCACCAAGTAGCCGAGGGGGCGGGGCCTCCGCCCTATTTGCGGTGGCCCACGGCCCGGCGGGCTGCCAGGCGCTCCTCGACAATGCGGGCGCTGGTCTCCGCGGCGCCGCCGGGGCCGACCGCGAGGTAGACCGGCGCGTCCTGGACGGGCCGGTCCTCGTCGTCGTACCGGTAGGGGAGATACGTGCCACCCGAGCGGCGCACCAGCAGGATACCCGCGGCAACATCCCACGGGTTGGTGTCGAAGCCGAAGGTCACGTCGGTCCAGCCGGCAGCCACGTGGGCCAGGGCCAGGGCGCCGCTGACGGTGCGACGGACCGTGGCGTAGCGGGTCACCAGGGTGCCGAACGCCTCCACCGCTGCCGGACCGTCCAGCGCTATTGCCTCGGCGGAGGGGTAGTCCGTCATGAGCGACGAGCTGGTCTCCTCGCTCCGCCCCCGGGGCGACAGGGGCGCCCCGTTGAGCCAGGCGCCCTCGGCATTGGCGGAGAACATCAGCTCGGCGACCGGGTCGTAGACGACGCCGGCCAACAGTTCGCCGTCCAGCGCTGCGGCGATCGAGACACAGAAGAACGCGACGCCATGGGCGAAGTTGCTGGTTCCGTCAATGGGGTCAACGATCCACTCGATGCGACCGGTGCCCTGGTGTCCGCCCTCCTCCCCGAGGATCCGGCTGTCCGGGCAGGCGGAGAACAAGTGCTCGGTGAGGGCCGCCTCGCTGGCCCGGTCGTACTCGGTGACCAGATCGTGGGCGTTCTTCTTCTCGGTGGCCTCGGCCCCGGAACGGAAGGCCGCGCGGAGCATCGGCCCGACGCTTCGGGCCGCCGCCTCGGCAATCGCACGGAGTTGTTCGGCCAGCTGGGGTGTGCTCAGGGATGTGTCCACCCCTCAACCCTAGTGGGCGCTAGTGTTCGTCGAGCTGCTCGGGTTGGCGGCCCAGGGCGAAGTGGCGGCCGGTGACCGATGTCGGGGTGATCTCCACCCAGAAGTCCTTCAGCGTCTGGACCCAGGGGTCAACGCCGGAGGCGCGGGCGGCCTCGATGTCCGCTTCCGTCTCGAGCACCCGGGCGGTGCCGTGCACGACGACGGACCAGGCCTCGTCGCTGAGGATGCCGTCGGCCTCGAAGGCGATGCGCGGGTTGACCGTCAGGCCGGCCAGCTTGGATCCCGCGGCGGAACGCAGGTACAGCTTGCCGTTTCCGACCCCGTGGTTGACCGGGGTGATCTCCGGTTGGCCGTCGAAGGCGGTGGCGATGCGTCCATGCCGGCTGTGCCCCAACAGGGTCCAGCATTGCCCGTCGTCGAGCACCAGTACCGGTTCGTTGTCTTCGTGGTTGTACATCATGACCCAAGTATTCGACGGATCGTAGAAAAGGTCTAGAGGTGGCCGGTCGCACCATGCGGAGACCCCGTGAAAGACTGGCGCCATGTCACCACGCAAACCATCATCGTTGCGACAGCACCTGGGAGTCAGGCTCGAGGACTCCTGGCACGCGTTCCGGGAGGCCAATGGGCGGGGGCGCGGCATGGTCCCGACGGTTCTGCCCTTCCGTGGGTATGGCCTCTCCGCTGCCGGGGGATCCGGTTGGGTCCGGATCCTGGCGCGGATCGTCGTGGCCCCACCACGCACGTTCCGCAATGGGGTTCCGCGCTCGAAGGTGGTGGCGGACAGCGTGCGGGGTTGGCGGAACTTCGTGTCCCCGCCGATTGCCTTTGCCGAGGTCACCGTGGCCATTGCCGGGACCAGCCAGGTGGTCCGTGCCGATCGGGGCGGCGTGCTCGACGCCCATATCGAGACCACCTTGGGGCCGGGCTGGCACACCGTCACCCTGTCCACCGGAGAATCCGCCGAGGTCACCGCGCGGATCTTCGTGGTCGACGAATCCTGCGACTTCGGGATGATCTCCGACGTCGACGACACCGTCGTGGTCACCGCACTCCCGCGTCCGTTGCTCGCTGCCTGGAACTCGTTCGTGCTGGATGAGCACGCCCGGGTGGCCACCCCCGGCATGGCAGTGATGATGGAACGCGTGCTGCGGGGCCGCCCCGGCGCGCCGGTGCTCTACCTCTCCACTGGTGCCTGGAACGTGGCTCCCACGCTGAGCCGTTTCATGGCCCGCAACCTCTATCCCGAGGGGCCCTTGCTGCTTACCGATTGGGGGCCGATCGAGACCGGTTCCGCCAGTGGCCGCTGGTTCCGCTCCGGTGCGCAGCACAAGGTGGACCAGCTGCGCCGCCTGGCCACCGAATTCCCGCAGATGAAGTGGCTGCTGGTCGGCGACGACGGCCAGCACGATCCGGAGATCTACGCCGGGTTCGCCCAGCGCTACCCGCAGAACGTCAAGGCGATCGTCATCCGCCAGCTGACGCCGTCCGAGGCCGTCCTGGCCGGTGGCCGGTCCCAGCGGACGGTGAACTCCACCCCCGGCGTCGATTGGATCTACGCACCCGACGGCGCCGGCATCCTCAACGAACTCGAACGGCTGGGCATCGTCTCCGACGAGGACCAGCACGTCGACCACCAGGAGCGGCGCCGCCTGCGCCAGCAGTGGCCCGACGGCAAGCCGCAGGACGTGACGCCCGGGGGCGACGCATGAGCGGGCACAAGCTCCGCGTGGAAGTGCCCATGCGGTGGGGTGACATGGATGCCTACGGCCACATCAACAACGTGAACCTGGTGCGGATGATGGAAGAGGCACGCATCGCAGGCTTCGGCGTCCCGGGCGGCACCGGCAAGCCAGGCAACGAACCGATGGTCGACCTGTTCTCCGCGGTCCCGGAGAACACCCAGGTCCTCGTGGTGGAGCACCGGGTGCGTTACGTCGCCCCGCTGGAGTACCGCAACGTGCCGGCCCAGGTGGACCTGTGGCTCTCCGCCGTCAAGGCAGCCAGCTTCGACGTCTGCTATGAATTCCACGATCCGGTCGACGGCGGCCTGTGCATGCGCGCGAGCACGACGCTGGCGTTCTTCTCTGTCGACAACCAGCGGCTGCTGCGCCTGCCGCCGGCCGAACGCGCCAAGCTCGCGGAATTCATCGGCGAACCCGTGTTCCGGTAACCGCCAAGAAGATGATGTCGGGTCCAGTTCGCGCCGGCCGTCGGTGTAGACGCAGGATTGATGCCACCTAGGGTGCAGAATCTAGTGCATGGACATGATTGCAGGGCGCTGGGCTGCACGAGCGAAGAAATCGTGGAGCACCGGTACGCTATCTGAGCCAAGGAAATCGATGATGGCGGGGGACAGCGCTTATGACGAGGCAGTCCGGGCCGTCCGAGCCGGCAAATTCGATGCGGATGAGGCTGCAGGCCGGCTGATCGGCAGGATGACCGATCGGGAGGTCCTCGGACTGCTAGACGGTGATTCTCCTAGGCGGCTGCTGCCGGTCATCCCGGTGTTGCTCGGTCGGCGGCCGTTCGTAGCCGGGGCGGTTTCGCGGCTTGGCATCCCGGGCATCCGGTTCAGTGACGGTACCCGTGGCGTCGTGATCGGCCCTTCCACCGCCTTCCCGGCGACGATCGCGCGGGCCGCGACCTGGGACCCGTCACTGGAGGAGCGCATTGGCATCGCCATCGGCTTGGAGACCAGAGCGCGGGGCGCAAACTACTCCGCTTCCGTCTGCGTCAACCTATTGCGTCATCCCGCGTGGGGCCGGGCGCAGGAGTGCTACGGCGAGGATCCGGTGCTCACCGGCCGGATGGCATCTGCCCTGACCCGGGGCGTACGGGTGCACGTGATGGCATGCGTGAAGCACTTCGCCCTCAACTCGATGGAGAACGAGCGCTTCGAGGTCGACGTGTCGGTCGACGAGCACGCCCTGCACGAGGTGTACTTGCCGCACTTCAAGGCCGTCATCGATGCCGGCGCCGATTCCGTGATGAGTGCCTATAACAGGGTGCGGGGCGAATACATGGACCTGAACCGCATCCTACTCACCGATGTGTTGCGGCATGAATGGGGCTTCCCGGGGTTCGTGACGAGCGACTGGGTCTTCGGTACCCATGACGCCATCGGCAGCCTTGAGGCGGGGATGGATGTGGAGATGCCGCTGCGACTGCTGCGCGCCCGCGATCTGCCGGTCGCCCTGCGGAACGGCGACGTCGACCGCGAGACGGTCATGCGGTCCGCGCGCCGCATCCTGCGCACCAGCGTTCTGCATGCCGCGACCCGGCAGGCCCAGCCGCTGAGCGCCGAGCTGATTGCCTCGCCGGCGCACCGGGCACTGGCCCGCCAGGCAGCCGCGGAGTCGATCGTGATGTTGAAGAACGAATTCACCGGCGCGGCGCCGCTGCTGCCGTTGGCCCCCACCACCAGGCACCTCGCGGTGATCGGGCGACTCGCGGCACGTGCGAACCTCGGCGACCACGGTTCCTCACGCGTCCGGCCCCCCTCCACGGTCTCTCCGTTGCAGGGCCTGCGGGAGGCGCTTCCCCACGTTCGGATCACGGCCACGGCCGGTCGGGACGAACGCGCAGCGGCCGCGGCGGCGGCTGCGGCGGAGACGGCGATCGTCATCATCGGCCTGGACCAGCACGATGAGGGCGAATCGGTCGTCACCGGCGGCGTCGACGTGGGCGTGCTCGGCCGGGCCTTCCGCTCGGGTCCGCTCCGTCGGCTGCTCGTCGCTCTGGCACATTTGGCGTCGCGCTTCGTCCGAGGCGGCGACCGCACCTCGCTCGACCTGCGCCCTGCCGATGTGCGCCTCATCCGGGCGGTCGCCGCAGCCAACCCCCGGACCGTCGTCGTCCTGATCGGCGGTAGCGCGATCCTGACGGAGGCCTGGCGAGACCGTGTGCCGGCGCTACTCCTTGCCTGGTACGGGGGGATGGAGGGTGGCCGGGCGTTGGCGAACGTGCTCACTGGCACCGCGGAGCCCGGCGGACGACTGCCGTTTGTGCTGCCGACAGACGCCGGACATCTACCGCCGTTCGACAGCTCGGCGAAGACCGTCGTCTACGATGACAGGTGGGGTCAGCGTCGGCTCGACGGCGACGGAAACGCGCCCGCATTCCCCTTCGGGTTCGGCTTGGGCTACACGACGATCGAACACCGGCTCCTGGACCACAGCTTCGACGACACGGGTGGTACCGCGGAGGTGCTCGTGACGAACACTGGCGACCGCAAGGGCTCGACCGTCGTGCAGGTCTATGCCGCTGACGTCTCGAATCGCAGGCCGGTAGCCCAGCTGCTGGGCTTCCGTAAGGTGACGCTGGAGCCCGGTGCGGAGACGACCGTCCAGGTCTCACTGGATGCGGGGCCCACGCTGCAGCGAGATCCGGCGACACGGCGCTGGTCGCCCCGCGCGGGCGACTGGGCCCTGCTCGCCGCCCAACACAGCCCCGCGAGCTGGGCGGGTGCTGGTGCGTTACGACGCGCAGGGGGATGACCGGCGAAGAAGGCGCCTCGGATGGCCCGCCGGCGTGCGCCCGACATGGGTCGCGCGCGTCCCGGTCACTCGGGGAGGGGCGGCAACGGTGCCGACTGCCCTTCGATGCGGACGGGCAGTACGTCGTCACCGCGCAGCATGGTGCGGAGCAACCGGCGTGGCTCCCAACGGAGCGACATGGACGCCGGGTCGCGCCGCAGAACCATGCCCCCGTTCGGAGTCGCATACCGCTTCTCCAGATCGCCCAGCTCCTCTGCACGCAGCAGGGCGACCGTACTACCCACCGCCTGGTCGACCAGGCGGAGCAGTGAGGAGGGTCCCCTCAGGTCGGACGCGACGAGGTGCTGCTCACTCGTGGCGAGGATCGTCCTCTGCGCCGCGCGTGTCACGACCAGAGGACGGGACGGACCCTCCAGCAGGCCAGCCAGCACGTCCGCCGCTGCATCCGGACGACCGGCTTTCCGCGCCGCCGCCTGCATCCGCCGCAGGCGGCCCGGCTCACGGAGGACCCCGTCGATCTTCCAGCCGATCGTGGCGGTGGTGTTGCAGCGCACGGCGGCCCCCTGCTCCATCAGGTAGTCGCCGTTTCGGACCTCCTGGCCCGGGATGGGGTTCACCAACACCATGGGCAGCCCCGCGGCCATGCATTCCGACGCCGTCAACCCGCCCGGTTTGCCCACGAACAGGTCGGCGCGACGCAGCAGCTCCGGCATCTTGTCCGTGAAGCCAATCACGCGGTAACGGTCGCCGGCAGGCTCCACCAGCTGCTCGATGCGCCGACGCAGCGCGTCATCGTGTCCACACACGACCGTGGCCGTGAATGCGGACCGCATATGCAGCGTCTGCTGCACAACTGCGGCGGCGTAGTCACCGCCTTTGGCGCCCGCGGAGATCAACAGCATCGGGGGCTCGTTGGCATCGCGCGCGGGCGTGGTGTCCGGCTTCACCGCGATGGGGATCCCCGTGGCCGCGATGCGGTCGGTAGGCAGACCAAGCGCGGTCAGCTCGATCCTCGCCTCTTCCCTGGCCACGAAGAGCTGGTGGAACGCGCTCGTCAGCCACAGGCCTTGGAAGTCGTAGTCCGTCGTGACGACAGCCGTCTTGGCGTCGATCACGCCCCGAAGGAGCAGGGTTGCCAGCAGCTGGGCCGGCAGGAAGTGCGTACACACGATCGCCGTCGGTCGGAACCGTTTGATCGCACGGACCACCGGAAAGGCATTCACCCGAGTCCAGGGGTCGATCGGGCCTCGGCGCCGGAACGGCGGGTCACTGGCGTCGTAGCCCCACTCGACCAGCCACGGCAGGCCCTCGACCAGAACGAAGTACCCCTTCCCCAACACGTCTCGGTAGAGCGCGCTACTGACCTGCAGGACGTCCAGCACCTGCACCTCGGAAATGTCGGCGCGCGCGGAGCACGCCTGCTGTACCGCCGCCGCGGCGCTGTTATGCCCCGATCCCACCCCTGCGGACAGGATCATCACGCGCTCACCTCCGGCGGTGTTGGAGCCCCGTGCCGGCGTCTTACGCATGAGGAAAGAGTAGCGGACCGCATCGTCTCCCACGGATCCACATCTACTGGCGGATACTTTTTCTTCGCGACAGGGCCAGGAGGACTTGAGCGACGTGGCTGGGTCTGCACCATGGACCTGCCACCGTTCACGTCAGCCCAGCCTGGGCATCAGGGCCACGGAGCTTGCGCCGTCGCCCTCTCAATCGGCGACGCCATAACGGTCGGCGTCGGACTTTTCGATAGCTAGCCCCCTCACGGAGCCAAGCTGGAGGAGTTCATCGGCGCACCGGTGTTCCGGTAACCGCGGCGAACTGTGCGGCCAGCTGCTCATCGTGCTCCAACTGGCACGGTTTCAACGGCCGGGCTGCCAGCTGCACGTAGGCCCGTCCGGCGCTGCGCTGCGGATCGGCCGGTACGGCCAGGAGCCGTGCGCCCGGATGCCAGTGGCAGGTCACCGCGCCCACCAGCGGCAGCCCGGCACCGTCGTCGTGCCCGGGAACCGGGAGCGTACAGCGCAACGCGGCGGCCAGCTCGGCCACCCCGTGGTAGTGGCCGCGCCAGCGCACCCCGGTGGGGCAGGCCAGGGTGAGCGACTGGGTGGGGGGATCGACGAAGACGGTGACCGGAACCCAGGCGGCGGCGTCGGCCAGCAGTTCGGGGTGGGCCGTTCCGAACGCGGGACGGTGCCCCGGGGTGCCGGAGTGGCAGTCGGAAGCGGGACGGTGGGTGGACAGATGGCCCATGGGTTGCCTTTCGCGTGCTCTTGCCCGACACCGTGCGTGCCGGGCCGCTTCGTCATCCGAACCACCCGTGAAGCATGGGGTTGGTGTGCGGCCGGGTCGGAGCCCGTGCATGGCCGCATCTCGTGAAGCTGGAACCCAGCCTAGCGGATGCGAGACGCGGGGTAACTTCTTCGCCCGTGGCGTAGCCGGTTTGCGTTGGGCTTCCACGTGGGATGGGATGGGGAAAAGACCTTTGCCGGGTTGTGCCCGGCCCCCGAAGGAGTGATCCGACAATGACCGTCCCCGCAGCCGCCCGGCCGCCGCGCCCGCTGGTGGTGCTGGAGGTGGTGACCCGACGCAAGATCGGCAAGCACATGGTCCGCCTGACCCTGGGTGGGGAGGGCTTCGCCGCCTTCCGCAACAAGGAAGCCACCGACAAGTACGTCAAGCTGCTGTTCGCCGATCCCGCCCTGGGCCTCACCCCGCCCTATGACCTGGAGGAACTGCGCGCCGTGCTGCCGCCCGAGCGGATGCCGGTGCGGCGTACCTACACGGTGCGCAGCGTCAACGAGGCGGCCGGGACCCTGCAGATCGACTTCGTCGTGCACGGCGAGGACGGCATCGCCGGGCCGTGGGCCAACCACGCCAAGCCCGGGGACCTGGTCTGCTTTTCAGGCCCCGGCGGGATGTATGTCCCCTCCCCGGAGGCTGACTGGCACCTGCTCGCCGGTGACGAATCGGCGCTGCCGGCCATCGCCGCCGCCCTGGAGGCCATGGACCGCTCCGCGGTCGGCGAGGTCTACGTCGAGGTCGCCGAGGAGAAGGACGAGATCAAGTTCAAGGCCCCCAAGGGCATGAACGTGCACTGGTTGCACCGCGGTGGCCCGTTCACCCCGGAGAGCACCCGGCTGGCCGCAGCCGTCATGGCCGGCACCTGGCGCGAGGGCGACGTGCAGGTCTTCGCCCACGGTGAGCGCGAGATGGTCAAGGCGCTGCGCCGCTACCTCGCGGATGAAAAGGGAGTGGACCGCAAGGCGCTCTCGCTCTCCGCCTACTGGGCGTTCGGCAGGGCCGAGGAGACGTTCCAGGCGGAGAAGCGCGAACCCATCGGGCAGATCTTCCCCGACGAACCAGGGATCCAGACCGCAGTCCGCGGCTGAGCCCGGGTCTACCGGATCCCCGGATGGCTTCGGGCTGCGGGATCCAGCACGACGGCGGCGCCTACCTGTCGTACGCTTCCTGGCTCCACAGGTGGAACAGAGCGTGCGCCCGGTAGGGGCGCCACGCTTCCGCCCGGTCCGCTGACTCCCGGGCACTGATCCGCCCCAGCGCCCGGCGCAACACCAGGTCTCCGGGGGTGAACGCATCGGGATCCAGCCGGGCCCGCACGTCCAGGTAGTCTGCGCTCCAGGGGCCGATGCCCGGAAGCGCCAGCAGCTCGTCGCGGGTGAGCGGGAACGCGCCGGCCGGTTGCGCGCCGGCGTGGCTGAAGGCGTCGGCCACGGCCAGCAAGGTGCGGGTACGGGCGTGTGTCAGCCCGATCGCCGCCTGCAGTTCAGCTGCGGGAATCCGCGCGACGACGTCCGCCGCCGGGAACAGCTTCATCCCGGCCACCGGAGTGCCGCCGTACCCGGTAACGAGACGGCCGGCGAAGGTCCGCATGGCTGCCACGGAGACCTGCTGGCCCAACACGGTCGTCGCCGCTGCCTCGAAGGGATCGGGGTAGCCGATCCGCCGCAGCGCCGGGCGCCGGGTGACCAGCGGCGCGAGCAGGGGATCGCGCGAGAGGTGGGCGTTCACGGGCGTCAGGTCGTCATCAAGTCCCAACCAGCGGCGGATGATGGCCTCCAGCGTGGCCGCCTCGGCGGCATAGAGCGGGTCCCCGAGGGACCTCGCCCGGACCGCGGTCTCGTCGAACTGCAGCGCCAGCGGGACGACGCGGTCGCCGATCGCCACCGGGCGCCGGTGCTCGCCGCCGACCTGTTCGTCGATGCCGGGGATGGCGTGGGCGGCCAGGATGGCCAGGCACCACTGCGGGTCCAGCCTGCCGTTCGCCGGCAGGCAGACCACCGGGTCGGGTTCCTGCGCCGTCGTGTCCATGGACAGTGAGTCTAGTTCCCGCTGCGGTCCCCGGTGGCGCGGCCGGACGGCACCGGGTGACGGCAACTCCTGACTGGCTAGAATGTCAGCATGCTGATTTCCGTCATTGTCCTGCTGGTCGCCTATGTGGTCCTCGCCGTCGTCGTCGTGGGATGCGCCAACGGGCGCATTGGCCCCAATGCGGTGGCCGGTATTCGCACTCCCACGATCATGGCGAACGAGACCACCTGGAGCGTGGGGCATCGGGCGGCTCGTCTCCCGATGCTGATCGGCACCGCGGCCGGGGCCGTGTGTGCGGTGGCCGTGTTCTTTGTCGACGGGGAATCGACGCAGTCCCTGCTGACCGGGATTTCCGTCGCCCTGATGCTGGTGGGGCTGCTGGTGGGGGCCCGGGCCGGTACACGGGCAGCCGGTGCCGTCCTGGCCGAATCCCAGCAGCACTGACCCCCGCGGGTTGGCCCTGCAGGGCCCACCGGGCTATCATCGTTATATGACGATGATAGCGAAGGTTGCCGAACCGACGACCGGGGAGCTGGCCCCCGCCGCCGCGCTCTTCCACGGTTTGGCCGACCCGACGCGCCTGCTCATCCTGCGCCACCTGCGCACGGGCGACCACAAGGTCAAGGAACTGACCGAGCATCTGGGTTTGGCCCAGAGCACCGTGAGCGCCCACCTGTCCTGCCTGCGCGATTGCGGACTCGTGGCCTCGCGGCCGGTGGGTCGCGCCAGCCTGTTCTCCCTGGCGGAAGTCGACGGGTTGGAAACCATGCTGGTCGCCGCCGAATCATTGCTGGCGGCCACGGGCCGCGAGGTCGCCCTGGGATCCCACCACTGGCACGAATCCCACGGCCACGGAGCGGAGACGCCATGAGCCACGGACATTCCCACGACCACAGCGGCGGGGCGCTCGCCCACCGGCCCCGTCTGGCCATCGCCTTCGGGATCACCGCGGCGATCCTCGTCGCCGAGGTCATTGGCGCCGTCGTCACCGGCAGCCTGGCCCTGCTCGTCGACGCCGCCCACATGCTCACCGATGCTGCGGGCCTGCTCATGGCCTTGACCGCGGCCACCCTCATGGGCCGTCCGGCCACCGACCGGCGTACCTGGGGATTCCGGCGCGCCGAGGTCCTCTCGGCGACCGCCCAGTCCACGTTGCTGCTCGCCGTCGGCCTCTACGCGATGATCGATGGGATCCGCCGGCTCTTCGCCCCGCCGGAGGTGGCGGCCAACGGGCTGCTCATCTTCGGCATCATCGGCCTGCTGGGCAACGTCATCGCCATCGTGGTGCTCAGCTCCGGGCGCGGCGCCAACCTGAACATGCGCGCCGCCTTCCTCGAAGTGGTCAACGACGCGCTCGGTTCCCTTGCGGTGATCGTCGGCGCGATCGTCATCGCCACCACGGGCTGGATGCGGGCCGACGCGTTGGCCGCGATGTTCATCAGCGTGCTGATCCTGCCGCGCGCCTACCGGCTGTTGCGGGAAACGACGGCGATCCTGCTCGAATCCACGCCCCACGGCCTGGACCTCGAACAGGTCCGCACCCACCTGCTCTCCCACGAGCTGGTGCTCTCAGTGCACGACCTGCACGCGTCCCAGATCGCCACCGGCCTGCCGGTGCTCACCGCCCACGTCGTGGTCCGCGACGAGGCGTTCCATGACGGCCGTGCCTCCAGCGTCCTGGATTCCCTGCAGGCCTGCGTGGCGGGCCACTTCGACGTGAGCATCGAGCACTCCACGTTCCAGATCGAGGCCGAAAGCCACTCCGACCACGAGCAGCACTTCCACCCGTAACCCGCAGGCAGGGCTCAGCGCAGGATGAAGTCCGTTGCGACGGCGGGGGAGAGGCCGGTCTCCACGAAGCCGGAGACATTGGACCCGGGGTGCTTGATGATGTCCGAGACGGACCCGAGGTGCTGGGCCAGATCGATCTTGTCCTCCGGCGCCGCCAACAGCAGCTGGAAACCAAATTCCTGCAGGGCGTTGATGCCGGCGGCGGCGTAGTCCGAGTTCGCCTGGATGAAGGCCTCGTCGATCATCACGGTTCCGTAGGTCGTGAACCCCTGCAGGGCGAAGCCGAGCTGGTAGGCCAGCGCGGCACCCATGATGAAGGAGGTGAAGCGCTGCCCCTCGCCGCCGGACAGCGTGCCCGGCTCCAGGCCGTTCTCGATCTCCCCGCCCGGCTTGTGCTCATTGCAACTGATCTGCACGTGCTGGCGCACATCCAGAACGGTGTCCCGCCAGGCAGTGCGGGTGGGATCATCCAGGGCATCGACCAGCTTCTCGAGCGACTTGTAGTTGGCACTCAACTCGTCGGCGCCGCGGGATCCGTAGGCGTTGCCCAGCGCCTCCTTGAGGGCATTGCGGAAGTCCCGTGCCTCATCAGGGACGACCGTCTTGACCTCCAGGCGCAGGCGCGAGCCGTGCTCGAAGGGGACATCGGCCAGGATCTGGTTCAGCGGCAGGATGCGTTCCCCGATGCCCCGGCGTTCCTCCTCCAGCAGCTGCAGCAGGTCGGAGAACCGCTCGTAGGATCGGTTGGAGAAGTATTCGCGGAACTCTTCCTGCCGTTGCGGCAACCCCTCGTCGACGATGGCGCGGTGCAGGGCCACGTAGTGCGGGGCGCTGGCGATGCCTATCCCAAAGGAAGCAGAGGTGGACACCCCGAAATCACGGGTGAACTGGCGGAATGTCTCCGTCAGGGAGGCCTCGGTGGCAAACACCAGTTCCCGCAATTCAGTGACCCTCTCGCCCAAGGCCAGCGATGTCGCGGAGACCGCTGCATCAAGTTCGCCGAGGTCGACGTCTTCACCGTCATGCAAGCGGCGCATCGCCTCGGCCAACAGCGGCTCCTGCGCCAGTTCGGTTTTCGCCGAGTCCTCGGGGGCCCCGGCCGCGCTGGAACGCTGGGCGGCGTCCAGCTGGCTGTTCGCCTGCGCGGCCCGCTGTTCCAGGGAGCGGGTTTCGCTGCGCAGGACGGCTAGCTGTCCGACGGCGGTTTCGAGTTCCGTGCGGGCAGCCGCCAAGGCGGTCCGCAGCCCGGCCAGATCGGTGCTCGAATCCATGGCTTCGGCCATGCGGGATTCCAGCTCGGCTACCGCAGCCGATTGCACGGCGGAGTCCAGGGCGGAGAAGGGGCGATCGTCGGTGGCCAGTTCGCGCAGCAAGGTCAGCTTGCGGGCCAGTGAATCCTTGGAGCGGCTGCGTTCTGCGGCCAGGTCCTCGGCCTCCTGGCGGTCAGCCTCCAGGCTGGCGACCTGGGCTTCGAGCTCGGCGATCTTCTCCTCGTTCGTGAAGCCCAACAGGTAGTCGGAGGCGGCCATCTCGCGGGTATCGCGCTCGAAGGCGCCCCGGCCCGACTTGATCGTCCCGGCCCGGGAGACGGCCCGCTTCTCGGCGTGCAGGGCGGCATCGGTCTCGACACAGACATAGTCGTGGTCGGCGGCGATCTTGCGCTGCAGCCACAGTCCGGCCTCGGACTGCTTGAACTCCAGCTTCCCCACCAGGGCGCGCGCATCGGCCGCAGCCAGCGGGTCCCCCTCGCCACCGGGGGTATGGGCGGAGAGGTCGATCCAGCGCAGCCGGCCATACCCGTCCAACCGGTCCGCAGCTGCGGTGACCTTCTCGATGTCGTGACCGCTGACCAGCAAGGTGGTGGCCAGGGAGCGCAGCGCCTTTTCCGCTGCAGGTCGCCACCTGCCGGCACCGGGGGCCATGTCCACGAGCTCACCGGCGAAGGGGAGGTCCTCGGCGGACAGGCCGGTCTCGGAGCAGATCCGGCGGCGGGCGGCGGCGGAGAGCCCATCGATATTCGAGCCACGACGGGCATAGGAATCGATGTCCTGCCGGAGCTTCTGCGCCTTTTCGCGGGCCTCCATCGAAGCGGCCATGGCCTCGTATTCCATGGTGCGGGCGTCCTTGGCCACACCCTGCAGCGTTTCAGCGGTGACGGCTGCCTGGCGGCGGGCGGCCTGCAGGCCGGAGGCGGAGAACGCGAGCTGCACACCGGCGTCGTCCATGCGCGCCTTCAACGTCGAAGCAATCGCTTCCCGCTCGGCGAGGCGTCCACGGGCCGCCTCGAGTTCGCGCTCCAGGGCCTGGACCGCCTGGCCGCCATGGGAGTCGTGCTGCTCCGTCAGCGAGCGGACGCGTTCCTCCAGGGCGGTCTTGGCCTCGGCGGCTGCGTCGATGGCCGAACGGTTCCCGGAGAGTTCGGCGGTGATGCGCCGGGACTGGCTGCCGAGCAGGTCGGTGGCCAGATGTTCGCGCAGCAGCGGCAGCTGGGTCCTGGCCAGATCGGTGGTGCGGCGCAATTGAGCGCTGAGCTCCTGGTGGCGTTTGTGCTGCTCGGGGACGAGCTCGAGGGCATCGCGTTGGGCCTTGGCCTCCTCGAGCTGACGGTGGATCCCGCGCAGGTGGGAGAAATCCTCGACGGCGCCGGCTGCTGCCTTCAGGGTCGAGGGCACCTCCAGGACCTCATAGCGGAAGAACTGGTTGACGCCCCGGTCCAGGCCCTTGCCGTTCTGCAGGGTGCGCAGCAGCGAGAACGCCTTGTCGTTGTCGATCCCCAGTCGACGGCGGAACCGTTCGGCGAACGTGCGGTGGACGTCGAACGCCTCGAAGCCGGGCAACGACTTCATCAGCGACGACGGCGAGAAACGGCGTGACCCGTGGTCCTCCAACGCGGCGGTGTCCAGGGTCCCCTCACCGATGACATAGTGCTTGCCGACCTGGCCTTCCAGGCCCTGGGCCGGCAGGTCGAACAGGGCGCCGATGCAGGTCTGCGTGCCCAGCCCGTCCTCGAAGGTCAAGGCGATGGCGCTCCAGGTGGCACCGGGCCGTTGGTACAGGGTCCCGCTTTCGGTCTTGAAGCGGCGCCCGCGCATGTAGGAGTAGGTGGTCCTGCGGTCCTTGCGCGTGGAGGCCTCATGGGCCGACTCATTGAGGCGGGGGGCCGCATGGAAGATGTGCCCGATCCCGTCGAACAGGGTCGACTTGCCCACGCCCGGGTGGCCGGTCAGCAGGGTGCCGTTGCGGTCCACATAGAGTTCGTGCCGGCCATGGAAGGTGCCCCAGTTGATGACCTGGATCGAGCACAGGCGCTGCTGGCCCGGGTTGATCGCGTCACCGAAGGGAAGTGTCTGCGAGATGCTCACCGGGCGGCTCCTTCGGTATCGGTGGTGGATGGCTCCGCTGCAGATTCGGCAGCCTCAGCCTCAACGTCTTCGTCCTCGTCGCCTGAGTCGGTGGCATCGGCGGGCAGATCCAGGTCCAACGTCGGTTCTGGCGCCCCGTCCGCCGAGCGGTCCAGTGACTCCAGGTAGGCGGGGATCTGGTCGATCGAGTCGAAGGGCAGGGCCAACGCGAGGGCTCCCGAGACCCGGTATTCCTCGTCCAACTCGGTCGGCAGGATGAGTTTGAGGCTGGCCAGACGGGCCAGCGACGCATCGGTGAGCTCCTCGAGCCGCTTGTCGTCCACGGCACCGGGGTGTCGGTGTTCCTCGAGGATCTCGCGGGCGCCGGACCGGGAGATGACCGGGTCGGTGCCGGTTCCGGCATGGCGCTCCAGCAGCAGGCGCAGGCGCAGGGCCAGCAGCGTCTCCTCACGGCGCAGCGGCTTGCGCGGAACGATCGCCGTGGTGTGCACCGTTTCCGTGGGCACGGGAACGAGCAGGGCGATCTTGCGATCGGTGTCCAGCTGCAGCTTCAGGAACAGTTCGGAGACGAAGGCGGAGATCTCCGCCCGGCGATCCACGACGAGCTGCCAGAGCCGGGAGTCGGCCGTACCGTCCAGATAGGGCCCGCGCAGCAACCGGATCAGCGCCTGGCGCAGCGGCAGCGGGAACCGGCCGGTATCGCCCTCGAAGAGCTGCTCCTCGGCCCGGCGCCCTGAGGGCGAGAAGGAGGCTCCGTCGTCGAATCCGGTTCCGTGGTCATCGGAGACGTCAACGTCCGTGGGGTCGGTGTCTGGTTCGATGTGGCTCATGCGGGGTCCTTCGCGAAAGTGATCACGGGCAGGTAGGCGGTACGGGACGAGCCATCGACTTGGGTGAATTCCAACGACTCGAAGCGGGTGGTGTCCACGTCCTGTCCGGACGTGCGGGCGGTCTCGACCAGGTAGCGGATCGAGTTCACATGCAGGTGCCCGGGCTCGAGTTCGGCGAACACGGCGCCCAGGGTGGCCCGGCCGCCGGCGGTGACGCGGGCTGCGGCGACTGCCGCGTTGAGCCGCACCGTGTCCGCTTTCGGGGTGGCAGGAGTGCGGCGGATGTCGGCGCTGGACACCGCAGGCGGAGCCGCCAGTTTGGGCGGGGCCAGATGTTCCTGCGGGTTGAAGATCCCCAGCCCCGCCAGCGTCGAGAACGCCGGGGCATAGAGCTTGACTGGGGCAACTGCGGTACGGGCTGCCAAGGCAGTGGAACCGGCAACTGCCAGTTCGGCGGTGCGCACCGCCTTGCGCAGCAGGACCGAATCGCGGAACTCGTCGGATTGGACGTAGGCATGCAGCGATTCGGAGAGTTTGCCATAGCTGGAGTGCACCTCGCCGGCCTGGCGGCGCAGTTCGCGCAGCAGGTTGGCCAATGTATGGCGTTCCTGGGCGCTGAGTCCGTCCACGAAATCGCGTTCGAGGACCTCGTTGATGGCATGACGGAAGCGGCGTTGACGTGCCGGGTCGTTGAGGAATTCGGTGAAACCCCGAAAGGTCTCGCCCTCCGCGGTGCTGCGCAGCTGGCGGTCGCCTTCGAGCACACGGCCCACGGCGACACCCTTGGCCACCGAGGCCTCCATGATCTCGCGGCGGACCTGGTGGAGCATCTGGCGCACGCCATCGCGCATCCGCTTGAAGTCGGCTGGCAGGTTGGCCGCCAGATCCAACACGCTGCGGGCCGCGGCCACTGCGCCTTCAGTGGGCAGGACTGCGGGGCTGGTCCCGGATTCCAATGCCTCGATGCGCTCGCGGCGATCGGCGATCTCCGCCTCGAGCTGGCGGATCCGTGCCTCGGGATCCGGATCGGTTTCGTGGGCCAGGGACTCGATACTGGTCAGCAGGGTGTTCAGCCGTGAGGAGTTCAGGTTGGTGCCCGAGCCGGAGAAGCCCTCGAGGAAGGTCAGCACCCGGGCGGTGTGGGCGGTGGGCTCGTAGACGAATGACCCGTCGATGAGCGGCCGGGCCAGGTAGCCTGCCCTGACCCAGGCGTCGGCATAGTGCTGTGCCTGCCACGCATCATTGAGCGGTGTACCGACTGCCTTGAGGTGCCGCAGGAACGAATGCAGGGAGGCATGGAAGGCCTCCAAGGTGATGCGGGGCCGGGCCTGGGTGAATTCCGCGCGGAGGAATGCCACCGTCCAGGGGGCAGCCGAGAGAAGTTTCCAGGCGGGGGAGGACCTGAACTCCTGCTGGTCTGCCCACGTCGCGGCTGCGGGTTCGGAGGGGTGCATCTGCTACTTCCCGCCCCGGCGGCGGGGCGATGATCGACTGCTGGCGTGGAGTGGTGGCCACCCGAACGGTGAACGGGCTGGACCTGTCATTCTAGGCCACCTGCGCCGTGTCGTGCTCGTCACGCGACGCTCGGCGGCTAGCGTTGAAGAGGACGGACAACCGGTCGTCAAGTGCTGGGGTCAGCAGCTGCCATCTACGCATCAAAGGGGTGCCGAACATGACCTCCCGTCAGAAGAATCGATCCACACGTGCGCCGCTGGTCGCAGCGGGCCTGGCCCTGGCGTTGGCGCTGGGCGGGTGTTCATCATCGGCCGAAACCGGTCAAGGGCAGGGTGCGCCCGGTGGCGGCTCCTGGGCCGGACAGAATTCCGCGGGGGCCGGGGCCTCGCAACAGGGTCCCACGGAGCAGGAACGCCATGCCTCGGCCATGGCCGCAGCAAAGACCGCTGCCGCGCAGTACGACTACGGGCAGGCTACGAAGGAGCTCCGGGACCTCGAAGGCGACGATGTGACCGAGCTCCGGACGAAGATCGACGCGCAGCAGAAGAAAGCCGTGACCTGGAAGGACAACTCGCAGATTTCGCATCTGTTCTTCCACTCGCTGATCGTCGACCCGAAACGCGCTTTCGGCCCGGGGCCGAGCGCTCAGGGCTACGCGGACTACATGGTCACCGTCAAGGAATTCAAGGCAGTGCTCGAGTCCCTGTACAACAAGGGATATGTGCTGGTGAATCCGCACGACATCGCCCGCAAGAACAAGCAGGGCGATATGGAGTACCGCGACATCAAGCTGCCCCAGGGCAAGAAGCCGCTGGTCCTGTCAGAGGATGACGTCAGCTATTACGAGTACATGAAGGGCGACGGGTTCGCGACCAACCTGACGCTGGACGCCGAGGGGAAGGTCACCAACACCTACCAGCCGGCGAAGGGGAAGACGGAGCACGGTTCCTACGATCTGCCCACCATCGTCGATGACTTCGTGGAGAAACACCCCGACTTCTCCTACCGCGGGTCCAAGGGCATCCTTGCGCTGACCGGCTACAACGGCGTCCTGGGCTACCGCACCAGCGACCTCGAATACGGGGATGACCCGAAGATCGATGTCGACGCCCAGAAGAAGAAGGCCAAGAAGGTTGCCAACGCCTTGAAGGACGAGGGCTGGGTCTTCGCCTCGCACACCTGGGGACACGCGAACATGACCAGCTCGACGATGGCCCGTCTGACGGCGGACACGAAGAAGTGGGACCGCGAAGTCCGTCCGCTCCTGGGCGACACTGACCTGCTGATCTTCCCCTTCGGCGCCGACATGGCGGGCATCGAGCAGTACTCCGGCCCGAAGTACCAGCTGATGAAGAAGGACGGATTCGACTTCTACTTCGGGATCGATGCCTCCAAGCCGGCCTGGATGCAGCTCACCGACGGCTACCTGCGCCAGGCCCGCATCAACGTCGACGGGTTGAGCATGGCCGCCGCCCTGAAGGGCAAGCACCACGTGCTCGGGAAGTTCTTCGACGTCAAAAAGGTCATCGACCCGGCCCGACAGAAGTACGGGAAGTAGTTCAACGCGTCGGGGCGAATTCCTCTGTATCGATGGTGCGCTGCTGGCCTTCCGTGTAGCGCGCGCCATGCATGGTATCGGAGTTGATGATCGCGCCGAGCTCGTCCAGCGTCGAGGCATCGAGCACGACGTCCTGCGCTCCGATGTTCTCATCCAGGTGGGCGATGTTGGTTGTTCCCGGAATGGCATGCACATGATCACCCTGGGCCAGGACCCAGGCCAGGGACAGCTGGCCACAGGTCACCCCGAGTCGCTGAGCGATGGCCTCGACCTGGGCCAGTAGCTCGAGGTTCGCCGGGTAGTTCTCGGCGGAGAACCGCGGCATGCCCCGGCGCATGTCCTTTTCCGGTAGCGCCTGCGGATCTCGCAGCGTGCCGGTGAGGAACGCGCGGCACAGTGGGCTGAAGGCGACGAAGGCCGTGCCGAGTTCGCGGCACGCCTCCAGCAGACCCAGCTCTGAATTCCGGGTGGCGAGGGAGTATTCGTTCTGCACTGCGGCGATCGGGTATTCGGCGGAGGCCCGGCGCAGCGTGGCGGCAGAGACCTCGGAGAGGCCGATGGCACCGATGGCGCCTTCCGCGACCAGATCGGCCAGGGCTCCGACGCTTTCCTCCACCGGGACGTCCGGGTCCAGTCGGTGGAGGTAGTAGAGATCGATGTAGTTGGTGCCCAGACGATTCAGCGAGGCCTCAGCCTGGGCCCTGATGGTTTCGGGCCTGCCATCGACGCGGCCCCGTTCGCCGGCTGCCGGAATCTCCAAGCCGCATTTGCTGGCCAGGAGAAATTCGTCACGCCGCTTACCCAGGGCGGCTCCGAGGAGTTCCTCGTTGCAGCCCCTGCCGTAGAGGGTGGCGGTATCGAAATGATCGACCCCCGCGTCGAGAGCGTGCCGCAGAAGCGTCGCGCCGTCCGCATAGCTCGGGAAGTTCGAATACCCGTGGCTGAGGTTCATGCACCCCAAACCGAGCGGACGCACCATGGTGCCCGCCAAATTCCGCATTTCCATGCCCCCTTGTCTAGCACGACTCGCCCCGGAGATCGAACCCCCGCGTGCAGGGCGCGCCTTCCCGAGATGAGCGCCACACCAACTGCAGCAAGCTGCGGGTGCCGAGGGGCCTACAACGGCTCGGGTACTTCACCGAGCAAGCGGGCAAGATCCCGGCGGCTGCTGCCCGGGATGGGGAGCAGCGGGCTGCGCGGTTCACCGGAGTCGATGCCCGCGGCCCGGGCCAGGGCGTAGAGGTTGCTGAGCTTGCGCAGGCCGGTGAATTCATGCATGAGCGGGGCCAGCTCGTCGCGGAGCCGGGCGGCTTCGGTGCTCGAACCGTCGACCAGGGCCGCCCGCAGGGCAGCGAAGTGGGCTGGCAGCACCGACGCGGGGCCGGAGTGCCAGGCATCGGCGGCGAATCCCGCCTCGGCGATCAGGGCATCGCCGCTCATGCCGTGGCTGAAGCCGGCGGGCACCCGAGGCGCCAAGGCCTCATGCCGTTCGATGAACGTCGCCACGTCGGGCGCGGATTCCTTCACCGCGCTGATCGTCGGCTCGGCGGCGAGTTCGGCGATCAGATCCAGGGAGAAGGAGAAGTTGGTGGTGCCCGGGTTGGAGTACAAGCAGATCGGGGTCTCCGAGGCGCCGGCGACGAGTCGGCACTGGGCGGCGACCTCGTCATCGTCCAGCGGGACGTAGGACACCGTGGAGAGCAACAGCCCGTCGACGCCGGCGGCCACGGCGGCCTCGACGTGGCCCATGAGTTCATGGGTGGACACCGCGCTGACCCCGGCGTGGAGGGGGAGCCCCGGATTGGCCTCACGCACGGCGTCGACAGCGGTGGCGATGACCGCCTGGCGTTCCGCGGCATCCAGGTAGGCGAAGCTACCCGAGGAGCCCAACACGGCGATGGCGTCCACCCCGGAGACGGCCAGCGAGGACAAGTGTCTGCGCAGCTCGGCATGGTTGACCGCTCCGGAGTCGTCGAACGGGGTGACGGGGTAGGCGACCAGGCCGGTGAATGCGCTCATGGGCACACGCTAGCAGCCGTGGCAGCCGGCGGGCGGCAGGGACGTGGCCTGCCGGAACCGGTCAGCCGCACAGCCCCGCGAAAGCCCCGAGCTCGGCCAGCCCATCGGGCCGACTGGGCAGGAAATTCGTCAAGTCGGGGGAGCGGACGATGACCGCGCGCCATTGTCCGCGGGAGACGGCAACATTGATGCGGTTGCGGTTGAGCAGGAAGTCCATGCCGCGCGGTGCATCGGCAGCGGCGGAGACCGCCATGCTCACCAGCACCACCGGGGCCTCCTGACCCTGGAACCTGTCGACGGTGCCGGCCCTGACCCCGGAGAATCCCGCCGCGTCGAGGTGTTCGCGGACCAGGTTGACCTGCGCGTTGTAGGCGGCAACGACCAGGATGTCCTCCTGGCCGAGCGGACGCACGGGGGTGCGGCCGCCGTCGTCCCAGCTAAGGCCAAGGTGGCGGCGGACCTGGCCGACGATCTCGGTGGCTTCCTCGCTACTGGAGGTCACGTTGTCGCGGTGGGGGACCATGATCGTCTCGACGCCGGGATCGGCTCCGTCGAGCCGGCGCACGGCGGCGGCCGGGGCGGCCGTGAGACGGCCGGCATAGCTGAGCGCCGAGACTTTTTCGCACAGTGCCGGGTGCATGCGCCAGGAATCGGCGAGGAAATAGCCCAGCGTCGCATCCAGCGTGGCCTGGCCCTCGGAAAGCCAGCCCAACGCCGACTCGTCGACGGGCTCCGGGTGGGTGCCCTGGGTGACCTGCGGGAGTTGACGTGGATCCCCGAGCAACAGCAGCCGTCGCGCCGCCCGGGAGACGGCGAGTGTGTTGGCCAGTGAGAACTGTCCTGCCTCGTCGATGACCAACAGATCCAGTGATCCGGGCGGAACCTGTCTGCCGGTCATGGTCCAGGCGGTGCCCCCAATGAGCGCGCCATCGGCCGAGTCAAGCAAGGCGCCGAACTTCTTGTCGTCCGTGATCCTCCAGGCAACCGGGAGGCGGGGATCCTTGGGCTTCTTGCCCACCCGTTCGGGATCGACGCCGGCCTTGGTGATCGCCGCGGTGAGCATGTTCTCCACCACGGCGTGGGACTGGCCCACCACCCCGATCTTCCAGCCCCGCTGCGCCAGGGCGGCGATGACGTGGGAACCGACGTGGGTCTTGCCCGTGCCAGGCGGGCCCTGGACGGCAAGGTAGGACCGGTCCAGATCGGCCACCGCTGCCGTGATCGCCGCCGTGTAGTCCCCCCGACCCTCGGCATCGGGCTCGACGGCGGGCAGCTCCTCGAGGGTGCTGAGCCGTGGGGCCCTGCGGGCCAGGATGTCCACGCCGGGGTGGCGGGGCAGCCGTGGCGCGTTCCGCACCACGGCGGGGGAGCCGTCGTCGTTCTGCGGGGGGAGGACCAGTCCGGAGCCGACCTCGCGGGCCAGTTCGGCCAGCGACTCCCGGATGGAGGCGGTCATGATGGGTTTGCCGGGGGTGAGCGCCAGGGGGGTCTGCGGGTAGGGGGCGACGCGGCCCGAGGATTTTTCGATGACGGTCAGCACTGTGGTGTCTCCGCTGGCGTCCACCGCGGTGACCTCGGTGTCGAAGATCCCCCCGCGGGCCGACGGGACCGGCAGCCCCTGTGCGTCCAGCGCGACGTCGGCGCCTTCGGGGACGGGGGAGTCGTACATGCGGAACCAGCTGCTCCCGGCCCGCAGGTCGGTGCCGTCCGAGGCGGTGCCCGTCAGCTCCAGGACACGCCGTTCGGTGCGGGCGCGCGGGGGCTTGGTCCAGTCCTCCACCACGTGGGCGGACTCGATGAGGAAGACGTTGCGGGTCTGTTCCCAGTCCTCGACGGGGGATTCGAGCCGGTCGTAGTGTCCCCACCAGAACTGCTTGTCCTCGCGCCGGTGGTAGCCCGTGGCCGCGGCGACCATGGCCACCGCTGCATGATCGGCCCGTGCACGGTCCGCGGCCTCGCCGTCGAGCCCCGAGAAGTCGGCGTCCAGTTCCAGGTAGGCCTGCAGGGCCAGCTCGTCGCCGGTGGGCTGTTGGACCTCCTGCGGCGGGGCCTCGGTACCGGTGACGACGGCGGTGGACGCGGTGCTGCCGCCGTCAGGTCGCTCTGCTGCCGGGTGTGCCGCCGCCAGGGAGAGCAGCCAGTCGCGCAGGCGCAGCGTGGAGAGGCAGTCGTATTCGTTGTAGTCCGAGATGGAGGCCAGGATCTTCGCGGCAGCGGGGCCCTGTCCGTCGTCGCGGGCTGCACAGTAGTGGGCGTAGGCGACCACCGAGGCGCCGGCGTCCTTGACGTCCCCGCCGCGCAGGTGATCGCCCATGTAGAGCGGCTCGAGCTTCTTGATCGAGTACGACGCCTCGGAGATCCGCAGCGAATGCCGCACCGTGTCGAACAGGTCCACCAGCAGGCCGGTGCGCAGCCAGGCATCCACGGTGTCTTCACCCGCTGTGTGGGTGGTGGACAGGTTGCGCAGCGCCGATTTCTCGTACGGGGCGTAGTGGTAGACGTGCAGGTCCGGCCAGCTCTGGCGGCGGTCCTCCACGTAGGCCAGGAAGTCCAGGAAGGCCCGCTTCTCCCCGGCGCGGGAGTGGGCCCAGAAGGGCCGGAACACCGGCTCCCCGGTGTCGTGTTCGATGACCCCGAAGAGGTACTCGATGCCCCAGCTGCCCGTATCCGGGTCCTGCCACAGCGGGTCGCCCTCGAAGTCGAAGAAGATGTCCCCGGCGCTGGCCGGGGGCAACTCGCCGATGGTGTGGTGTGGCTGGACCCGATAGGAAACGGTGTGGTCCCCTGCCTGCACGGAACCGTCATAGTCCAGCATGCCGGTCTGGGCGCGGGCCTGTTCGCGCAGCCGGCCTACCGCGGAGCCGGGGCTCTCCCCGGGCGGTGCCGGTTGCCCGGCCAACTGGTGCATGGTGCTGATGCCGGCGGCCATCAGCTGGCGGCGGCGGGTCGCGGTCATGCCGCCGACCAGGAGCAGGTCATCGTGGGCAGCGACCTGCACGGCGCAATACGCGCAGCGGCCGCAGGCCCCGATGCCTTCCTGTCCCCAGGCCACCGGCGTCCCGGAGGCGCGATGGGTGGAGGTGAGGTCGCGGAAACGGGCGCGGCGTTCACGATAGGCGGGCAACAGATCGGGCATCGGGTGGTCGCTGTGCTGCAGGTTGCCGAGCACCAGGGTGGCCACGGGGGAGGGGGGGAAACCGAGGCGTTCGAGCTGGTCCCCATAGGCGGCCAGTTGCAGCAGCGCGGTGACCTTGGCATGGCGGGCGAGCTTGGAATCCCAGACGGCGTACCGGCCGTCGGCAGCGCGGACGATGAAGTCGGCGAAGCCCAGGAATTCGCCGTCGAAGAACGTGGCCTGGAAAACGACGTCGGCGCCGCGGGTCAGTGCGTCGGTGGTCTCCGCGGCGAGTGCCTGAAGGGTGGCCCGGTCGGTGGAGGGTGCCTTCGGGATGAGCTTGACGCCGGTGCCGGCCTCGGAGTCCCACGACCCGTGCTCCTCCAGGAGCTGGGCGAGGACGAGCCGTTCGTGCACATCACCCAGGTCGGCGGCCCGCTCGAGCATCTCGTCTTGGGCGAAGTCGGGTCGGGGGAGGCGGCCGAGCTTGACGTCCAGTCGATAGAGGGACTGGTATTCGCATTCGCTGGCGATGACCAGATCGGATGCGGAAAAGACCAGCTGTGCCGGTGCCCCGGTTTGCTCGGCGTCCAGCAGGAACATCGCCACCCCCAGTTCGGAGCCGGGTGGGTCCCGGCGTCGTCCCTGTCGAATCTAGCAGCGGGGACCGACAGTGGGGATCCTGGGCCGCTTCCGGAACGGGGCCGGCCCGCGGCGACCGGGTGGTCGTCGCGGGCCGGTGAGGGCGTGGGGAACCTAACCAGTCACTGTCGCCGGGTCCCCAGCGGTCACGATCGTCACGTCGGTGTGGGCGGTCCGCCAGATCTCCTGGCTGGCGGAGGCATCCATCAGCGCGGTCAGCCCTCCATGGGTAGGTGCGCCGATGATCAGCGACCGGGCGTTCAGGCGGTTGGCATAGGACGCCACGGCATGGCCGGCACCTGCGTGGTCGGCCGGGTGGTCCGGGCCGGTGAGGAGGATGAATCCGGCGGCCGGGACCCCAGCGGCTGCCAGCCGGTCCAGCTGGGCGGTGACCGCCGCGGCGGCTGCCCCGGCGTCCTCGCCCTGCAGCGCGGTGTCGCCGGCGACTGCTGCCTCGAGGGCGTGCACCACATGGACCTTCAGCTGCTGGGCGGAGGCGACGCGCAGTGCCTTGTCCACGACCCGCCCGGCGGTGGACGTCGAGTCGATGGCTGCCACCACGTCGCCGGTGAACGCGGTGTCGATGGCTGCGGAGGCGGCATGCTCGACGGCGATGATGTGGCGGCCGGCGAGGTGGGCACCGGTGGAGGCGCCGGCGTCGTGCCCCGGGCCCGTTGCCCCGGTGGCTCCCGCCGTGGCTCCCGCAGCGGCAGCGGTGTCGGCGGCCTGGGCCTCCTCGGCCTGTTTCAACAGCTGGTGGCCGGAGGCGAGGATCGCCAAGCCGATGACCAGGGCGACCGCGCCGACGATGAAGGGCACGTGCATGTTGTAGTGCTCCACCAGCTTGCCGGCGGCCAACGGGGCGAGGCCGCCGCCGATGAACCGCACGAAGCCGTAGGCGGCGGAGGCGACCGGGCGTTCGACCGGGGAGACGGTCATGACGGCCTGGGTGGTGACCGTGTTGTTCACGCCGATGAAGATGCCGGTCGCGATGACCGCGGGGATCAGCACGGAGGGCCGGTGGACCCAGATGCCGATGACCAGGATCGTCACGGTGAACAGGGCCAGGTTCAGGTACAGGGTGCCGGCGATGCCGAGCGTGCGCTGCAGCCACGGGGCGCCGAAGACCGAGAAGAGGGCGACCAGCAGGCCCCAGCCGAAGAAGACCAGGCCCAGGTGGGAGGCGTCCAGGCCCATGGGGAACGGGGCGTACCCCAGCACGGTGAAGAACGCCCAGTTGTAGCACAGCGCCATCAGCGACATGGTCAGCAGGCCGCGGTGCTTCAGCGCCTTCAGCGGGTCCAGGATGCCGGTCTTCTTCGCCGGTATCGGTGTCGGGGCGACCATGGTGATGGTGGCGACCAGGGCGATGAGCATCAGCGCTGCGACGCCCAGAAACGGGCCCCGCCAGCTGATGTTGCCCAGCACGCCGCCGAGCAGCGGACCGGCGGCCATGCCCAGGCCCAGCGCCGCCTCGTACAGGACGATGGCCCCGACGAAACCGCCGGAAGCGGAGGCGACGATGACCGCCAGCGAGGTGGCGATGAACATGGCGTTGCCCACGCCCCAGCCGGCGCGGAAGCCGACGATCCCGCCGATCGAATCGGACATCCCGGCCAGCGCGGAGAAGACCACGATGATCGACAGCCCGTAGATCAACGTGCGCTTGGCCCCGATGTGGCTGGAGATCCACCCGGTGAACAGCATCGCCACCGCGGTGACCAGCAGGTAGCTGGTGAAGAGCATGGTCACCTGGCTGGGGGAGGCATCCAGGTCGGAGGCGATCGCCGGCAGGATCGGATCCACCAGGCCGATCCCCATGAAGGAGACCACGCAGGCGAAGGCCAGCGCGTAGACGGCCTTGGGTTGTTTGAAGGGACTGGCCGGCTTGACGTCGGTCGTTGGTGCTCCGCTCATCGGTGCTCCAATCGAGATGGGTGGTGGGTGGTTAGAGGTGGATTCGAGGGGTCTCAGGCCGCGGCTCGGGGGCCGCGTCGACGAGCTTGCGCAGCGCGGTGGTGGCCGCGACGATCGAGCGCTGGTCGTTCCCGTCGAGGGTGGCGAGCAGGTCGGCGACGCGTTCGCTGCGGGCCCTCCGGCGTTCGGCGAGGGCCGCGCGGCCGGCGTCGGTGATGCTGATGAGCACCGCCCGCCCGTCGCTGGGGTCCTGGACCTGGACGACCAGACCGTCGCGTTTGAGCCGCCCGACGGCCTGCGTCATCGACGGTTGGCTGACGCCTTCATGGGTGGCCAGAGCCGTGAGCCGGGCGTCGCCGTGGCGGCTGAGCGAGGACAGTGCCGAGTAGACGGTCAAGGAGTACCTGCTCGGCGGGCTGATCCGCCGGGAGAGCCGGAAGAGCTCCTCCAGCAGGCGGGCGACGTCGGAGATCTCCTCGGGGTCGGGCGCCGGGTCCATGTTTTGCATAGGACATTTATATCAAAGTCCTATGCAATTCTGTGGGTTGTGTGACGCGGGGAACGACGGCGGTGGGTTGGCTGGGCGCGCATAAGGCGGCGCCGAACCGAAGTCCGACGCCGCCTGGTGCGGGGGTGGGGTTCTAGGCGGCCGTGCTGGCGCCGCGCCGCTTCGAGAAGACCAGCTGGTCCAGTGAGAACCGGCCGGGGCCGATGAGGGCCAGTGCCGCGGCGCCGCCGGCCAGGGCCAGGACCAGTTCATAGCCGCCGTCGGCGACGAACAGGCCGGCGCTGAGGTGCACCAGCGCCAGGGCGCCGAGCATGTCCACGGTCAGCAGCAGGGCGATGGTGCGGGTCAGCAGGCCCAGGATGAGGGCGATGCCTCCGCCGAATTCCAGGACCGCGACGACAGGGGCCGCCAGGTCGGCCAGCGGGATGCCCATCTGCCCGAAGGCCTGCTGCGTTCCGGCGATGGTCCAGTCGAAGATCTTCTGCGCGCCGTGTGCGGTGAACAGTGCGCCGAACACCAGCCGGAGCAGCAGTCCCGCGGTCGTGGCGGGGGTGTCGATCGCGGGGGTCGACACGGCGGTGGGGCGGTCGGTCGTCTGCGTCATGGAGGGATCCGCGGGGTCGGGGTGGGTGGGTGCCGGCCCCGGGGCGGGCCCGCGGCCGGCCTCTCCATCCTGTCGCACTAAAGGTTGTAGTTTCAACTAATGTGGTTTTTCCCACACGGGCCAGGCGGGGGAGGCTGTTGCCCCCGGCCCGGGGGGTCGCTCAGTCCTCCAGGGTCTGGTCGCGCTCGCGGACCGCTGCCTCCCGGAAGCTCTGCTCCACCCGGGTGTAGGCGTCACGTGCCACGGCCTTCCAGAACGCGAGGGCCAGATCGGGGTGCTCCTCCTCGAGGCTGGCAATGGCCTCGGCGGGCAGGACCTTGAGCTGGACCCTGCCCTCGGCCGTCACCCGCAACGATTGGCCGCGGTCACCGCCGAGTGCGATCTCACCGAAGGTCATGCCGGCACCCAGGGTGGCGTGCCGGAAACGGTGCCCGTTCTGCGTGCTCGTGGTCGCGACCTTGCCGGAGAGGATGAAGTAGACGCCGCCGAACTTCTGTCCAACCCTCCGGATCACCTGGCCGTCGCCGTAGCTGCGCTCCTCCATGGCCGCCTCGAGGACGGCGATCTGCTCCGGCTCCAGTGGCGACACCGCGGTGAACTCCGGGATGTCCACGAGGTCGGGGACCATGCCCGGTCCACCGTGGACGGCGATGATCCACTCCTCGGCCCATTCGGCGGCATCGTTGCGCGTGCCGAAAACGGGAACGTCGTTGCGTCCTGCGGTCACCTCGTCGGCGATCCGGCCTTCGGTCTCGATGAGGACCAGGAGGCGTTTTTCCTCCACCAGGGAATCGCGCAGATCGCACAACATGTTGATGGCCACATCGCCGACCTCGTCCACGCGCCGGACATCGAGGATGACCAGCTGGACCTCGTCGGGCAGTTCGCTGACCGCGCGGACCATTGATTCGGCGCCGGCGAAGAGCAGGTCGCCGTTGAGCTCCAGGATCTGTGCCCGGTATCCGTACTCCTCGAGCACCGCGGTGGCCTCGTCGTTGTGGCGGACGCCGGAGGGCGCCTCGGTGAGGTCGTAGCTTTCGCGGATGACCGAACGGCCCATGCGGGCGGCGCGCACGAAGTGCAGTTCCATGTCGGCTGCCATGCGTTCGGAGGCTTCGACCCCGCGCACGGAGGAGCCGTGGTCGTTCAAGGGCGGTGAATACACCGCCAGGCCCAGTTGGCCCGGCAGCACGGCGAGCAGCCCGCCGCCGACGCCCGACTTGGCGGGCATGCCCACGGTGCTGGTCCACGAGCCGGCGTCGTCGTACATGCCGCAGGTCATCATCACCGAGAGCACCCGTTGGATGGCGTCGATGCCCATGACCTGCTTGCCGGACACCGGGTGGGTGCCACCGTTGGCCAGTGTGGCGGCCATCAGGGCCAGGTCCCGCGCGTTGACCATGACCGAACATTGCCGGAAGTAGTTGCGCAGCCCCGTCTCGGGGTCCTGTTCGATGATGTCGAAGCTGCGCAGCAGGTTGGCCAGGGCCCGGTTGCGGTGCCCGGTGCGGACCTCGGAGCGGTAGATCGATTCGCGGACCGACAGCTGCCGTCCGGCGAAATCGGAATAGGTGGCCAGGATCCGGTCGAACGCCTTGCGCCCGCCCGAGCCCTTGATCAGGGACGTGGCGGCGATGGCGCCGGCGTTGATCATCGCGTTCGCCGGGCGCCCGGATTCGGCGGCCAGTGAGATCTCGTTGAAGGCGTCGCCGGAGGGTTCGACGTCGATCTTCTCGTCGACCACCTCGGGCCCCAGGTCCTCCAGGGCCATCCCGTAGGTGAACGGCTTGGACACCGACTGGATCGCGAACTCGGTGTCGGCGTTCCCGACCTCGTACACATACCCGTCAACGGTCGCCAGGCAGATGGCGAAGTCATCGGGATCGGCGCCGGCGAGTGCGGGAATGCCCTGGTAGGGGGTGCCGGTGCGCACCTCGGACAGTTCGGTGTGCAGTCGGCGCAGATAGCTCTCGATCGGGGATTGCATACTGCCACAGTAACGGCCGCGGCGGGGCGGTTCATCCGGGCACCGCCGCGGGGTGCCGCCGCCGACAGGGGGAGAACTTTCCATGGCGCTCGGAGCTGTTATGCAATACGGTCGAGTAATCGCGATGCGCCCCGCTGGTCCACCCCGTTCAGGGGAGGCAGGCACTGCGGGATTGGACGCCGTCGCGCGCCCGGGGTCCCCCACAGGTCCTCGTGTGCGCACGACGACGGGAGCATTGCGGCCTCTGGGGGGTGGCCCGGGCGGCGGCTCGTTGGGGAACGGAGCCGCCACCCGGGATGCCACCGGTCAGGGCTACTTCGCGGGAAGCGCCTTCTCCAGCAACGGCGTCAGGTGCTTGACCGTGTACAGCGCGCCGAGCGGGGAGTTGATCGAGTAGGCGTTGGACACGTCACCGTCGATCACCACCGAGTGGCCGGCCTGCACGGTGGCCAGCTTCTTCCACTGCGGGTCCTTCGTGATCGCGGTGGCGTCCAGGAAGATGGGGAACGCCACGATCAGGTCGGCATCCATCACGTCGAGCTTCTCGCTGGAGATGTCCACCGAGAATCCGCCGGAGTTCACCGGCAGCTTCGCGATCGCCGGATTCTGCTTGAAGCCGTACCGTTCCAGCGTCTCCACGCGGCCACCGCCGGCAACGTAGGCCCCCCAGCCCTCGCTGGTCTTCGTGGCGGCGGTGACGGTCTTGCCCTTCCACTGCGGGTGTGCCGCGGCCACCTTCGCGTAGGCGTCGTCGACGTCCTGCAGCAAGGCGTCGCCCTTGTCGGGGACCCCGAGCGCCGTGGAGACCATGTGCACCTGGTCCTCCATGCTGGTCAGGTAGTTCTCCCCGCCCTGCGGAATGGAGACCGTCGTGGCGATGTCCGCCAGCCGGTCGTGGCGTTCCTTGTCCCCGCTGCCGCGGACGTCCAGGATCAGGTCGGGCTTCAGGGCGGCGATCGCCTCATAGGAGGGTTCCAGGGTGTTGATGAGCTTCGGCGCGGTGTCGTAGCGGCCCTTCGCCCAGGGGCCCACGCCTTCGCCGCCGAAGCCGAGCCAATCCGAGGCGCCCACGGGCTGCACATCCAGTGCCAAGGCGGTTTCGGCGTCACCCCAGCCCAGGGCGACCACACGCTGCGGGGCCTGGTCGATCTTCACGTCGCCGAAGGCCGTCGGAACGGTTTGCGGGAACGTGCCGGTGGCTGCGGCACCGGAAGCGGAGCCGGATTCGCCGGAACCGGGCTGGTCGATGGAGCAACCGGTCAGGGTCAGGACGGCGGCCGCCAGGAGGGCGATGGACGTGCGGAACAACCTCATGGGTCGGGCCTTTCTGCATCCGGCAGCCAGGCCGGACGAACGGGTGGGGGTGGGTAGCGCGGCGGCCGGAAGCGGCAGCACGACTTGAGGCAAGGATAGCCTAAACTCATTAGGTGACTGTCGAATCTTCTATCCCCGCAGCCAGCGGGCCGGACGGTCCCCGGCGCCCCGAGGCGATGGCTTCCGTGCCGGCCGCGGCCCTACCCCGGGTGGCTCCCTCCCGCAGGATCGTGGGCTTCGTGCTGGCGCTGGCGTGCCTGGGAATCGTCGTCGTGCTCTCGCTGGCCATCGGCACCCGGCACATTCCGCTGGACACCGTGTGGGCGGCGGTCACCGGTTCAGGAACCGGGGACGACGCCTCCGTGGTGTTGACCCTGCGCGCGCCGCGGACCGTGTTGGGCGTCCTCGTCGGTGCCGGGCTCGGCGTTGCCGGCGCGCTCATCCAGGCAGTCACCCGCAACCCGTTGGCCGACCCCGGCATCCTGGGGGTCAACTCCGGTGCGGCGTTCGCCGTCGCCCTCGGTGTCGGGGTCCTGGGCATCGCCACCCCGGCCGGCTACATCTGGTTCGCGTTCGCCGGCGCCCTGGCCACCACCGTCCTCGTCTACCTCATCGGTTCCGGGGTCCGCGGCTCGGTCAGCCCGGCACGGATCACGCTGGCCGGCGTCGCCATCGGCGCCGTCCTGGCCGGCTTCACCTCGGCGCTGGTGTTGGCCAACCCGCGCGGCTACAACGCCATGCGCGCCTGGGAAGCCGGGTCGCTGGCCGACCGTGGCTGGGACCCGATCACGACGGCGGGGCCCTTCCTGGTGGTCGGGCTGCTGTTGGCGCTGGCACTGGGACGTTCGCTCAACGCCGTCGCGCTCGGCGATGACCTGGCCCGTTCGCTCGGGGCCCGGGTGATGCGCACCCGCGTGCTGGCCCTGCTAGCGGTCACGCTGCTGGCCGGGGCCGCGACGGCGATGGCCGGCCCCATCGTGTTCGTCGGGCTGATGATCCCGCACGTGGCCCGGTGGGTCGTGGGCCCGGACCAGCGGTGGATCATCGCCTACAGCGTGTTGCTGGCACCGGTCCTGCTGCTGGCCGCCGACGTCCTGGGCCGGGTGGTCATGCGCCCCGGTGAACTCCAGGTCGGGATCGTCACCGCGGTGATCGGGGCTCCGGTGCTCATCCTGCTGGTCCGCCGGGCGAGGGTGAGCCAGCTATGAGGACGACGCCGAACGAGACTTCCGCTGCCACCGGGAGCCGGAGCCGGGACCTTCCGGTTTCCGGTGGGTTCGCGCGGATCCCGCGCCGCCCCCTGCTGGTCGGCGCGGTCCTGGCCGTCGTCGTGCTGGTGCTGGCCCTGGTCGCCCTGGGGCTGGGCGACTACCCGTTGAACATCGGCCAGGTCGTCACGGCGATGGCCAGCGACCAAGGCTTTGCCAGCAAGGTCGTGCTGGAATGGCGGCTGCCGCGTGTGGTCGCGGCCATCGCGTTCGGGGCGGCGCTGGGCGTCTCCGGGGCCCTGTTCCAGACCCTGACCCGCAACCCGCTGGGTTCCCCGGACATCATCGGGTTCTCCACCGGCGCCTATACCGGGGCGATCATCTCCATCACGGTGATCGGCAGCAACCTCGTGGCCGAAACCGCGGGCGCGCTTCTCGGCGGCCTGGCCACTGCCCTGGTGGTCTACCTGTTGGCCTGGCGCGGCGGGGCGCAGGGGTTCCGCCTGATCATCGTCGGGATTGCGGTGACCGCACTGCTCAACGGCGTGAACACCTTCCTGCTGTTGCGCGCCCAGACCGAGGTGGCCATGGCCGCGTCGATCTGGGGTGCCGGCTCCCTGTCGCTGGTGGGCTGGAGCGAAGCCGCCTTCGCCCTGGTCCCGCTGGCGGTGCTCGGGCTGGCCACCTTCGCCGTCGTCCGCCCGCTGCGCCAACTCGAGCTCGGCGATGACGCGGCCCGCGCCCACGGGGTGGCCGCCGAATCGGCACGGCTGGCGATCCTGGTGGTCGGTGTCGGGCTCATTGCCCTGGTCACCGCGATCACCGGTCCCATCGCGTTCGTCGCCTTGGCTGCACCGCAGATCGCCCGACGGCTGGTCCGCGGTGCGGGGATCCCGCTCGGTGCCGCGGCGCTGACCGGCGCCCTGCTGCTGCTGGCTGCCGATCAGGTCGCCCAGCACCTGATCCCCGGGGCGGTGCCGGTGGGCGTCGTCACGGTCGTCCTCGGCGGGGTCTACCTCGTCGCCCTCCTCGTCCACGAAGCACGGAAGCACCTATGAGCCGCACCACTCCAGGAACCCCACCCGCCACCGACGTCACCGCGGCGCCCCAGCGATTGCGCACCGAGTCGCTCACGTTGGCGTATGACCGCCGGGTCATCTCCGAGGGGTTGAGCGTCGAGATCCCCGACGGCTCATTCACCGTGATCGTCGGGCCGAACGCCTGCGGCAAATCGACCCTGCTGCGGGCACTCTCGCGGCTGTTGCGTCCCACCGCCGGCCAGGTGCTGCTCGACGGCCAGGCGATCTCCTCCTACAAGGCCAAGGAAGCGGCACGGATCGTGGGGTTGCTGCCGCAAAGCTCGATCGCCCCGGAAGGGATCACCGTGGTGGACCTGGTCGCCCGCGGCAGGTATCCGCACCAGGGCCTGATCCGGCAATGGAGCGCTGCGGATGAGGCAGCCGTGGAATCGGCGATGGCATCGACCAACATCGCCGACCTCCGCGATCGCCACGTCGACGAGCTCTCCGGCGGTCAACGCCAACGGGTCTGGGCCGCCATGGCGTTGGCCCAGGAAACCCCGATCCTGCTCCTGGACGAACCGACCACGTTCCTGGACATCGCCCACCAGATCGACTTGCTGGATCTCTTCGCCGACCTCCACGAGGCAGGCAACACGCTGATTGCGGTGCTGCACGACCTCAACCATGCGGCCCGCTACGCCACCCATCTGATCGCCATGAAGGAGGGCCGCATCGTGGCCCAGGGGCCGCCGGCGGAGATCGTCACCGCCGACCTGGTCCGTGAGGTCTTCGGGCTCGAGTGCCGGGTGATCGAGGATCCGGAGACCGGGACCCCTATGATCGTGCCGCGCGCCCGGGCCGGGCGCCGTCCGGCCGCGAGCTAGCGGCGCCGGCCGGGGTCAGAGGATCCGCGCCAGGACCTGGAGCAGGTCCTTGACCCGCCGGTCCTTGTCCTCGGCGAGCATCTCGTTGGTCAGGAACGAGAAGCCCAGGTTCTTGCCCGGCCACGCCCCGTGCAGTCCGCCACCGGCGCCCGAATGCCCGAAGGCAGGTGCCACCGGGCCGTAGGTCCCGATCGGGTCGGCCAACTCATAGCCCAGCCCGAACCGCAGTGGACGGTCATTGACCGCGTCGACGCCCTCGGACCAGGTGGTCCTCGCATCCTCCAAGGCGGCGGGGGAGACGAGCTGTTGGCCGGGCGCCACCAGGTGGGAGTACAGCGCGGCCATCGATTCCGCCGTGGCAATGGCGCCCCCCGAGGCCACCTGTGCCCGGCGCATCTCGATGGAATTGAAGGTATCCCCGGCCCCGGTCAGGGTGTTCCCGTACATGCGCTCGACGATGCGGCGGCGTTCGGGATCGGTCAGGAACGTGCTGATCGCGTAGTCGCCGGCCCGGAAGATGGTGGCGACGTCGCCGTCGTGCTGCGCCGGCAGGCCGAGGTGGATGTCCAGTCCCAGCGGCTCGGAGAGCTCTTCGCGCAGCAGCGTGCCCACGTCCTTGCCGCTCGCACGCAGCAGCAACTCGGCCATCAGGTAGCCATAGGTGTGGGCATGGTAGGCGACCTTGCTCCCCGCCTCCCAGAGCGGACGCTGGGCGGCCAGGATCGAGGCGTTGAGCCGGTTGTCGTAGAAGGCGCCCCCGCCTTCGGGCTCCGGGTCGACGTAGACGAGCCCCACGGTGTGGTCCAGCAGGGCGGAGACGGGGACCAGTTCCTTGCCCGAGGCGGCGAATTCCGGCCAATAGCTGGCCACGGGGGCCCGCACGTCCAGCTCGCCCCGCCCGGCCAGGATGGCCGCGAGGGTGGCGACCAGTCCCTTGGTCCCGGAGAACAACACCGCGCGGGTCCGGCCCGTCCACGGTCGTGGCCCGTCCAGGCCGGGGCCGGGTTCGCTTCCCGGCCGCACCGTCGTCCCGCCGTGCAGCCGCAGCAGCGGCGAGCCCTCGCGGTAGACGCAGAACGACATGCCGCCGGTGGACGCTGCCAGGTGGCCCGCGAACACCTCCCGCAGCCGGGCGAAATCCGCCGCGGGAATGCCGGCGTCGTTATGGGCCTCAACGGTGGAGGTCAGGGACATGGGTGTCGCTCCTTAGAACGTGGGGACGTGGTCCAGCAGCTGCCGGGTGTAATCGTGGCGGGGATGGGTGAGGACCTCGTCAGTTGCTCCGATGTCGACGATCTTCCCCTTCTGGAGGACCGCCAGGGACTGCGAGATGTGCCGGGCCAGGGCGATGTTGTGCGTCACGAAAAGCATGGCCATCCCGGTTTCCAGCTGCAGGGTGCGCAGCAGGTCCAGAATGGAGGCCTGCACTGAGACGTCCAGGGCGGAGGTGACCTCGTCGCAGACCAGCACCGAGGGCGCATTGACCAGCGCCCGGGCGATCGCTGCGCGCTGGCGTTCACCGCCGCTGAGCTCCCCGGGACGCCGATCCAGATATGAGGCGCCCAGCTTCACCTGGTCCAGGGCCTCCAAGACCAGGAACCGGCGTTTGCGCTTGTCGGCGACGCCCGCCATCTGCAGCGGGACCTCCACCGATTCCAGGATGCTGCGGCGCGGATTCAGCGAGGAGAACGGGCTCTGGAAGACGTATTGGATGCCCTGGCGCTGTGCAGCCGTCCGATGGCGGGTGCCCGGTGCGAGGTCGACCCCGCGGAAGCTGACAGTGCCGCGGTAGTCGTCGTTCAGGCCGGCGACGCACCGCGAGAGGGTCGTCTTTCCCGACCCCGATTCGCCCAGCAGCATCATCGATTCGCCGACGCCGAGGCTGAAGTCGATCCCGTCGAGGATCTGCGCCGGGCCGTAGGCGAGTTCCAGGCCCGCCACCGTGAGGAGGGCAGCGGACGACGCCGGTGCCGCCTGTGCCTGCCCGGGCTCGGCCAGGGGATTGATCCGGTTCTCCCCGGGGGCATGCGGGCCGGGGAAGACCAGCGGCTGTTCGCCGGTGATGGCCTCCACCTCGCCCACCCTCCGTTTTCCGTCCAGATCCGGCACGGCGTTGAGCAGCTTGCGGGTGTAACGGTGTTGCGGATGGAAGAGCACCTCCTCGGTGGTGCCGAGTTCGACAACCTCCCCGGAGAGCATGACCAGGACCTCATCGGCGACCGTGGCCACGACGGCCAGATCGTGGGTGATGTAGAGACCCGCGACCTGGTGGCGTTCGGCCATCTCGTCGATGGTCTGCAGCACCAGGGCCTGGGTGGTCACATCGAGTCCGGTGGTGGGTTCGTCCAGCACCATGACGGAGGGACGGCAGGCGAAGGCCATGGCAATGCCCACACGTTGCTGCTGTCCGCCGGATAGCTGGTGGGGGTAGCGGCGTTGGTAGGTCTGGTCGTTGGCCAGGCCTACTTCGGCGAGCACCTCCGCGACGCGTTCGGAACGTTCGGTGGTCGAGGAGCCGAAGCCATGGACCTGGAGGGTTTCCGCGATCTGGTCACCGATCCGCATGGCGGGGTTCAGCGACAGTGCGGGATCCTGGGGGACGTAGGAGATGGTTCCGCCGCGCAGCAGTCGCACCTGGGCCGGCGCGAGGTCTAGCAGGTTGCCGGCCTCATCTTCGGAACCGAGGACCACGGCGCCGCCAGTCAGCTTCAGTCCCTGGCGGAAATGGCCCATGCAGGCCAGGCCCGCAGTGGTCTTGCCCGACCCGGATTCCCCGACCAGAGCCAGGATCTTGCCCGGGTGCAGGTCGAAGTTGATTCCGTGCAGGATCTCCTGGCCGGCCAGGGTGGCCACCCGGATGTCCTGCGCGCTCAGGGCCGGCGCACTGAGCTGGGAGGTGTTCGTCGATGAGTCGTTCACGGTGGTGTCCATGTCTACTTTCCCGCGTTCAGGTTGGCGGAGGCCTTGGCCAGCGCATCGGTGAGCAGGTTCGTCCCCACGGTCAGCACGGCAATGGCCAGCACCGGCAGGATGACGCCCCAGGGCTGGACCATGAGCGCGATGCGGTTTTCATTGATCATCAGGCCCCAGTCGGCGGTCGGCGGTTGCATGCCCAGCCCTAGGAAGGACAGGGCTGCGATGAAGCCGATCGAGTAGGTCATGCGCAGGCCGAGCTCGACCATGAGCGGGCCCGTGATGTTGGGCAGGACGTCCTGGAGCAGGATCCTCCATTTGGGTACCGCATACATCTCGGAGGCCCGGACATAGTCCTCGGTGATCACTGACGCCGTGGCCGATCGGGTCACCCGGGCAACGCGGGGGGCATGGGTGACGCCGATGACAGTCACCAGCACCCAGCCTTCAGGCCCCAGGACGGTAATGGCCAAGAGCGCGAAGACCAATTGCGGCAGCGCCAGAAGCACATCGTTGGACCGCATGATGAAGGTGTCCAGCGACGGGCGCGAATACGCTGCGGTCATCCCGATCACGGCGCCAAGGACCATGCCCAGAACGGTCGCCAGTGCGGCGTAGGCGAGGAGGCGCAGGCCCCCATCGAGGAACCGACTGAGGATGTCGCGGCCCAGGTTGTCGGTGCCGAACACCCCGTCGGGCTGGAATGGGCGCCCCGCGAATGCAGTGGACGAGTAACCGGTCACCCACGGAAGCAGCAAGGGGCCGGCCAGGGCGACGAGCAGCACCAGGCCGGTCAGCACGGCGCCGATCTTGGCTTGTCGTTGGCGCATCATGCGTCGCAACAGACCGGGCGCGGTAGGGATTTCGTCGGCAATGGGCGAGGTGGACACGTCGGCGGGTGTGGTGGGGGAACTCATCGGGCGGACTCCGTCCTGAGCTTCGGGTTGGTGGCGATGGCGACCAGATCGGCCAGGAGGTTGACCACGATGTAGGCTGCGGCAATCAACATCGAGATCGCCTGGACCACCTGGACGTCGCGGTTGGCCACGGCATCGACCAGGGCCTGGCCGATGCCTGGGTAACGAAACAGGAATTCGATGACGACCACGCCACCTGCCATCCAGGCCAGCTGGATCGCGATCACCTGTGCCACCGGTGCCAGGGCGTGGGGGACCGCATGGCGAAGGATGACCTGGCGTTCGGGGACGCCCTTGAGCCGGGCCATCTCCACAAACCCGGAGTCCAGGACCTCGATCATGGTGGCGCGCATCATCCGCACGATGTAGGGGGTGACGACCAGGACCAGGGTCAGGGCAGGCAGGACCAGCTGCAGGGGATAGTTCCACACGTTCTCCCCCGGTGGGGCCATCGTGACCGAGGGCAGGATCTTGAACACTGTGGTGGAGAAGAGCGTGATCATCAGGATGCCGACCACGAACTCCGGCAGTGCTGCCAGGACCAGGCTGGTGACAGTTGCGACATGGTCGCCAACCCTGCCGCGGCGCAGGGCGCTGTAGGTGCCCACGACGATGCCCACCGGGATGCTGATGACCGCGGCGACGCCCATGAGTACGAGCGAGGCGGTGATCCGCTCACCGAGCAGCTCGGAGACGGGCCCCGAGGTGGCGGCGGAGTAGCCGAAATCTCCGGTGAACAGTCCGCCGAGCCACGACAGGTAGCGCATGACCACGGGGTCGTTGAGGTTCATCTGCTCGCGCAGGGCCGCCAGCCGTTCGGGGGTGGCCTGTTGACCGAGCATGGCCTGCGCTGGATCACCGGGCAGCAACAGAGTGGCCACGAAGACCAGGATCGAGACGACCAGCAGGATCAGCACGCTGACCAGCAGGCGCCGGGACACGAGTTTCATGATCATTTGGTGCCTCCCAGCCATACACGGCGGAATTCGTAGCCGGACAGTGCCAGCCCTGTCTTGTTGGGGACGAGCCCGGCGACGTACTGCTGGTATGCGTCTGCCTGGTTCGGATGGCCCCAGATGATGTATCCGCCTTCTTCCCAGAGGAGCCGTTGGGCCTCGGAGATGATCTTGTTGCGGTGTCCCTCGTCCAGGGTGGACTTTGCCTGTTCCACCAGCTTCACGAAACGGGGGTCGTTCCAATGGGTCTCGTTGTACGGGGAATCCTTCAGCAGGCAGTTGTCCACCTGGGGCAGGAAGTTCCGGGTGTAGTAGAAATCCTGCGCAAAGTCCCACTTGAGGTAATCGTCGCCGAAGAACGTGGTGGCATCCACGCGTCGGATCGCCACTCGTATGCCCGCCTCGGCAGCTTGCTGGGCGAAGACCTGGGCGGCTTCCACTGCCCCGGATTGAATGGGGGCGGTGACCAGTTCCACGTCGACGCCCCGCGGATAGCCGGCCTCGGCGAGCAGGCTCTTGGCCCGGGCGATGTCCTGGGTGCGCTGGGCCAGGCCCGTTGTTCCCGGGTCGAAGGGCGCGAAGACGTCGTTGCCGATCTTGCCCTGGCCGCTGAGCACTTGCTCGATCATCTGCCGGCGGTCCACCACCAGGCGGAAGGCCTGGCGGACGCGTACGTCGTCAAAGGGCTTGCGGTCTACGCGCATGGTGAAGGGCAGCCACATCCCGGTTTCCGAGTTCAGGATGCCGATGCGCGGGTCCGATCCGATCACCTCGGTCAGGGCCAGCGGGATCTGCCCGACGGCGTCGACCTGGGTGGAGAGCAGTGCATTGACGAGGGCGTCGTCATCGTCGAAGTTCAGGATGACCAGTTCGTCGAGGTACGGCTCATGATCCCGCCAGTAGTCGTCGTTGCGCACAAACACCGACTGGCGGCCGGGGGAGAAGCTCTTGGTCTTGAACGGGCCGGTTCCCACGGGGTGGGCGGGGTCGTAGTCCGCCGGAACGATGCCCAGGGAATATTGGCCCAGCGAGTCGTCGAAGGTGGCGGTCGGGGTGTTCAAGCGGAATTCGACGGTGTCCGGTGCAGTGGCGACCACTTCGTCCAGGACGGACAACGCCGATGCACCGGACTTGGGGTCCTGGGGATTGGTGATGCGCTTGAACGTGGCGACGACGTCTTCTGCCGTCAAGGGGCGCCCGTCATGGAAGCTGACGCCCTGGCGCAAGGCAACCGTCCAGACCTTTGCCTGGTTGTCCGGGGTGGCGCTGAGGGCCAGCAGGGGCTGCAGGTCGTAGTTCTCGTCGCGGTACATCAACGATTCGTAGAGATTCACCACGCGGGCGATGTCGGTGGTGTTCACCGGGACGTGGGCGTCGAGCGTATCGGATGCCCCACCGCCGGATAGCCCCACCCGCAGCGACCCGCCGGCCTGCGGCGGACCAGTGGGTGCGGCAACGACGTCGGGTGGCTGACCACAGGCGCTCAGGACGGCGCCGAGGCCCACTGCCATGCCGGACCCGAGGAGTACGCGCCGGCTGACCTGGTTGCCGGCGCGTTCCATGACTGCATGGATTGCCGGGGAACCGGATCGGACCGGCTCGGGTTGGAAGGGTGGGATGGAATGCACAGGGGCTCCTGGAGTCAGCGGACGGTTAGCTGGTGACGGATCGGCCGCTCCACTCCGGGGGTTCCTGGCGTCGCGCCGCGATGTTGGCCATCAGGTCCTCGTCGAACCCACACGTTCTTCCGGTCTCCTGGTTGACGTGCAGGCCGAGGAGTTCCTCGGTGGCAATCAACTGGCCATCGACGTGCATCTCGTGGCACAGGTGGAGCTTCTTCATACCGGTTCCAGCCACCAGGGTCGTGACCACCAGCTCGGCGCCTAGGCCGGTTTCCGCGAGATAGCGGACATGGGCCTCAACCGTGTAGAGCGAATTGGAGGTGGCCGCCCGGTACTCCGGGCCCATGCCCAGGGAGTCCATGGCCGCATCGGTGGCGAAGCCGAAGACCAGCACATAGTAGGCCTCGGACAGGTGGCCGTTGTAGTCGATCCACTCGGGCAGCACCGGGGTCCTGAAGGGTTCCCAGGCCACCTAGACCGCCGCCTTCGGATCCGCCTTCAGATCCCCGATGACGTTGCGGATGGCGATGATGGCGGCATCGCGTTCGGCGACCAGGTCGGCGAAGCCGCGCTCGCCGGCTTCCTCATCGCAGCCGGCGATGACATCGGCACGCAGCCGTTCCGTCAGCTCCGGTGCCTCCAGGCGGGTCCACGGGGACTTCAGCGAGGGACCGAAGTGGTCCAGCATGTGCGCCATCCCGCCGGGGCCTCCGGCAAGGTGGAAGGTGAGCATGGGGCCCTGGATGGGCCAGCGCAGACCAGGGCCGTCGGTGATGGCGAGATCGATCTGCTCCACCGTTGCCTCACCGTTGTCGATCATGTGCAGGGCCTCGCGCCAGAGGGCTTCTTGCAGCCGGTTGGCGATGAAGCCCGGGACCTCCCGGTCCATGGTGATCACGGATTTACCGATGAAGTCGTACCACTCCGAAGCCCAGGCCACGGCGGCAGGGTCGGTGCCCTTCCCGCCGGCGACCTCGACGAGGGGGATTAGATAGGGCGGGTTGAACGGATGGCCGACCACCAGGCGGGCGGGACTGGCCGCGCGCTGGTTCATTTCGGACATGCCATAGCCGGACGTGGACGAGCCGATGACCACTCCGGGTGCCGCTGCGGCGTCGAGTTGCGCCAGCAGGTTGGACTTGAGATCGAGGTCCTCGGGTGCGCTCTCCTGGATGAAGCCGACGCCGGCCACCGCATCGGCCAGTTCGGCGTGCACGCTCCAGTTGTCCTTGGAGGCATTCGGCGCCAGGCCCAGTTGGGTCAATGCCGGCCAGGCGGCGTCGATCAGGGCCTCGAGTTTGTCGGCGGCGTCGGGGGAGGGGTCCCAGGCCTGGACGCGGTAACCGCGGGCCAGGAAGTAGGCGGCCCAGCCGCCGCCGATGGTGCCGATGCCCACGCAGGCCACCGTGTCGACGTCGTGCATGTTGGGGTAGGTGCTCATGGATCAGGCCCTCTTCTCGATTTGGAGGATCTCACGGGCCTCATCGGGGGTGGCGACCGAGGAACCGAGGTCGTTGACGATGGAGATGGCGCGCTCGGTGAGCTGGGCGTTGGTGGCCTTCACGCCCTGGGACAGGTAGAGGTTGTCTTCCAAGCCCACGCGGACGTGGCCGCCGAGCAGGACGGACTGGGCGACCCAGGGCAGCTGGTTGCGGCCGATCGCGAAGGATGTCCACTGGGCTCCCTCGGGCAGAAGGTTGACCATGGCCTGGAGCAGGGCCGGGTCCACGGGTGCGCCGTAGGGGATGCCCATGCACAGCTGGTAGAGCGGCGGAGGGGCGATGAGCCCCTCCTGGACCATGACGTTGGCGAACCAGAGGTTGCCGGTATCGAAGATCTCCATTTCGGGCTTCACCCCGAGCTCCTTGATGCGCGCCGCGCCTTCACGGAGCATGTCGGGGGTGGAGACGTAGAGCTGGCTGCCCTCGCCGAAGTTCAGCGAGCCGCAGTCGATGGTGCAGATTTCCGGACGCAGCTCCTCGACGTGGGCCAGGCGATCGAGTCCGGAGACGAGGTCGGTGCCGGGGAGCTGGACGGTCGGTTCGCCCGGGTCGACCACGAGGTCCCCACCCATGCCGGCGGTCAGGTTGATGACAGGATCGACATCTGAGGCGGCGATCTGGCGCACGACTTCGCGGTAGAGCCCGGTGTCGCGTGACCCTTGCCTGGTCTCGGGGTCGCGCACGTGGATGTGCACGACCGAGGCTCCCGCCCGGGCGGCGGCGATCGCGTCGGCGGCGATCTCATCGGGTGTCACGGGAACGTGTTCGCTCTTGGAGGTGGTGTCTCCGGCGCCGGTCAGTGCGCAGGTGACGATGACCTTACGGTTCATGGTTTGACTCCTTCGGGGGTGGCAAGTGTGCGGTCGATGAAACTGTCGATTTGGCGATACATCTGATCGACAGTCAGCATGCCGGTGAGGACCTTGATGCCCAGGCCGTCCATCATGGTCGTCACGTCCAGGGCCAACGACTCCGGGTCCCCGGAGCGGATGCCCCCACTGTCCTGGCCCTCGGCGATGATCGCGGCGACCGTTTGGCGCCAGCGTCCGTAGCCGTGGGTGTGGTTGTCGCGCCCCTCGGGGTGGACGGCCACTTGGGCCCAGGTCTGTAGCCAGATGGACCACTCGGCTCGTCCGGCGGCTCCGGCAGGAAGCTGGAGCTGGATGAGGCGTTTGAGGCGCAGCACGGGGTCGGTCACGGTGTGGAGTTCGGCCACCTGCCGGTCGAAGGCCAATTTGACCGAATAGCGCAGTGTCTCGGCGAAGATCTCCCGTTTGGCCGGGAAGTAGTAGTGGACAGCTGCGGGACTCATGCCGCATTCGCGGGCGATGTCGGCGATGCGGACCGATTCGTAGCCCTGTTCGGCGAAAAGCCACCACGACTTCTCGATGATCGTGCGCCGCTTGAGTGCCATCTCGCGATCCTCGGGATGGACGGTAGGCAGCATCCGTGCCGAGGCCGGCGTGGTCGCCCCGGTCGTGGCATCGGACCCGGAGAGGAGCCAGTTGGCCGTCACCCCGGTGACCGTTGCCAATTGGGTGATCTCCTCGGCGTTGAAGCGCCGGGTCCCCTTCAGTGACTTCGATAGCTTCGACTCGTCCAGGTCGATCAACTCAGCGACGCGGCGCTGGGGAAGCCCGGATCCGCGGATGGCGTCTCGGGCCCTGTCCGGTAATTGGCCGGACGGAGTGGTTGGAGTCGGCATGCCGTCCACTGTAGGGACGGCTTGCGATTCTGGCAAGTAGTCTGATTAACATTCAGGAAACTTGCGATGCGTTGGTTCGGCTGACGTCACCGCCCCGGCCGGTTCCGGGGCGCGGGCACAAAAAAGCACCGGACCGTCCACGAGGACGATCCGGTGCCCGGGGGAGTGCGCGTTACCGCCGGGGCCGGCCGAGCACGAGCGCGGTCAGTGCGGTCGCGGCGGTCACCGTGTTGACGGCGGGCCAGGCCCCGATCTTCTTCGCCAGCGGGTGCGAGGCACCAAAGCCGACCAGGTAGGTAGCCGTCACGGCGGCGGCGCGTCCGGCACCGGCATCACGCTGGCAGGAGGCAAAAGCCGCCGCACCGGCGGCGGCCAACACGGCGCCACCCAGCGGGCGGTTTCCGGTGGAACGGGCGGTCTGGAAACCGCCGAGGAGGCCGGCGGTGGTCAATGCTGCGGTGGAAATCGAGCTCATGGTTCTCCTGATGTATTGGTGCTAGTCAGCCTACTCCGCAGCTACCTTTCGAGGGGCTGCCGGGCGTACGATGGCGGGCATGAGCGCCACCATCGAACATGACTCGACACCCACCAAAGTGGTGATGGTTTCCATCGTCGCCGCCTTGGGAGGGTTCCTCTTCGGATTCGACTCCGCCGTCATCAACGGCGCGGTCGATGCGATCGCCGACCAGTTCGGCCTCAGCGGGGTGATCCTGGGCTTCACCGTTTCCTGCGCACTGCTCGGTGCCATGGTCGGCGCCTGGTTCGCCGGACCCTTCGCCGACAAACAAGGCCGCGTCCGCGCCATGCTGGTCGCCGCCGCCTTGTTCACCATCTCCGCTGTCGGATCCGGCTTCGCCTTCAGCGCAGTGGACCTGATCATCTGGCGTTTCATCGGCGGTCTCGGTGTCGGCATGGCCTCGGTCCTGGCGCCGGCCTACATCGCCGAGGTCGCCCCCGCCCACAGCCGCGGCCGGTTGGCCTCCCTGCAACAGATGGCCATCGTGCTCGGCATCTTCGTCGCCCTGCTGTCCGACGCCTTCATCGCCACCTCTTCCGGCGGTGCCACCGCGGAGGCATGGTTGGGGCTGTCGGCGTGGCGCTGGATGTTCCTCACCGGCGTCGTCCCGGCGGTCATCTACGGGGTGCTGGCCTGGCAGATCCCCGAATCCCCGCGCTACCTCGTCGCCCGCGGCCAGCTGGCCAAGGCGGCCAAGGTCCTGCACGAGGTCGTGGGGTTGAAGAGTCGTGAGGACGTGGACGAGAAGATCGCCTCGATCAAGTCGACCATCAGCACGGAGAAGAACCAGGGGCTGCGCAACCTCGTCGGGGGCAAGGGCTGGCTGCTGCCCATCGTCTGGGTCGGCATCCTGCTCTCGGTCTTCCAACAGTTCGTCGGCATCAACGTCATCTTCTACTACTCGACCAGCCTGTGGCTCTCCGTGGGCTTCACCGAGGCAGACTCCTTCACCATCACCGTGATCACCTCGGTCACCAACATCCTGGTGACCATCATCGCGATCGCCCTGGTCGACAAGGTGGGACGCAAGCCGCTGCTGCTCTGGGGCTCGGCCGGCATGACCATCGCCCTGGGTGTCATGGCCATCGCCTTCAGCCAGGCCAACGGCACCGGCGACCAGGTGTCGCTGCCGCAGCCGTGGGGCGTCATCGCCCTCATTGCGGCAAACCTGTTCGTCGTGGCCTTCGGCGCCACCTGGGGCCCAGTGGTCTGGGTCCTGCTGGGGGAGATGTTCTCCAACAAGATGCGCGCCGTCGCCCTGTCGGTGGCCGCCGCAGCCCAGTGGCTGGCGAACTTCCTGATCACCACGACGTTCCCCACGCTCTCGGAGATCAGCCTGGTGCTGGCCTACGGGCTCTACGCCCTCTTCGCCCTGCTGTCCTTCTTCTTCGTCTTCCGGTTCGTCCAGGAGACCAAGGGCCGCGAACTCGAATCCATGCAGTAGCAGCTACGGCAGGGTGGTGACCGCTGCATCCTGGGCGGTCGGCTGCGTGCCCAGGGCGGCGAGCACCGCCGCACCGAGAATCTCGGCACCCTCCCGGGACGGGTGGGTGCCGTCGTAGGTGAGCCCCTCGGCATAGCGGCCCGGCTGGTCATCGGCGCGCAGCCCGCGGGCCCCGTCGATCCAGCCCCAGCCCTGCTCGGCGACGAAGTCGTGCAGCCAGGCGTTGTACTCGATGGTCCGCTCGCTGAATTCGTTGCGCGGCGGGACCGAGGAGATGATGACCCGGGGGACGTCGGCCGCGGCGACGATGGAACGCATGTTTTCCCCGATCTGCTCGAACGGGACGCCGGCCTTGATGTCGTTGGTTCCGGCAATCATCACCAGCACATCCGCCGGCACCGGGGTGAACCCCGCGAGCATCTGCGCAGTGGTTGCCCCGCCGCGTGCCCAGCCGCCGACGAAGGCGGTTCCCGGTTGTTGGGCGAAGGCCGCCCAGGAGCGTTCGCCGACGATCCGTCGCCCCACCTGCTCGGGGTAGGCGTGGTCCGCGGTGATGGAGTCTCCGACCACCTCGAAACGCAGCGGGTGCGCGCCGGCGGCAATGGTCATCGGCTGGGCCATCGGGAACCCGTCGGAGGTCAGGGGCGCCTGCTGGTTCTGCACGCCGACGTAGGTGGCCCCGGCGGCGACGGCCAGCACCAGGAGCCCGGTGGCCGCGGTCCGGCGGGGATGCGCACGGAGGCGGTCGATGAAGGACGGGCGGGCGGCGGCGGGTACTGAAACGGGCACGGTGATACTCCTGGATGAAGATGCGACATATCCAGCGTAGGGAGCCGCGGACCGCGCGGGCGTCCAGGAACATGACGATCGTGTGACAATTCGCCAGCTGCACATCATTCACAGGCCCGTGCCCTACCCTCGAAGCCATGTTTAAGCAGATTTCCGTCGATTCCTGGTGGCAGGCGCTGCTGGTCGGTTTCAGCCATGGCCCGGCGCTGAAAGCCGAGGCGCTGACCCTGGTGCTCATCGTCGCCGCGGCCATCGCCCTGTCAGTGCCGTGGGCGACCTGGCGCTGGTTCGGCCTCTACGTGACCTTCGTGCACGAGCTGGGCCATGCGCTGGCAGCGCTGATGACCGGGCGCATGGTCCGCGGGATCCGGTTGAACCTGAACCATTCGGGCGAAACGGTGAGCGTGGGCCGCGGCCGGGCAGGTGCTGCCTGGTCGGGATTCTGGGGGTATCCGGCACCGGCGGTGGCCGGGGCCGCCATGGTCTGGGCTGCCTGCTCGGGGTGGGCAGGTGCGGCCCTGTCGATCGGGGCGCTGCTGCTGTTGGTCGCGCTGCTGTTCATCCGCAACCTGATCGGCGTCCTCATTGCCGTCGGCTGCGCCGTGCTGGCGCAACTGCTCGTGTTGTTCACCAGCCGCGAGGCCGCCGCCTACATCGTGGTCTCCCTCGGCATCGCGTTGGTCGTCGGGGCGGTGAAGGACTGGTTCAAGGTCACCGCGGTCCACACCCGGCGCCGCCGGCTCGACAGCTCCGATGCCTACATCCTGGCCCGCGCCACGGGAGTCCCGTCGGTGATCTGGCTGATCGGTTTCGCCGTCGTCATCGGGGGCAGCGCCTACTGGTCGCTGGGCTCCCTGGGCGGCTCGGTGCTCTGATCCGACCGGGGACGCGGCCGCGCGGATCGTGGTGCGCGCCCGCCTCCTCGCGTAGCCTCGGTTCCGGAGGTACACATGGCCCATTTCGAGTTCACCACCAGCTTGCCCTTTCCGCGTGACGAGGTGTTCCGGTGGTTCACCCGCCCCGGAGCCCTGGTGCGGCTCAGCCCCCCGTTTTCCGGCAGCGTCCGGCGCGAACCGGACCGCGGCATCGAGATCGGTTCGACGGCGGTACTGGGCATTGGTGCCCCCGGCAGCCTCGGCCTCGGGCTGGGTTCGGTGAGGGGGTCCGCCGCGGGGGCGCTGCACCTGCCGGACTGGGCGCGCCCCGAGATCCCGTGGCATGCCCGTCATGTCGGCCTCGTGCCGGGGCGGGGTTTCACCGACGTCATGGACTCCGGACCGCTCGCCTCCTGGTCCCATGACCACCTTTTCGAGGACGACGGCGAGGGCACCATCATGCGCGACTCGGTCGCCTACGCGCTGCCCCTGCCGGCCCCGGGGTCGCGGCCGCTGGGCCGCCTGTCCCAGTGGAGTGAAGCGCGGTTTGCCACGGAACTGGAACGGATGTTCGGCTACCGTGAACGCCAGCTCATCGGCGACCTGCTCTTCCACGCCAACCATCGGACACCCGAGCCGCTGCGCATCGCCATCAGCGGGTCAGGGGGCCTGATCGGCACCCAGCTGCGCGCGCTGCTGCTCGGTGGCGGCCATGAGGTGCTCCGGCTGGTCCGCCGGACCACGTCGGCCCCCGACGAGATCTCCTGGGACCCCGACGCCGGCCGGATCGACGCCGAGGCGTTGGCGGGATGCGACGTCGTGATCCATCTGGCGGGCCACCCGATCGGGGGACGGTTCACCGCCGCGAACAAGCAGCGCATCGTCTCCTCGCGCACCACCGGTACCTCCCTGCTCGCGCGGACACTGGCCGGTCTGGCCGCCGACGGGCGCCAACGCGCGCTGGTCAGCGCGTCCGCCATCGGCTACTACGGCGCCTCGCCGGATGCCCGGCGGCCGGGCACACCGGAGGAGCTGGGGGAGGACTGCCCCGCGGGAACCGACTTCCTCTCCGGAACCTGCGCAGCCTGGGAGGCCTCCTGCGAACCTGCCAGAAGCGCCGGGGTCAGGGTGGCCACCATCCGCACGGGGATCGTGCAGAGCCCCGCCGGAGGGGCACTGCAGCGGATGCTGCCGCTGTTCATGGCCGGTATGGGCGGACGCCTGGCAGGCGCCGGGATGCAGAGCTGGATCGGCATCGACGACATCGTGGGGATCTTCGCCCACGCCGCCCTGGACGAGCGGGTGGCCGGGCCGGTCAATGCGGTGGCCCCCCACCCGGTCGACGGCGGGGACTACGCAGCAACGCTGGCCGCCGTGCTGGGCCGTCCGGCGCTGGTGACCGTTCCGGCCGCCGGGCCAGCACTGCTGTTGGGGCGGCAAGGTGCCCAGGAGCTCGTCCAGACGGACCAGCGGGTCTCGTCCCATCGGGTCGAGGAGCTCGGCTACGGGTTCCGCCATGCTGACCTGCGCTCGGCGCTGAGCCACGTCCTCGGCCGCGCCTGAAGGTCACGAAACGGGCATCAAAGTGCTGATGGAGTTCGAAGATCACGGCCGCTAGAGACGTTTTATCTGGGCCGGAGCTCCCTTTTGGAACCTGTGAGGGGCTGCGGCGAGACTCACAGAAATGCCCCTGGACGTCGATCCACGCCCGGAATTCCGCAGTTCATGTCTGTCAATTTTTTGTGGAAGCCCCGGTTGGGGGACACCGTGGTTTGACGTAGACCCCCAGCGTGCGGTTACCGTTATCAAGTCACGTTTTGATAACACCCCTCCGTTCGGGGTGGTGCAAAACGACAGTGCAGCCGGGTACCTGTTGGGTCGTCCACCTGGCTGCCCACAAAACTTGGAGTCGACATCGACGCCGGACGATCGCGCAGTGAAGGCCGGGGACGGTCAGAGCGCACGGGTGGCCCCTGGAGAAATGTGATCCAGCAGCAGAGCAAGAAGTTTTCGAAGATTTCCCGCATCGGCGCGTCCAGCGGTGTAGCCGCACTGGCATTGGCCGGCGCAGCAGCAGGCCTGGGGGCAGCTCCCGCTTCCGCCGCCTCGACTTCCACCTGGGACGCCATTGCCAACTGCGAGTCCAGTGGCAACTGGTCCATCAACACGGGCAACGGCTACTACGGTGGCCTGCAGTTCAGCCAGCAGACCTGGAACGCCTTCGGTGGCGCCGGTTCTGCAGCGAACGCCAGCAAGTCGCAGCAGATCGCCGTCGCCGAGAAGGTCCTGGCTGCCCAGGGCTGGGGCGCATGGCCGGCCTGCTCCGCAAAGCTGGGACTCTCCGGCAAGAGCGGCTCGATCGCCTCCACCTCCAACACGGTGGAGAAGAAGTCCGCTCCGGTGCAGCAGGCCCCGAAGCAGACCACGCAAAAGAAGTCCTACGAGGCTCCGCAGAAGACCTACAAGGCAGCCCCGAAGCACCGCGCCGAGGCTCCGGTCCAGAAGGCCGCTCCGGTCCAGAAGGCCGCCCCGCAGCAGTCGGTCAAGTCGACCGGCAAGCACGTGGCCACCGTCAAGGCGACCGACTCGGGCGCTGACTACACGGTCAAGTCCGGCGACACGCTGGCCAAGATCGCGCAGAAGAAGGGCCTCGACAACTGGAAGAGCCTGTACTCGCTGAACAACGACGAGGTGCAGGACGCGAACATGATCTTCGTGGGCCAGGTCCTCGACATCCCGACCAAGTAAGCAGGTCGCTCCGGAGTCCGGCTCCGGAACCACAAACTGCGGGGGCCTAGCCCCCGCATGACGGCAGCGGCAGTCCACCTTTCCCCCCAAAGGAGGACTGCCGCTGTTACGTCGTCAACGCGTCATGCCCGCACGTTCCATCGTGCGGGCATGACGCGTTAACGCGCGTTCAGGAGTGAGCCACGGCTCCGGTGACGGAGGCAACGAATTCCCGGGCCGCCGGGCGGTAGGCGTCGCGCAGTGCCAGGAAACGCCCGCTGCTCGCTGCCCCGGGCCAGTCCGCGGGCAGGGCGTCCGCCGGGAGGCCCGGATCCACGTAGGGGATGATGCGCCAGCTGTCGATGCACCGGACATAAGCGGAAAAAGCGGTCGCCCCCTCCGCAGGTGGTTCGAGCGCCACACCTTCCTGGGTGGCCAGGAAGCCACGGTGCAGCCCGGCCAATTCGTCCAGATCCCACCATGCGGCGACCACCGTACGCAAGGGCTCCTCCACCAGGGGGGTGGAGGTCACGAAGAGCACCGCTGCGCCGCGCAGGCCCAGGTCCTCGAGGATCTCCTCGGCCTCGGGGCGCAGGTAGTCGGGGCAGATCCACAGTCCCGGGCCCACCGTCCCACACCCGATCCAATGCAATCGCCGGCGCAGCTGGTGCCGCAGCCCGCGTTCGGATTCGGGGATGGTGAAGGAGACCAGGCACCAGGCATCGTCGGGCCCCATGGAGCGGGGCTGGTGGATCCTGCGATCCCCGCGATCGAGCATGTGGCGGGCGCGCGCTCCCACGGCGTAGCCGGCGCGCCCCGCGCGTGCCTCGGCGTCGAGCACTGCCTTCTTGCGCAGGCGGGTCAGGGCAGTGCGGGTCAGCGCGGCTGACACCCCGACTGCCTCCATCAGGGTGACCAGGTCGGCGGAGGACATCCAGCCTCCGGCGTCGCGCAGGTAGAGCCCGACGATGGTGCGCAACAACGACGTGGTGCTCCCGGGGCGGGAGTCCATGTCGTCGAGGACGGCGCTCATTCCATCTCGGCCAGGGCGGTCGCGATCGCGTCGATCCCGGCCTCGAGCTCGGCGAAGCTGGTGCTCAGTGGTGACAGGCCGATGCGCAGCCCGTTGGGCGGCCGGAAATCGGGAATGACACCGAGCTCCCACAGGCGCGCGGTGACCTCGGCGAAGCGGTCATGGTCCACGGTGATGTGCGAACCGCGCGCATCCGCTTCGCGCGGGCTCGCCAGCCGGGCACCGAGTGGAGCCAGGCGCTCGTCGGCCAGCCGGATGGCATGCTCGGTCAGTGCCACCGATTTGGCCCGCACGGCGTCCATCCCGGCCTCGGCGATGAGCCCGACCATGTCCTGGAGCGGCTGCATCGCCAGGATCGGCGGTGTCCCGGTGATGAACCTGCGGATGTTTCCCGCCGGCTCGTACGCCTCGGTCATCCCGAACGGGTCGGCAGCACCCATCCACCCCCAGATCGGCTGGCGCAGGCGCGACTGCAGCTCCGAGCGCACATAGGCCAACGCCGGCGAACCGGGACCTCCATTGAGGTACTTGTAGGTGCAGCCCACCGCCAGGTCCACGCCCCAGTCATCGAGCTGCAGCGGCACCGCGCCGACGGAATGGCACAGATCCCAGACCATCAGCGCGCCGGCCTGCTTCACGCGCCCGGTGATGGCCGCGGCGTCGGCCAGGTAGCCCGAACGGTACGCGACGTGGCTCAGCAGCACGACGGCGGTGCTCGCCGAGAGGACCGGTTCCAGGTCTTCACTGGTCACCCCGGCATCCGGGTCCGGGGTGATCCAGCGCAGCGTGGCACCACGTTCGGCGGCGATGCCCTCGACGATGAAGCGGTCGGTGGGGAAGTTGCCGGCGTCGATGACGATCTCGCACCGGGCAGGATCGGCGGCCTGCTGGTGGTCCAGGGCGGCACGCAGGGCCTTGTAGAGCAGGACCGACGTCGAATCCCCGACGAGGACCTGGCCCGGGGCTGCGCCGAGGACCACCTCACCCAATCGGTCCCCGAGGACCGTGGGCTCGTCCATCCACTTCTCGTCCCAGCTGCGGATCAGCCCGGCGCCCCATTCGGTGCGCACGAACGTGGCCAGGCGCTCCGCCGTGGCGGCCAGCGGGCGGCCCAGCGAGTTGCCGTCCAGGTAGGCGGTGAGTGGATGGGCCGGATCGGGGGCGGGAACCAGGAAACGGCCACGCAGGGACGCCAGCGGGTCGGCGGCGTCCAGGTCTGCGGCGGTCAGGGATGCGGGGGAGGTGTTCATGCAAGGGGCCTTTCGGGCTAGTTGCCGATTTCGGTGCGCACGGCGTAGAGCTCGGGGAAGAAGGTCAGGTCCAGGGCGCGTTTGAGGAAGTCGACGCCGGAGGACCCGCCGGTGCCGCGCTTGAAGCCGATGGTGCGCTGGACGGTGCGCAGATGCCGGAACCGCCAGGACTGGAAATTGTCCTCGAGATCCACCAGGTCCTCGCAGGCCTGGTAGAACGTCCAGCGGGTGTCCTCGGACTCGTAGATCTCCTTGAAGACCGGGATGAGCGACTCCTGCAGCACCCACGGCTTCGAGAAGTCGCGGTGCAGGATCTCATCGGGAATCGCGTAGCCCGCCCGTGCCAGGGCCGCCAGGAACGCATCGTAGACGGTCGGTTCCTCGAGCAGCTGGCCGAGCATGGTGTGGGCCTCGGGGTGGGATTCGAAGACCTTGAGCATGCCGCGGTGCTTGTTTCCCAGGATGAATTCCACGGCGCGGTACTGCCAAGACTGGAAACCCGACGCCGAACCCAGGGAGCCCCGGAACTGGGAGTACTCGCGGGGGGTCAGCGTCGCCAGGACGGACCACTGGTCGGTGAGGACCTTCTGGATGTGCTTGACGCGGGCCAGGCATTTCAGCGCCTTGCCGAGGTCGTCGACGTTCATGAGGCGGCGCGCCTCGGTGAGTTCGTGGAGCACCAGCTTCAGCCAGAGCTCGCTGGTCTGGTGCTGGATGATGAAGAGCATCTCATCGTGGTGCTCGGGGCTGCTGTGCGGATGCTGGGCGTGCAGGACGCGTTCCAGATCCAGGTAGCCGCCGTAGGACATTTCGTGGCGGAAGTCGGTACGGACGGTTTCCTCGATGTCACGGACGCCGGCCGATTCCCCGGCGCCCGTTTCAGCGTCGGGCCCTGCGGCGGGCGTGCTGGATGGTTCGGTGGAATAGGGGCAGCTCATGTCCCCAGAATATCTGATTCGTGACGAGCGTCAAGAGTTTGAAATCGTCGAGCTGCAACCCGCGGGTTTCGCCACCTCGGCGTTCATTGGCATGCTGGGGAGCATGGAGCAACGCCAAGCGGCCCCCTCAGCCTCGACCGTGTACACCGTGGGGCACTCGACGCATCCGATCGACGAATTCGCCGAGCTGCTCACGGCCCACGGGGTCCTGCGGATCATCGACATCCGTACGGTGCCCAAGTCGCGGCACAACCCGCAATACGGCATCGACCAGCTGGAGGCGAACCTGGGCGCGCAGGGGCTCGGATACCGGAGGATCGAGGCCCTGGGCGGTCTGCGGCACACCACCAGGGACTCGCCCAACACGGGGTGGAGGAACACCTCCTTCCGCGGCTACGCGGACTACATGCAGACCGATTCCTTTGCGGAGGGCATGGACGAACTCACGGCGTGCGCCCGTGAGGACATCGTGGCCATCATGTGTGCCGAAGCGGTCCCGTGGAGGTGCCACCGTTCGATGGTCGGTGACGCCCTGCTGGTGCGCGGCTGGGACGTGCTGGACATCTTCAGCGCCACACAGGCCAAGCCGCATACCCTGACGTCGTTTGCGCAGGTGGACGGCACCACGATCACCTATCCGCCGGAAGACGAGTCGCAGGAAGGCTGACCCCGGCGCTTCAGTCGAAGCCGCGGACCATCGTGAACCGATGGGCCACCGCATCCACCAGTGCGGGATGCGCCGCCACCGAGGAAATGCCCCGGCTGCGCACCGCATCCGCCGTGCGCGGCAACGGGCGACCGAGCAACATGTTCAGATGGGCCTGGCGCCCCGCGCGGGATGCCGAGCGTAAACGGGCCGATGAAAAGTCAGCGAGCCCGCCGCCGAAGGTGTTGCCGCCGCCATCACCGAGCGCGCGGCAGAGCAAGGGTGCCAGGGCTGCCGCGTCCATCAGCCCCAACGCCATGCCCTGGCCGCCGATGGGGCTGACCTCATGTGCCGCATCGCCGATCAGGACCACCCGGCCGGTGGCCATGCGTCGCACGCTGCGTCGGGAGCAGCGGAAGATGTTGGGCGGGCTGGCCGCCTCGGGGTCGGCCAGATGCCCGGTGCGCCGCAGGACGAGTCCTGGCAGGTCGGCCCGTTCGTCCGGGCGGCGCCAGGCGACCCAACGGCGCAGACCGTCGGGCAGGGGGAAGGACTCGACGATTCCCTCCCGGTGCAGGAGCAACGCGGCAGCTGCGCCGAATCCGGTGCTGTCGGGGTAGTCGCCCATGACATATTCGTCGCGGTAGCGGGTGCCCTCGAAGGCGGCTCCGAGCAGGGTGCGCACCGTGGAGTTCACCCCATCGGCGCCGATGAGGAACCGCGCCTGCAGGGTGTGCCGTTCGCCGGGGGTTTCGGGTCCGTGCGGGGGAGGGCCGGTGGTGAAGACAACGCGGACGCTCGAGTCGTCCTGCCTGAACGTCTCCAGGCGGGCGCCGCGCAGAAGTGCGTCGGCATCCAGCGCCTGGACCCGCTCCTCCAGCATCCGCACCGTCAGTGCCTGGGGAAGGGACAGGACGTAGCGGTGCCGGCCGGGCAGTGTCCCGAAGTCCAGGGAGGCGATCATCTTCCCGTCGGCCAGGCCCAGGCCGCGTCGGATGCGGACTCCTGCCGCGACGGCTGCTTCGCCCACGCCGGCTGCGTCGAGCACGTCGAGCGCCGGTGGGTGCAGCCCGATGGCCCGCGAATGGGTGCCGGGGCAGTGGCGGGCCTCCAGCACGCGGACGTCCAGGCCGGACTCGAGCAGCAGGGAGGCCAACGCCAGGCCGCAGGGGCCGCCTCCGGCGATGAGGACATCGATCATGGCCGCGGCTCGGGACGGTAGAGCAGCAGGTTCCTGTAGGGGCGGCGCCCCAGCACCTGCCACGGGGGTGGCACCACGGCCCGGAGCTCTTCCGGGAGGTAGCTGCGGCGGATGGACGTCAGTCCGTCCCGGCGGATGAAAGACGTCCGCGCCAGAGGCAACGTCGCCGCACCAAAGAGCAGCAGCGCCGTCCGGGAGCGCCGGATGTCCCCGTGCACCGCGACGCCGCGGGCCAAGGCCACGGAATCAGCGAGGAGGCCCTCCAGTTCCGCCTCCCCGAGGTGGTGCAGCACATGGTTGGAGAGCACGACGTCGAAGCTCTCGCCCGCGGCAACCAGGTCGGAACTGGTGGCCCGGCGGAACTCGAGAGCGGGAGCGCCGCGGGAACGGTGGGCCGCCGTCGCATAGCGGTGGGCCCTCTTGTCCGGGTCGATGCCGGTGACGCGGACGTCGAAGCCGTCACGTCGTGCCCGCCGGGCCAGGGCGGCGGTGATGTCGCCTCCGCCGCAGCCGATATCCAGGATGCTTCCCTGTCCCCGGGTCGGCAGTGCGGGACGGATCAGCTCCCGGTAGAGCCCGCCCCACCCGGAGACGATCGCGTTGACCAGCGGGAACTGGGCGTAGGTCCGGTGGAGCAGGACCGGGTCGGCATCCTCACGGTCCATCTCCTCCAGGGCTGTCTCGGCGCGGAGCATCGGCCCGCCTAGCGGCCGGTTGTGGGGACCAGCGTCATCAGCGCGGTTTCCACGGTCAGCCCGGGGCCGAAGGCCATGGAGCACACGCGCTCGCCGGTGGCCCTCTCCCGCGTGGCCGAGGTCTCGAGGATGTCCCGGAGCACGAACAGGACGGTGGCGCTGGACATGTTTCCGTAGTCGTGCAGGACCCTGCGCGCCGGGACCAGTTGTTCCTCGCCCAGCCCCAGTCGTTTTTCGACCCGGTCCAGGATGGCGCGGCCTCCCGGATGGATGCCCCAGTGCTCGATGTCCGCATAGGTGGCCGGGATCGTGGGGTCATGGGCCAGCAGGGGTTCCAGGGCGCCGACGATGTGGTCGTCGATGATGTGCGGGACATAGCTGCCCAGCACCATCTCGAACCCCTCGTCGCCAATGTTCCAGGCCATGGCGTCCTCGCCCACCGGAGTCAGCACGGTTTCGAAGTAGTCCAGCTGCAGGCCGGGTCCGGCCTCCGGCCCGGCAGGACGCGCGGTGACCAGGGCAGCGGCGGCCCCGTCGGCGAACAGGGCAGAACCCATGATGGTGTCCGGGTCGTTGGAACTGCGCACGTGCAGGGAGCACAGTTCCGCGCACACCACCAGGACGACGGCGTCCGGCTCGGCTTCGCAGAAGCTCTTGGCCGCGCGCAGGGCCGGGAATGCCGCGTAGCAGCCCATGAAACCGAAGTGTGAGCGTTTGGTGGAGGGATCCAGGCCCAGGGCACGGACGATCTGGTAGTCGGGGCCCGGGTTGTAGAAGCCGGTGCAGGACACCGTGATGACATGGGTGACATCGGCCGCGGCGAGATCTGGTGCTGCGGCCAGGGCCTTGCGCGCTGATTCGATGAACAACGGGGCCACCTCGCGGGCGAATACCTCATTACGCACCTTGGTGCTGGGGCTCAACAGCAGGCGTGCAGCGGCGTCGAAGAACACCGGGTGCTCCACGCGTTCGTCCAGGGTCATCTCCGGCACTGCGGTGTGCCGGGTGGAGATGGCGGCCGAGTCGAAGGAGGTGGCGATGAGCCGCTGGCCCAGACGGGTCAGTCCCGGCTGGGCGGCGAAGACATCACGGGCCTGGTCCTGATGCAGGATGGTGGGGGGAACTGCTGTCTGGATGGATCTGATCATGACCGGCATGTCGCGAGCGTATCCCCGGGCCGCCGGGCCGTAAAGGAAAGTCGTCGGCCACCCGGGCCGGCTACTGTTGCCGCTCGTTGCGGTAGACGTGGACCAGGGCATTGGCATGCCCGTGGCCGAAGCCGTGTTCGGTCTTGAGCCAGTTGACCTGTTCCAGGTGCTTCTTGTCCCGTACGGCATCCAACGCGGTCATCCAGTGCTCGATCGGGTGGCCGTAGGTGGACTCGATGGAGGGAAAGTACGACTTCGGCCCTTTCACGGATTCGCTCATGCCACCATCACAGCACCACCGTGCGGACGGGGCAATGGTCCGATGTGCCCCCATCATGAAACATCGATTCCGCCCTGCGACATTTCGTGCTTATGGTGGGTGTGGAAAGCCCAACCTCCTGCGGCCCCGGCCGCTCCAACGAACCCAGGGAGTATCCATGCAGCAGTTCGTCCCCACCCGCCATCTCTTCGGACCCGGCCCCTGCAACCCGTACCCGGAGGCGACAGCAGCGCTGGGTCTGCCGCTGCTGGGCCACCTGGACCCCGAGTTCATTGCCCGGATGGACCGCACCTGCGACGGCCTGCGGACCCTGTGGGGCACGGAGAATGCCCGGACGCTTCCGCTGAGCGCCACCGGTTCGGCCGGCATGGAGGCGGCCTTCGTCAACACCATCAACCCCGGCGACGTCGCGGTCATCGCCGTCAACGGCCTCTTTGGCGAGCGCATGTGCGAGGTCGCCTCCCGCGTCGGCGCCGAGGTCGTCCGGGTGGACCACGAGTACGGCACCCCCGTGGACGCCGAGCGCGTCGCAGCGGCCCACCCGAACCCGAAGGTCATCGCCGCGGTCCACGCGGAAACCAGCACCGGCGTCCTCTCCGACATGGCGGCCCTGGGTGCCATCAAGGGCGACGCCCTGCTGATCGCCGACGCCGTCACCTCCATCGGCGGCATGCCGGTCCTGGCCGACGAGTGGGGGATCGACGTCGGCTACGCGGGAACGCAGAAGTGCATCGGCGTGGCCCCCGGTCTGGCACCGTTCACGATTTCCGACCGCGCGTTCGACCGGCGCGTGCAGAAACCGCAGTCCTGGTACCTGGACCTCGGGCTCCTCGGCGGATACACCACCGGCGGTTCGGGCGGCCAGCGCACCTACCACCACACGGCTCCCGTGGGCATGGTCGCCTCCCTCGAGGCGGGCATCGACAGGATCCTCGTCGAGGGACTCGACGCCGTCACCGAACGCCACCGCGCCGCCGGCACCGCCTTGCAGGAGGGGCTGCAGGAGATGGGCCTGGAGCTCTTCGCCGCCGACGGCTACCGGCTGCCCCAGCTGACCACCGTCAAGGTCCCCGAAGGCGTCGACTCCGCTGCGGTGCGCAAGTACCTGCTGGAGCGCTACACCATCGAGATCGGCGGCGGCGTCGGCCAGTACGCGTCCACGGTCTGGCGGATCGGGCTCATGGGCCCGAACGCGAACCAGGACTCCGTCGCGCTGATCCTGGCGGCGCTGAAGGACGCCATCGCCGTCAACAGCTGAGCACGACGGCGCTGGCCGGGCGCCTGGGTCTACCCCCGGGTGCCGGGCTACTTCTTGAGCCGGGTCAGCGCCGATCCCTGGTGCATGGCGATGTGGTCCGTCTTGTCGCTGCGGATCTCGTACTGCGGTTCGTCCGGGCTGCACCGGCGCATGTGGCCCTTGTACTCGACGTCCTGCGTATGCTTTTTGACGATGGTCCCGGAGACGCGGCCGGCCTCGGAGTCCCACGACACGTGGTCGCCGGTGGAGAAGTCAGCTGACATTTTTGCCTCCTCGGTTCGGGCGGGTGGTGGACCACGCCGATGTGCCCGATGCTACTCAGAGGGGCACGAAGGCGCAGCCGAACGGGCCCGCTTGGCCTGGCCGACCAGCCGGGGACGCGGAGACATTTGCCGGTGAGCTCAAAGTGTTCGAACCGTCCGTCGTGGTCGGCAACTGTCTGCGTGCCGGAGATCTACTGGAACCCGAAACGCGCACAGCCGCCTGGCCTCGCGCTGGCCGCAGATCCGCCCTGCTCCGCCGGACGGTTTCGTCCTCAGAGAGAAGACAAACATACTCTGACGTTGCTATATCGAAGCTAATGCAATGTACATGTACACTTGGCGTAGAGGAGCGGTGTATATGGAAGAACTGGAGCAATTGGGGGCGCACGTGCGCCAGTGGCGCATCCTGCTTGGCCTGAGCCAAGAGTTGGCGGCAGAACGGGCCGACATCTCCCTGCCCACATGGCGGCGTATCGAACGCGGTGAACCGGGCGTGAAGATGGCGTCCTTCATGTCGGCGGCATCAGTGCTTGGACTCGCCCCACGGCTGGTCGGTGCCACGGACCCGCTTGAAACCGACCTGGGCAAGCTCCGCGCGCCACTCTTGGGCCGTCAACGAGCCCGCAGGAGGGACGTGTGAGCCTTGAGATATGGATGGGGGAGCAACAGGCCGGCACCTGCACCATCGACATACGGCCCGGCTTCCAGCAGTCCTCCATGACTTTCACCTACCTGGATGACTGGCTCGCGGACCCCCGAGCGTTCGCCATCTCCCCGGACTTGCCCCTGCAGCGCGGCCCGCACACGCCCGCATCTCATCGGACGACCTTCAGGGCGTTCGACGACGCGGCACCGGACCAATGGGGTCGCGCCCTCGTGGACGCCGAACTCCGGAGGCAGGCCAAAGCCAACGGCCGCCGGTTCAACGCGCCCACCGAGATCGACCGGCTCCTGGAGGTGGACGACCAGACCCGCCAGGGCGCACTGCGCTTCCGGCAGGACGGCACCTTCCTCGCTGCCGCATCTCCGAGCGCCGGGGTTCAGGAACTCCCGATGCTCGCCGAGGCCGCACAACGGTTCATCGACACCGGGGTAGTCGACGAAGCGGTCCGCCGGCTCGTGGGTGTTGGCTCCTCGCCCGGGGGCGCGCAACCCAAAGCCTGGGTCCGCGAGGACGACGGTTCCCTCCACCTGGCCAAATTCCCGCGAACTAGCGATACGAGGGACGTTTCGGCATGGGAGCTGACCGCGATCAGACTCCAGCGCAAGGCCGGCATCCGGGTTCAACCGTCTCGGATCATCCCAGTGGGTCCTGGCAGCTCGATTTTCGTGACCAGACGATTCGACCGTGAAGCCGATCACCGCATCCCGTACATGAGCTTCAGGAGCGCCTTCGCCCTTGAACCGCTCGAACACCCGGACTACGCAACCCTCGCCACACGTGTCGCAGCCATTTCCGCCAGCCCGTCCGAGGATGCTGCCGAGTTGTTCTCCAGGGCCGCATTCGGGGCAATGACCAACAACATCGACGACCACATGCGCAACCATGGCCTCTTGCATAGCGGCAACGGGTGGAGGCTTGCACCATCGTTCGATGTGAACCCCGAACGTTTCGGCCACTCGGACACGCCCCTGACACCGGAGGACGACCCCGCGCAGAAGGACATCAGGCTGCTGGTCGAGCAGTGTGGCACGTTCCGGCTCACCGCACCGGAGGCCATTGAACGTATCCGTCAGGTAGCCCAAGCCATCGCGGGATGGCGCGTCGAGGCCGTCGGGGCAGGGGTGGAACCCGGTGCCTTGGATGCCATGGCAACGGCTTTCGAAGGTGAGAGCATGCGCCACGCCCAGACGATGGTCGACGGCTCCTGGAAGCCGGGTGCGGCGACGACCTGGGTGGGGCCGCATCGGCGGAGTGGGCGTCGGATCGAAGGGCACTACCGGCGGCACGGCTGACCGGCGGCGTCGCCGTCGGCGAGCTCGGTCGTCTTGGTGTGGCCGGATAAGTTCGCCCTCGGGCCTGTGGCCGCTCCGTCACCACCGACGGGCATGGGGGCGGCACGCGGTCCAGCTCTTCATCGGACACACGGCACGGCACCATCGGATGATGCCCACCCGGTCATCCGGCCAGGCGGCCGAGCCAGTACCCCAGCCCTGCGGCCGCGACACACAGCACTGCCATGCCGGGCCCGTTGGCGAGCGAGGCCAGGTACCGGCGTTTCTGAAGCAGGCGCACCGACTCGAAGCTGGCCGTGCTGAACGTCGTGTAACCACCGAGGAATCCGGTTCCTGCGACGAGGTACACCGGCGCGCCCGTTGCGGACGCCAGCACCAGCCCGGCCAGCAGGCCCAACACCAGGGAACCCGAGACGTTGATCAACCAGGTCCCCACCGGGAACGCGACGCGGGTATGGGCCTTCACGAGGCCGTCCACCATGAAGCGCAGCGCGGCTCCGAAACCGCCGGCGACGGACAAGGCAACGAACAGCAGCGGGCTCATGCCGTCCCCTCCGTGCGGGGTCGCCGCCGGCTCGCCACCGCGATGCCCGCCCAGGAGGCCAGCGCGCCGACCAGGACGGTCGCCAGCACCAGGATCACGGCGGCGCCGGGGTCGGTCAAGCCGCCGCCTGGAGCGCCCCAGAGCTCGACGACGTCGACGGCGAAGGTGCTGTAGGTGGTGAAGCCGCCCAGGAACCCCGTGCCCAGCATCAGGCGCAGCGTGCGCCGGGCACCGTCGTCGTGCCCGGCCCGCAGCAGTGCCTCCAGCAGGAATCCGAGCAGGAACGCCCCGACGATGTTGACCGCCAGGATGGTGGTGGGGAAACCGTTGATGCCGGGAAGGGCGAGCGTGAGGCCTTCGCGCGCCGCGGTGCCGAAGATCCCGCCGAGCAGGACCAGCCCCACGTGCGGTGGGCTCAGGTGCGGCCGGCGCGGGGTCTGGCGCGGTGGAATCGCCGGCGTGCCGGGATGCGGGTCGGTGTCGCTCATGTCCAGACGCCCGAGGTGCCGCGCCGGTGGCTGTCCACCAGGTGGGTGTCGACGATGCCGACGGCCTCCATGAGCGCGAACATGGTGGTGGGGCCGACGAAGGAGAACCCCTTCTTGCGCAGCGCCTTGGACAGGGCGGTGGATTCGGGCGAGGTGGTGGGGACCTCGGCCATGGTGGCCGGGGCCGGGGTGGTGTCCGGCTGGAAGGACCAGATGAATTGGGGCAGGCCTCCCTCGGCGCGCAGGTCGATGGTGGCTTGGGCGTTGTTGATGGTGGCGCGGATCTTCGCCCGGTTGCGGATGATCCCGGCGTCGGCCAGCAGGCGTTCGACGTCGTCCTCGCCGAAGGCGGCGACGGTTTCGGGGTGGAAACCGGCGAACGCCGCCCTGAAGTTCCCGCGCTTGCGCAGGATGGTCGCCCAGGACAGGCCGGACTGGAAGGCCTCGAGGCTGAGCCGTTCGAACAGGCCCTGCTCGTCGCGCACGGGCATGCCCCACTCGGTGTCGTAGTACTCGCGCATCAGCCCGTCGGCGGCCCACGTCGGACGCAGCAACCCGTCCTCGCCGCGGACGACGCCCATCGGTGGTGTTGCTTGGTCCGTTGCGGTAGCCATGTGCGCTGCCTTCCCTCGCTGATGTCCTGCCCTCAGGGTATCGTTTCGGTGCCTGCCGCCGCCCCGGTCCCGGACCCGGGATGCACCGTTTCGTGCCGCGCTGTACGGGGCGATTCCGATATGCTGCGGCCAATGGTTTCCAAATTCGTGCACGTGTGGCTGAAGCCGCTGGCGGTCAACATCGCCGGCTGGTTGCTGCTGGCCATTGGCCTGTTGGCGCTGGTCCTCCCAGGGCCCGGATTGTTGTGCATTGTCGCGGGTCTGGCGGTGCTCTCGACCCGGTACCGGTGGGCCGAGAAGCTGATGCACCCGGTGAAGGCGCGGGCCTACCACCTGGCCGCCGAAGGCGTGAAGACGCGGTCGCGGATCGTGGCGAGCTCCATCGGCGCAGCGTTGCTGTTCACCTGCGGGCTGGTGTGGGGTCTGCGCCCGCCGATGCCCGGTTGGTGGCAGTGGCCGGAGGACTGGTGGCTGGTCGGCGGGTGGGGGACGGCCCTTTCCATCATGGGGTCCGCCGGATTCGCCATCGGGCTGATCATCTACAGCCACCGGCGGTTCGGGCTGCCGCTGAAGGCAGCCCGAGCAGCCGACGACGGCGGAGCCTAGGCCAGGCGCTCCTTCACCAGGGCGCTGGTCGCCTTGCCATCGAAGCGCCCGGCGACCTCGGCGGTGACCGACTTCATGACCTGGCCCATCTGGCGCATGCCCGGCTTCACGCCGTCCACCGTGTGCTCGGCGATGGCCTTCTCGACGATGCCGGCGACGTCGTCCGCGGTCAGCGGTGCGGGCAGGTAGGACTCGATGAATTCCGCTTCGGCATTTTCCTGTTCGGCGCGCTCGGGCTGCTCGGCGTCGGCGTAGGTCTGGGCCGTCTCGCGGCGGCGGGCAGCTTCCTTTTGGAGCAGGGAGGTCACCTGCGCATCATCGAGCGCCACCGGCGTCTTGCCGCCCTTTTCCCGGGTGTTGATCTCACCGAGGATGTTGCGCAGCGTCATGAGCGCGAGCTTGTTGCCCGACTTCATGTGGGCTGTCATATCGGTGCGGAGTTGTTCCTTCAGCGTGCTCATTCTGCGGCCTTTCGTGGCGGTGGTGCCGAAGCGGGTGCTGCCTCCAGTATCCCGTACGCCGAGCCCCTTCCGAGCGCATCAACGGTGGACGCGAGCCGGTGGATCCCGATGATGACCGCGATCCAACCGGCCAGGGTCAACACGCCACCGAGTGCCAGCAGCACCAGCGCGCCGGGGCCCGGTCCGTCCAGCAGCCCGTAGTAGCTGGCCGTCATGCCCGAGACGGCGAGGGCCACCGCGGCCACGACCGCCAGGGGTTCCAGCAGCACTCCGGCGAGCAGGCCCCACACCAGCAGCGGGGCCGACCTGCGGGGGCCGTGGCTCATGCGTAGAAACCGTCCTGCTGCATGGCCGCGGCCAGACCGCCGAAGATCACGATGGCCAGGGCAATCAAGATGATCCACCCCACGAGCATGACGCTGTTGAGGATCAACCCCGCGATGGCCATGCCCCGGCCCGCCGGTTCGCGCTTGATCCCGATGACGCCGAACACCAGGCCGGCGATCGGGACGATGAAGGTGAACCCCGAAAAGATCGACACCAGGCCGAGCACCAGGGAAGTGATGCTCATGCCGCGGGGCGGTGGGGCGTAGGGCTGCCCATACCCGGTGGTGTAGGTACCCGGATATCCCTGCTGGTTCTGTTGGGGGTACGGCTGCTGGGGGTACTGTCCCGGGTCGGTCATGGGTCCTCCATGGTTGCTGGCGAGTCGGTGGTCCTGCGTCCACCGTAGGCGAGCGGCGAACCAGCCACCAAGAGGGAATCCGGTCATGGGGGCCGCACTCCCCGGTTCTTGCTGGATGTTGTGCGATGCATTCCACGGTCCAAGCCAGCGAGCCCACGACAACAATGCCTGAGATGTTGGCGACGATGGTCCGGTTGCCAACAGGTGCGGCGTTCCAGCGACCGCGACTTCCTCTGCAGAAAACGGGAGACGAGAAATGTGACGGATTCTGGTATGCCGAAGTGGGTATTTGCATATACTGTCAATAGTGGAAAAGCCTAGCGGGAATGGGGCCCTGGTGAACGCGAATATCCGTGTGAGTGATGGTGTCGCCGCCATGGGTCTTCCTGAGCTCATTGCCGTATCCGCTGTCATCGTTGTGCTGGTCTGGGCGGCCCTGGTCTGTTCGGCCAGGATTGCGGTCAGACGCGCACGCGACACGGATGCAGAGCAGCGTGCGGAAGTTCGCTCCAGCGGGAGTGTGGCTGCACCTGAGGGAAAGCCGCAGGGTCCGGGCTATCCATCGATCCCACCACTGTGGTCCGGCCCCCCGAAAAACATGGGAGTTGTGTCGGCGAAGCATTATCGGTGACCCGGCTGGTGCCGGCCGGGCCCGCACCAGTACCACCTCGCCCGGGCGGCAGGCCAAGCCAGCGGTGTCGCAGCTGCGGTCCGGAGGGGCTACCGAGCTGCGGCGGGAACCGGGGCGTCCACCTTCTCCAGGCGCACCAGCACCGCCTTGGACACCGGGGTGTTGCTGCCGTCGGCCACCAGACTCAGCGGGACCAGGACGTTGGCCTCTGGGTAGTAGGCGGCGACGCACCCCGGCGAGGTCGGGTACTCGACCAACCGGCACCGGCGCATGACCCGGGGCACGCCGTCGTCGTGCACCCCGTGGACGTCGACATAGTCGCCGTCGGCCAGACCCAGCTCGGCCAGGTCGGTGGCGTTGATGAAGACGACGTCCCGGCCCTTGTGGATCCCGCGGTAGCGGTCATTGAAGGAATAGATGGTGGTGTTGAACTGGTCGTGCGAGCGCAGGGACTGCAGGATGAGCGTCCCGGCCGGACGTTCGACGTATTCGAGGTCGTTGACCGTGAGCATGGCCTTGCCGGTTGCGGTCGGGAAAGTCCGGGTGTCGCGGGGACCATGCGCGAGGATGAATCCCCCCTCGCGGCGGACCCGCTGGTTGTAGTTCGCGCATCCGGGCACCACGCGTGAGATGTGCTCGCGGATCAGGTCGTAGTCCTTTTCGAAGCCAACCCAGTCCACCTTGACCTTGTCGCCCAACACGGCATGGGCCAGGCGGCTGACGATCGCCGTCTCGGAGAGCAGGTGGTGCGAGACGGGCTCGACGTTGCCCCATGAGGGGTGCACGGCGCAGACCGTGTCCTCCACGGTGACGAACTGCTCGCCGGATTCCTGGATGTCGATCTCGGTCCGACCCATGGTCGGCAGGATCAGCGCCTCGGCGCCGGTGACGGTGTGGGAGCGATTGAGCTTGGTGGAGATCTGCACCGTCAGGTCGGTGCCCTCCATGCCGGCGTAGGCGACCCCGGTGTCGGAGACCGCCGAGACGAGGTTGCCGCCCAACCCGACGAAGACCTTGATCTTGCCCTGGCCCATGGCCTCGAACATCTGCACCGAGTCCACACCGTGCTCGCGCGGCGGGTTGAACCCGAACTCCTGCTGCAGGGCATCCAGGAACGAGCCGGGCATCTGTTCCCAGATCCCCATGGTGCGGTCGCCCTGCACGTTGGAGTGGCCGCGGATGGGGGAGGCACCGGCGCCGCGCTTTCCGATGTTGCCGCGCAGCAGCAGGAGATTGATGATCTCCTTGATCGCATCCACCCCCTTCTTCTGCTGCGTGATCCCCATCGCCCACGTGATGATGACCCGGTCGGCGGCGATGTAGCGTTCGGCCAGCTCGTCGATTTCGGCACTGGTCAACCCGGTCGCCTCCAGCACGGTCTCCTCGCGCAGGTGGCTGAGGTGTTCGCGCAGTTCATCCAGCCCCTGGCAGTGGCGGTCCAGGAAATCATGGTCCAGCACGGTGCCGGGGTTGCGGTCCTCGGCCTCCAGGACGCGTTTGGACACGGCCTGCATCAGCGCCATGTCGCCGCTGAGCCGGATCTGCAGGAACTGGTCGGCGATGTCGGTGCCGCGGCCGATGATCCCGCGGACCTTCTGTGGGTTCTTGTAGCGCCGCAGGCCGGCCTCGGGGAGCGGGTTGATGGCCACGATGTGGCCGCCGTTCTTCTTGCAGTTCTCCAACTCGGTGAGCATCCGCGGGTGGTTGGTGCCCGGGTTCTGCCCCATGATGATGATCAGGTCGGCCTGTTCGTAGTCCTCGAAGTTCACCGTCGCCTTGCCGACGCCGATGGTCTCGCCCATGGCCCAGCCGGAGGATTCGTGGCACATGTTCGAGCAGTCGGGCAGGTTGTTGGTGCCGAAGCCGCGGGCAAAGAGCTGGTAGGCGAAGGCCGCCTCATTGGAGGTACGGCCGCTGGTGTAGAACGCTGCCTGGTCGGGGGAGTCCAGCGAATTCAGCTTCGTCGCCAGCAGGTCGATGGCCTCGGACCAGGACACCGGGCGGTAGTGGTCCTCGCCGGCGGGCTTGTACACCGGTTCGGTCAGCCGGCCCTGCTGGCCGAGCCAGTACTCGCTGCGTCCGCGCAGATCGGACACGGAGTGCTCGGCCCAGAACGCGGAATCGACGGTGATGGGGGTGGCTTCCCAGGTGACCGCCTTGGCACCGTTCTCGCAGAACTCGAATGCCTTGCGGTGGTGGGGGTCCGGCCACGCGCAGCTGGGGCAGTCGAAGCCGTCCTTCTGGTTCATCTTCATGACGGTCTTGGCGGTGCGCACCGCACCCATCTTCGCCACGGCCGGTTCCATGGAGTGCAGGACGCCCGGGACGCCGGCGGCCCAGGACCTGGGGTGGTCGCTGACCTCCAAGTCGGACTCGTTCGGCTCGCTGACTTTCTCGACGTGCTTGGCCATGGTGACCCACCCTTTCCGCAACGCACCCCTCAGGCATCCGCCGTGTGGGCAATCACCTTCAGGCCTACCAGCGGGGCCGCCGCTCCGCAAGAGGGGGCGTCCACCAGGTGGGTGGCTGACGGTCGCGGTGGCAGCTGGATTTCTCGCCGCCCCGCCGACCCGAAGCACCCCCGTTGGCATCATCTGCCGCCAGGGGTCATTGAAGTGCCGCCGGAACGGTGGCCTGCTGGTCATCGGCCGGGTGCTGCACCATGCCATGGATACGCCTCGACACGTTCACGGTGCGTGGATGGGGGAATACGCGGACGACGCCGAACGGGGACGCACGTCCCCGGAGTTGCTAGGGTCGACAAGTGAATAATCTAACGACGGTTGCCGGACCGCAGACTGCCTCCGGCCAAGAACTGGTGGACGGCTTCGTCCGGGTGCGCGGTGCCCGGGAGAACAATCTGGTGGATGTCGACGTGGATGTGCCGCGCGACGCCATCGTCGCGTTCACCGGGGTGTCAGGATCGGGCAAGTCCTCCCTGGCCTTCGGCACCATCTTCGCCGAGGCGCAACGCCGCTTCCTCGAATCCGTCGCCCCCTACGCCCGCCGGCTGATCCAGCAGGGAAACACCCCGAAGGTCGAATCCATCACGGGCCTTCCCCCGGCGGTGGCCCTGCAGCAACGCCGCGGCACCCCGAGCTCGCGCTCGAGCGTGGGCACCCTGACGACGCTGTCGAACTCGCTGCGCATGCTCTATTCGCGGGCCGGCAGCTATCCCGAGGGTGCCACGCGTCTGGATTCGGACTCGTTCTCACCGAATACCGCCGTCGGTGCCTGTCCGGTCTGCCACGGGCTCGGCGTCTCCCACACGGTCACCGAGCAGACGCTGGTGCCCAACCCCGACCTGTCCATCCGCGAGGGCGCGGTGGCTGCCTGGCCCGGTGCGTGGCAGGGCAAGAACCTGCGGGACGTCTCCGTCGAACTGGGCTACGACATCGACGCACCCTGGCGGACGCTGCCGCAGAAGGACCGCGACTGGCTGCTGTTCACCGACGAGCAGCCGGTGGTCCAGGTCCGGCCGCTAAGGGACCGGGTGGAAAAGCCCTACAAGGGCCGCTTCTGGAGCGCGAAGCGCCACGTGATGCACACACTGTCCGACTCGAAGTCAGCCACCATGCGCGAACGCGTCCTCGGCTTCATGGTCTCCGGCCCCTGCGCCGAATGCGGAGGCACCGGCCTGACCGCTGGGGCGCTCGCCGTCACCTTCGCCGGGAGGACCATTTCCGAGGTGAACCGGCTGCCGCTGGGGGACCTCGCGGCGTTGCTGGAGCCCACCGCGGCCCTCGCGGAGGCGGAGTATGAATCCGGTGCGACGCCGTCGTCCGGGTCCTGGGGTGAACGCAGCGAGGTCGCCGTCACCATCGCCGCCGACCTGCTGGAACGGATCGGCGTCCTCATCGGGCTGGGGCTGGGCTACCTGAGCCTGGACCGGGGGACCACCACACTGTCCCCCGGGGAGATGCAGCGACTGCGCATCGCCACCCAGCTGCGCTCGGGCCTGTTCGGGGTCGTCTACGTCCTGGACGAGCCCTCGGCCGGCCTGCACCCGGCCGACGCCGAACCGTTGCTGGCCGTGCTCGAGGAGCTCAAATCCGGGGGCAACTCCGTGTTCGTGGTCGAGCACAACATGGACGTGGTCCGGCGGGCCGACTGGATCGTCGACGTCGGCCCGCGCGCCGGAGAAGGCGGGGGAGAGGTCCTCTATTCCGGCGCCGTCGACGGACTGGCGGACGTCTCCGGTTCGCTGACCCGCTCCTACCTGTTCGACGACGGCGACCGCCCGCGGCTGGCCTCGACCGGGCGGACGGCAACGGGGCAGCTGGAGCTGACCGGCATCACCATGCACAACCTCGAGGACCTCGACGCGCGGATTCCGCTCGGCGTGCTCACCGCCGTCACCGGGGTCTCCGGTTCCGGGAAGTCGACGCTAGTCAGCCGCGTGCTCGCCGACGCCGTCGGGCAACTGGTGCGCACCCCGGTCACCGACACCGAGGACGACGACGATGCCTCCACCGCAGGCGAGTCACCCCAGGTGCGGGCCATCCGGGGGGCCGAGGACATCGGCCGGCTGGTCAAGGTCGACCAGAAGCCGATCGGGCGCACTCCGCGCTCCAACCTGGCCACCTACACCGGGCTCTTCGATGCGGTCCGCAAGACCTACGCCGCCACCGATGAGGCGAAGGCACGCGGCTACGGGGCCGGACGCTTTTCCTTCAACGTCGCCGGCGGTCGCTGTGAGAACTGCCAGGGCGAGGGGTTCATCGCCGTCGAGCTCCTGTTCCTGCCGGGCAGTTACGGGCCGTGCCCGGTCTGCCACGGCACCCGCTACAACCCTGAGACCCTGGAGATCACCTACCAGGGCCGCAACATCGCCGAGGTGCTGGCGCTCAGCGTGGACGAGGCTGCCGGTTTCCTGGCCGACGTCCCCGCCGCGGCCAGGAGCCTGGAGACGCTGCGGCAGGTGGGCCTGGGCTATCTGCGGCTGGGCCAGCCGGCCACCGAACTGTCCGGCGGCGAGGCGCAGCGCATCAAGCTGGCCACCGAGCTGCAACGCGCCCGGCGCGGACACACGCTCTACCTGCTCGATGAGCCGACCACCGGCCTGCACCCCGCCGACGTGCAGTTGCTGCTGGCACAGCTGAACCGGCTGGTCGACGCCGGAAACACCGTGGTGGTGGTCGAACACGAGATGGACGTGGTCGCCGCGGCCGACTGGGTGATCGATCTGGGCCCTTCCGGCGGTGACGAGGGTGGCCGGATCATGGCCGAAGGAACCCCGGAACAGGTGGCTGCTGCAAACGATAGCCGGACGGCGCCGTACTTGTCTGCGCGACTGGGCCGCTGACCGTTCGTCTAGTGCCATAGCCAAATCTTGCCTAGAAAACTAGACTGGACTCATGGTGAAGCGTCGCGAGCTCATGAAACGGCTGGCTCGCATCGCACAGACCGTCGTTGCGCGCCACAGCGAAATAAACGAGATCACCGCGCGGGCGATTCTGAAGCAAATCGAGGAAGAGAAATGAGAATTACTGCCAAGGCCCTTCGGTCGCAAGGGTGGTGGGCTGTGGAAGTTCCCGAGGTGGTCGGGCTCCATACGCAGGTGAAACGTCTCGACCAAGTTCCGAAAATGGTGGCTGAGGCCGCCTCGCTCTTGACCGGCAAGCCCGAATCCGACTTCGACGTCGAGGTTCTTCCCGATTTGCCAGACGATTCGGAGCTTACCAAAGCTGTTGCCGAGTACGTGGCCAAGCAGATCAAGCTCCGCGAGCTCCAACGTGAAGTCCAAGGCGAGGCCCGTGCGGTGGCGACCGCACTACACGCCAAAGGCGTCACCTACCGTGAGATCGGCGCTGTATTGGGTGTCTCCCATCAGCGCGTGCACCAATTGGTTTCTTAGGGAATCGCGCGCCGAACTCTGTCACGCGGACATGAAGCGGGCAGCAGGTAGCGGGTTCGCCTCGCTATTGGTGCGGTTCTTCGGTCGGGTTCGAACCTGGCTCGGTTCCGCGCTTGTCGGTTGAATCATCGGCGTCCTCGGCCCCCGTGACGTCAGAATCCGGGGCCGCGGCGGCCTCATCGGCTTCGGGCTCGAACCCCGGGCGGTAGACCGAGGTCTCCAATTCACGATGGCGGATGCCCTGCACGATGAAGATGACCAGCCCCAGCGCGATCGCGGCGAACGAGGTCCACATGTTCGCGGGTACGCCGAGGAAGCCGTCCGAGGTGGGGTCGATGCGGATGGACTCGAGCCAACTACGGCCCATGCCGTACCAGATGAGGTAGAGGCCCAGGGTGCGGCCCCAGCGGGCGCGGATCTTGCGCTCGAGGAGCAGGATGATGGCCACACCGATGAGGTTCCAGACGATCTCGTAGAGGAACAACGGGTGGAACAGGGTGCCGATGGGGGCGTCGGCCGGGAACTTCGGGTTGGTCGACTCGATCTGCAGGCCCCAGGGCAACGTGGTCGGCAGGCCGAACAGCTCGTGGTTGAACCAGTTGCCCAACCGGCCGATGGCCTGGGCCACCAACATGGCCGGTGCCACCGCGTCGGCGAAGGACAGGAAGCGGACCCCGGCCCGCCGGCAGCCGATGTAGGCGCCGATCGCTCCACCGATCAGTGACCCGTACAAGGCGTTGCCGCCGTCCCAGATCTTGATGATGTCCCAGGGGTCGGCACCCGGGTAGAAGTAGTCCCCGATATGTGTGAACACATGGTAGAAACGCGCTCCGACCAGCCCCAGTGGAACGCACCAGAGGACCACGTCGAGCACGATCTCCGGGTTGCCGCCCCGGCGGGCCAGGCGCTTCTGCGTGATCACGATGGCCGCGACGATGCCGGCCAGGATGCACAGGGCATACGTGTGGATCGTCAGCGGCCCCAGATGGATCTGGGACAGGACGGGATCGGGGCTGGGAATGCTGGCGGGAAGGTACATCGGGACCCTACGTCTCAGGGGGTGTTGTCAGGTTCGATCATGCCATTCTTTGGGCCAGCGGGAGGAACCCCCGAAACGGCGCGGCCCGTTGACCTCAGGAATAGGCCCACGCATGCGGTGGTTGTCGACGTCATGAAGGTCATCGGAGTCTCAGCGTTCGGAGGGCCAGACGCCCTCGCCATCCACGACGTCCCCGAGCCGCATGCCGGCCCCGGACAGGTGCGGATCAAGGTCCGCGCCGTGGCGGTGAGCCCTACCGACACCTTGGTGCGCTCGGGCAGCAACGCCCAGGTTGCCCGTGCCAAGAAGTCCCCCTACGTTCCGGGCATGGACGCCGCCGGCACCATCGATGAAGTCGGGGAGGGTGTGGATTTCGAGATCGGTGACGAGGTCATGGCCATGGCCCTGCCGGCGGGCGAGCATGGCGGCGCCTATGTATCGCACCTGGTGGCCGACGTCGATTCGATCGCCTACACCCCGGCCGGGACCGAGCTCGAGACCGCCTCGACGCTGCCCATGAACGGGCTCACCGCGCTGCAGGTGCTGCGGCGCTTGGATCTGCAGCCGGGCCAGGTCCTGGCCGTCACCGGCGCCGCCGGGACGCTCGGCGGCTATACGGTCGAACTTGCCAAACACTTCGGGCTGACAGTGGTCGCAGACTTTGCCGAGAAGGACCGTCGGATCGTCGAGGCCCTCAAGCCTGACCACATGGTCCCGCGCGGCGAGAGCGTCGCGCAGCACATCCGCCGCCTCTACCCCGAGGGCGTCGACGGCATGCTGGATGGTGCAGTGCAGAACAAGCTCGGGCTGCCAGCCGTGAAGGATGGCGGGGGATTTGCCACCGTGCGGTATTGGGAGGGCTCCAGCGAACGGGGCATCACCATCCACCGGGTGTCCGTCGGCGAGGACTACCACGCGGACGGGAAGCTCGACCAGCTGCGCGAACTCGTCGAGGAAGGTGTGCTGACGCCGAACGTGGCCGATATCCTGCCGGCAGAACGCGCCGCCGAGGCCCACACCCTGCTGGAGGGCGGGGGAGTGCGTGGGCGCCTGGTGCTGGTCTTCGACTGATTATTGGCGCAGGCACCGAGTCATGTCAGCAGAGCAGCGGGGCCACGACTAGGGTCAACGAGCTGCCAGCTCGATCGCACGTGCGCTTCCCTGCGGGTGGAGGCATGCACGGGTAGGCGCTGGTGGCTGGCAGGTAGGCTCATTTTCCATGGCGTTGGGACGGGACTACCGGAAACTTTGGCTGGGCAATGCAGCAGCCAATTTTGGAGATGGAATCAGTTTCGTCGCCATTCCGCTACTGGCCACGGCATTGACCACCGATCCGTTGTTGATTGCCGGATTATCCATGGTGTATTCCGCCGTAAGGTTTCTGACTGTTCTGCCGGTGGGCGTCCTCGTTGATCGATGGGACCGCAAGGTCATTCTCTGGATTTCCAATCTAGGGAGGGGCGTCCTGCTGGCAGTACTAGCGGTGACGCTGGCTGCACATGTGGGGTCGATTCTGGCCCTATATGTGGTGTTCGCGGCGCTGGGCGTCTTGGAAACCGCGGCTGACAATGCCGCACTGTCGATACTTCCCTCCTTGGTGGACACCCCTGATCTGGACAGGGCGAATAGCCAGATTGCTGCCACCCAGCTGGTGGCGGACGAATTTATCGGGCCGCCGCTCGGCGGACTGATGTTCGCAGTGGCCCTTTCGTTGCCCATAGCTGTGACGGCGGGAGCATATGCGGCAGCTGCCGTGCTCTTCATGTCAGTGGCAGGAACCTTCCGCGTCCGGCAACGCCGCGGGAGGGCGCGTTCCCTGGTTGGAGATGTCCGCGAAGGAGCAGCCTGGCTGGGCGGCCATGCGCTGTTGCGTTCGCTGGCGGTCATTAGCGGGTTGGCCAGCGTCGGCTACATGATGCCGTTTTCGATCCTGGTCCTCTTCGCACAGGACATATTGGGGTTGGACTCCGTCGGCTACGGCGTCTTGCTGGCGGCTTCGGCCATCGGCGGTCTGCTCGGTACCGTCATTGCGGGTCCGGTTCGCCGAAAGGTCGGATACCCAGCGGTAGGGGCGGGGAGCCTCCTCCTGGGAGCACTGAGCCTGCTGATGATCGCGTTGACCTCAACAGCGTGGATAGCAGGCATCTTCTTGGCGACGTACATCATGCATGCCGTTCTCTTCAGTGTCTGTGTGGCGTCGTTGCGTCAGCGGCTGGTCCCCGAGGCCCTGCGGGGACGCGTCAATTCCGTGTCCAAGCTCTTTGGACTGGCGGGGTTGGCCGTGGGAGCTGGGCTGGGCGGAGCGCTCGCGAGTGGACTTGGCCTCGCTGCCCCCTTTTGCGCCGGATCAGCGGTATTTGTCGTGTGTGCCATCATCGCGTGGCCGAATCTGCAGAAGTGGCAGCAGTCGTCGGCCCATTAGGGGTAGCCGAACTCGTCCACCGAGGGACGTGGGACTGGTGTGCCGTTCGTTCCTGTGCTGCCGTCATTTCCCTTGCTTTGAGTCCCACCGGGCACAATGGGGGAGTGCCCTCCCTGACCCACCACACCCCGCCGTCCGGTGGCAGCCGTGCCTTTGACCTGGCCTCGATCGGTGCCGGGCTCGTCTTCTCCGCATCGTTGCCGGACCTCCGGACCGCCCTCGAGGACCGGGCCCCCGCGGGCACCGCAGTAGTGCAGGCACCGCCGGGCACCGGCAAGACCACCCTGGTTCCACCGCTGGTGGCCAACCTGGCCGGCCGGGTCATCGTCACGCAGCCGCGCCGGGTGGCCGCCCGCGCCGCGGCCCGCCGCCTGGCCCAGCTCGACGGCAGCCGCCTCGGCGAGCGCGTCGGCTACACGGTCCGCGGCGAACATGTCGCAGGCCCCGGCACCCTGGTGGAATTCGTGACGCCGGGCATCCTGTTGCGCCGGTTGCTCGCGGATCCCGCGTTGGAGGGCATCGGCGCGGTCATCATCGACGAAGTCCACGAACGCGCGCTGGATACCGATCTGCTGCTGGGCCTGCTCGGTGAAGTCCACGAACTGCGCGGCGATCTGGCCTTCCTGGCCATGTCGGCGACCCTCGACGCCCCGCGGTTTGCAGCACTGATCGGGCAGTACGACGGCGAGGGGCCGGCTCCCGTCGTCGACTGCCCGTCCGCACTGCATCCGTTGGACACCCGGTGGGAGCCGTCCCCGGTGCCCCGGCTGGATGAACGCGGCGTGACCCGGGGTTTCCTGGACCACGTGGCCGCCGCGGCCGTGGCCGCACATCGCCACGCCCTCGCCGCGGACCCCGGCACCGACGCACTGGTCTTCGCCCCCGGTGCCTGGGAAGTGGGGCACATTGCCTCCACCCTGCGTCGGCAGCTGGCCGGAACCGCCACCGAGGTCCTGGAACTGCACGGCCAGGTCGACGCTGCCATCCAGGACCGGGCCGTCTCCGGTCGCGAACCGGGGGACCCGGCCCGCATCATCGTGTCCACCTCACTGGCCGAGTCCTCACTGACCGTCCCCGGAGTCCGCCTGGTCATCGACTCCGGCCTGGCCCGCGAACCCCGACGCGACGCCACCCGCGGCATGACAGGGCTCGTCACCGTCTCCGCGTCCCGCGCGTCCTGCGATCAACGCGCCGGTCGCGCTGCACGCCAGGGACCCGGCACCGTGGTGCGCTGCTTCGACCAGCGGACCTTCGGAGCCGCCCCACCCCACCCCACCCCGGAGATCGCCGTGGCCGAACTGACCGGGGCTGCGCTGACCCTGGCCTGTTGGGGTGCACCCGGCGGGCGCGGGTTGAAGCTCCCGGAAAGCCCGCCACCTGCCACGCTGGACGACGCCCTCCACGTCCTGGCAGAACTCGGGGCCATCGACACCGGGGGCCTGGCCACCGAGCTGGGTCGGACACTCTCGGCAATCCCCGCAGAGCCACGGCTCGCCAGGGCGCTGATCGACGGCACTTCCTGGCTGGGACCCCGCCCCGGCAAACAGCGGCACCAGGCAGCCCGGCACGTCGCGGAGATCGTGGCCATGGTGGCCGGGGATGCCCGCGCCCCGGGAGCGGATCTGACCCGGCTGTTGGCCGACCTGCGCCGGGGGACTGATCCAGCGGCCAGGTCGTGGAAGCGCGAGTCGAAGCGTTTCGAAGGCATCGCCCTGTCCGCCAAGACCCCCGCCATGAAATCCCTGTCCGGAACCCGGCAGCTTCCCGGCCCGGCGGCCGAAGCGGGACTGGTGGTCGCCCTGGCCTTCCCCGATCGGGTCGCCCGGCGCGTGGGGACCGGCGCGCAGCAGAGCTACCTGCTCGCCTCCGGAACCCGCGCCGGTCTGCCGGCGGGGTCCCACCTCTCCGGGCACGAATGGCTCGCCATCGCCGACGTTTCCCGCGCTACGGGACGGAACACTGCGGGAACCGGAGCCGTCATCCGCAGCGCCGCACCCATCGATGAAGACGTGGCCCAGGCAGCTGCGGCGCACCTGCTGACCGACCAGGTGGAAGCGCGGTTCGCCTCAGGACGGGTGGTGGCCCGCCGCGAACGCCGGATCGGGGCCATCGTCCTGGGATCGACGCCGGTCCGGGCCTCGGTCAAGAGCGCCCGGGCCGCCGTGGCCGTGGCACTGGAACGTGATGGCCTGCAGGTCATTGGATTCTCGACCGGGGCCGACGCGCTGCGCCGCCGCATGGCGTTGCTGCACCGCGAATTCGAGGCGCCCTGGCCGGACGTCTCCGAGCCCGCCCTGCTGGCGCGGTTGGATGACTGGCTCTCCCCGGAACTGGACCGGTTGGCCGGTGGCACGCAGGCCGGATCCATCGACCTGGCAGATCCGCTCCGCCGGTTGTTTCCCTGGCCCGAAGCGTCCCGGTTCGGCGAACTGGCTCCGGAGCGGCTGCAGGTCCCCAGCGGATCCCACGTGAGGATCGACTACCCGGAGGTCGGCGAGGAGGGCGGTAGACCGGTCGTGGCCGTGAAGCTGCAGGAATGCTTCGGCTGGACGGAGACACCTCGGCTGGCCGACGGCCGGGTGCCGGTGCTGTTCCACTTGCTGTCACCGGGGCGCCACCCGTTGGCGGTGACCGATGATCTGGCCTCCTTCTGGGCCGGCCCCTATGCCCAGGTGCGTGCCGAGATGCGCGGACGCTACCCGAAGCATCCCTGGCCCGAGGACCCGTGGAGCGTTCCGGCCACCGCCAAGACCAACCGCAGGCTGGCCGAGGGGCGGTAGGCGGGCACCGTCCAATCCGTACGCACGGCCCGCACCGAATGAACTATCAGGGCGTGCCGTGCCGCGATGGGGGAGGCATGGCACGCTCCGCCGTGGCCCACGCCAACGAACGGTTACCGGAAGATGTCCGCCCGCACGCCCATGATGATCTGGTCGCCCTTGTTCGCGCTCTTCACGTATTTCACCAGCTGCGGGTAGCCGATGGCGATGCAGCCCCAGGTCGGCACCACATGGGTGTGCAGGAAGATCGCGAAGCCCGCTCCCTGCTTGATCCGCGAGTCCGGAGGCCGGTTGTAGTTGATGACCACCGCCTGGCGGTAGTCCCCGGCCTTCATGATCTTGTAGAGGTTCTCGTCCGGCCAGCGCCGGTGCGAGGCCGACTTGTCCAGGTAGTACTTGTTGTAGGAGGATCCGGCGGTGCCCGACCAGCGGGACTTGGAATTGAGCTTGCGGTAGGACAGCTTCGTGCCCGGGTTGCCCGAGCCGAAGGCCTCGGTCACCGAGAACATGCCCTGGGGCGACCACCGGTTGCCGGTGTGCCCGGAAGCGACTCCTGGTTTCTTGAATCCGCGCAGCCCGACAGTTGCCGCAGTCTGCCATTCCTTCTTCCACGTCGACCCGGACTTCACGCAATGCGTGAAGGTCGCCCGGTAGCTGCCGTAGGACTCGGCGATCGCGAAGGACACCCGCTTGGCCTTGCCCGGGTTGTACCTGGTCTTCTGCTGGTTCAGGGCGGTGCACGGGTTGGCGAACTTGACCGGCTTCACCGTCACGGTCTTCAGGTAGCCCGAATGCACCCACCCGGTCTTCCCCGACGCCTTGACCTGCCACCACTTCCCGGACTTCTTGCCGGTCGGGACCACGGTGGTCCCCTTTTTCAGCACACCGAGCGATCGGTATCCGGTGCCGGCACCGGTGCGGATGTTCAGGTTGGCCGTGGTGACCGTTTTCCGCGTCGTCTTCGCCGCCGCTGGCAGCGCTGCGGGGAGCAGAGACGACGCCGGTGCCACCCGGGCAGGCAGGGTGGTTCCCGCCGTAGTGCCGGTGGACACGACGGGTGCGGCGGAGGCCGGCGCGACGCCCCACCCGGCCGCGATGATGCCCAGGGCCATTCCCGCCACGGTCAGGGTCGAAGGTCTTTTTGTCAGGTGCATGGACTTTTTGTACCACAGGTTGTCGTGTCCGCCTAGAGGTGCCTCGCGGCCCCCTCGCCCGGGCCCACAGCCGGGGCTTGCGGTGGGCACAGCCTCCCCACGGAATGGGTCCATAGGCTCTGTGTCACCACACCACCCAACGAAGGAATTTCCCCATGGACCCTCTGCATGACGGCCGCCCCCTGCCCCGCCCCGACGAGGACCTCGACGACCAGGGTCTGGGGTTCGACGTCGGCACGCTGCTGCACCGACGGCGGATCCTGCAGGCCTTCGGGGTCGGCGCCATGTCCCTGGGCCTGGCCGCCTGTTCCGGCGCCTTCGGCTCATCCGGTTCCACCGCCGGCGCAGCTTCCTCCACCTCGGACGGCGAGATTCCGGACGAGACCGCCGGCCCCTACCCCGGGGATGGGTCCAACGGCCCGGACGTGCTGGAGGAATCGGGGATCGTGCGCAGCGACATCCGTTCCAGCTTCGGTGACGCCTCGGGGACTGCTCCCGGCATCCCCATGACGTTGACGCTGAACCTCAAGGACCTGGCCAACGGAGGCAGCGCCTTCGCCGGGGTCGCCGTCTACGTCTGGCACTGCGACCGCGACGGCAAGTACTCGATGTACTCCCAGGGGATCGAGGATGAGAACTACCTGCGTGGCGTGCAGATCGCCGATGCCTCGGGCAGCGTGAAGTACACCAGTATCTTCCCGGCTTGCTACTCGGGCCGGTGGCCGCATATCCACTTCGAGGTCTACCCGGACCGCAACGGCATCGAGGACAGCACCAACGCGATCGCCACCTCCCAGGTGGCCCTGCCGAAGGATGTCTGCGACGCGGTCTACGCCACCAGTGGCTACTCCGCGTCGGTGAAGAATCTCGCAGCAGTCACCCTGTCCAGCGACAACGTCTTCGGGGACGACGGCGGTGCCAGCCAACTCGGGCAGGTCACGGGGAGCATCAAGGACGGCTACCAGGTCTCGCTCACCGTGGGTGTGGACACCGCGACCCAGCCCACCGGCGGGTCCATGCCCGGCGGCGGGGGAGCGCCCGGCGAAGGGGGAGCACCGCCCAGCGGCGGTCCCGATGGCGGCGGCACCCCACCGAGCGGTGCTCCGGGGGAATCGCCACAGGGGTAGCGCAGGCATCCGCATCGCGCCGGGATGCTGGCAGAATGCAACCATGACTGGACTCCTCGCGGTGATCGTGATCGGGCTCGTAGCCATCGCCGGGGCGACCCTCATCGGCCCGCGCCTGGGGATCGCCTCGCCGCTGGTGCTGGTGGCGATCGGAGTCGCGGCCAGCTTCCTGCCGATGTTCGGCGCCGTGGAGATCGAACCCGAATGGATCCTTGAAGGCGTGCTGCCGCCGCTGCTGTATTCCGCAGCCGTGTCCATGCCGACGATGAACTTCCGCCGGGAGTTCGGGGCGATCAGCGGCCTGTCGGTGGTTCTCGTGGTGGCCAGCGCCCTGGTGCTCGGGCTGTTCTTCATGGCGGTCCTCCCTGATCTCGGCTTTGCCTGGGGCGTCGCGTTGGGGGCCATCGTCAGCCCCACCGACGCCGTGGCGACGTCGATCGTCAAGCAGACCCCGGTCTCGAAACGGGTCGTCGCCATGCTCGACGGCGAGAGCCTGCTCAATGACGCGACGGCACTGGTGGTCCTGCGCACCGCGATCGTCGCGACGGCGGCTTCCTTCTCGTTCTGGGGTGCTGTCGGCACCTTCGCGTACTCGGTGGTCGTGGCGATGCTCATCGGTGGACTGGCCGGCTGGCTGAACCTCGCCGTGCGCCAACGCGTATCCGACCCGACAGTGAACACCGTGATCTCCTTCGTGGTGCCGTTCCTGGCGGCCGTACCCGCCGAGTTGCTGGGCGCCTCGGGCCTGGTGGCCGCCGTGGTGGCGGGACTGGTCACCGGAATCCGTGCGCCGCGGGAGCTCTCGCCGCAAAACCGCCTCTCCGACGCCCAGAACTGGCGCATGGTCGAGCTGGTGCTCGAGGGGGCCGTCTTCCTGACCATGGGGTTGCAGATCAGGTCCATCGTGCAGCACGTGGAGCAGGACCATGCGGGAGTGGGCGTCGCGGTGCTGATTGCCGCCGGCGCCCTGGTGCTGACGATCCTGGTACGTGCAGCCTACGTCGTGCCACTGCTGGGCAGCCTCTCGCGCCGCGCCCATCGCGGGGCCAAGCTGCAGGGACGGCTGGAAGGCATGCACGAGAAGTTGAGCTCGCCGGAAGAGGGGCAGAACGCAGTGGCCGAGTCCACTGCACGTTCCCGGCGCACGTTGAGCGAACGAGACCGGCAGCGTTTCACCGTCCGGATCACCCGATCCCTGGCCGACATCGACTACTTCCTCCGCGCACCGCTGGGCTGGCGGGAGGGTACCGCCGTGGTGTGGGCCGGCATGCGCGGCGCAGTGACGGTGGCCGCGGCGCAGACGCTTCCGGAAGACACTCCGATGCGATCCGTGCTGGTCCTGATCGCCTTCGCAGTCGCCCTGATGTCGTTGCTGCTCCAGGGCGGCACCATAGGGTTGCTGCTGCGCCGCATCATGCCCCCGTCCGGCGACAAGTCCGGAGAGGCCCAGTCGCAGGCCGAACAGGAGCGGCTCCTGGACCTCATGCGAGAACGTGCCGGTGCCGTCCAGGAACCGGAAACAGGGGAAGGAGCCACCCGCCGCGAACTCTTCGAGGCTGCGAAGCGCCATCAAGTTGCCGTCATTGAAGCCCAAAGGTCCACGCTGCTGGACGCCCGCGACGAGGGGACCTTCGACGCCGATGTCCTGGAAGACGCCTTGGCGAACCTTGACGCGGCACAGGTGGCCATCGAGATGCGCGGCAAGCTGTCCTCCTAGCGGACTCCGGCGGGAGGGCGGGTGTCCCGCCGACGGTAGGCTGGCTCGGTGGATCCCCAAATCGTTGCCGTCGCCGCCGGGCTGGTGCTCATCGGCGCCGTGGCCCAACGCGTGGCCGGGCTGGGGTTCGCCATGCTGGCTTCCCCGTTCCTGGTCCTGTTGCTGGGTCCGCACGATGGCGTCCTGCTGGTGAACATCTGCGGTGTCGTCTCCTCGGTGCTCATCACCCCACGGGTCTGGAGGGACATCAACTGGTCGGCCTTCCGGTGGCTCACCGCGTTCAGCGTGGTGGGATCCGTCGGTGGGGCCATCATCGCATCACGGATGGAATCCTCACTGCTCTCACTCGTGGTCGGGATCGTGGTGCTGATCGCCCTGTTGCTGTCACTGGGCCTGTCGAAGGCGAATGCCCACATCAGCGGGCCAGCACCCCGCGCCGTTGCGGGTGCACTCTCCGGCCTGACGAACGCGATGGCCGGGGTCGGTGGCCCCGCGGTCAGCGCCTACGCAGTGCTCTCGCGGTGGCCGCAGCGCTCCTTTGCCGCCACCATGCAGCCGTTCTTTGCGGTGATCGGGTTTGTCACCGTCGTCTCCAAGGCCATCGTGGCGCCGGAACAGCAACTGATCCTGCCGTGGTGGGTGTGGGGGCTGTTCGTGCTGGCCATCGCCATCGGCATCTTCGGTGGCGAACGGCTCCAACGGTTCGTGAAGGACCACCACGCACGGATGTTCATCCTGGCCATCGCGTTCGCCGGTGCGGTCGCCGCCGTGGCCAAGGGATGGATCGGCTTGGCGTGAGGGACCGCCAGGTCAGTGCCGGATGGCGACCACGACCGTGTCCTCCAACGTGGCACGTTCGCCGTCGGGGCCCTGGGCCTCGCGTGACCTGATCTCCGCCGTCGTGATCTCCCACGCCGTCTCATCCAGATCCAGGGCCGCCAGCTCATCCTCGGGCGACGGGAAGTCCGCCGGTCCGTGGTGGTGGTTGCCGGCCCAGGAGGGGGCGCTCGCGTGGGAGACCACGACGAGCATCCCGCCGGGGGCCACGGCTGCCGCCGCCTGGCGCAGGATCTGGGCCCGGGGCAGGGGGATGTTGGAGGCCAGGAAGCAGGCGGACACCAGATCGTACGTCCCCGCGGGGAAGTCGCGTGCGAGGTCGACGTGGAGCCAGAGGACGTCGTCTTCGCCCATGCCTCGTGCCGTTGATTCCTCCTGGGCGCGCGCCAATGCCGTTTCCGAGATGTCGACGCCGGTCACCATCCACCCGGCCTCGGCCAGCCAGAGCGAGTCACCCCCCTCGCCGCATCCCAGGTCGAGGGCGTGGCCCGGCTTGACCCACTCGACCTCGTCCACCAGGGCGCGGTTGGCGGAGCCGCTCCAGATCCTGGTGCGCTCGCCGTAGCGGGCATCCCAGAACGCCTGGGCATCGACGGCCGTGCCGTCGTCGTCGTGTTGATGGTGGTCGTGATGGTGTTCCACCGTGTCCTCGAGCCGTTCGCTCATGCTGCGTCAACTCGATCGGTGGCCAGTTCGAAGTCCTCGGTCACCAGGTCCATGTTGACCATGCTGCCAGCCATCGTGCCCGCTGACATGCTGATCGGCACATTGGCCATGGGGTTGGTGATGTTGCCGGCGGCGAAGATGCGGGTGTTGCTGGTCTTGCCCGTGAAGTCGGCGTGGATGAAGCTGCCGACGGGGAGATCGTCTCGATCGAGTCCCAAGCCGTCGAGGTAGGCATCGTTCGGGTGCAGTTCACCGGCGGTGAAGATGGCGTCGAGTGCCACGTGTTCCCCGTCGTCCAGTCGCACTCCAGTGAGGGCACCGGCGTCGTTCCTGGTCACTTCGAGGACGCGCCGTGGTTCGATCACGACATCGCGAGAACCGAGCGTCCGGGCGACCGTGTCCTCGACGGGGCCGGCGTCGGCGCTGAGGAAGACGACGTCGTCGCTCCATTGCCGCAGCAGATGCGCCTGGTGCAGACCCATGGGGGAGGTGGCGAGCACACCGATGCGCTGGCCCCTGACCTCCCAGCCGTGGCAGTAGGGGCAGTGCAGCACGTCGCGGCCCCACCCCTCGGCCAGGCCGGGGATGGCTGGGAGATCGTCCCGGACGCCGGTGGCGGCGATGAGCCGGCGGGCGGTCAGCGTGGAGCCGTCGATGGTGGTCACTGCGACGCCGCTGGCGGTTTCGGTGACCGTGGTCGCTCCGGCGGTGCTGAACTGCACGCCGTAGGCCTCGGCCTCGGCGCGTCCACGGGCCAGGAAATCCCGGGGACTCAAGCCGTCGCCGCCCAGGACGCCGTGCATGTGGGCGGCGAAGCGGTTGCGGGGGCTGCCAGTATCGAGCACCAGGACGCTGCGCAGGGACCGGCCGAGCATTTGTGCGGCGCTGAGTCCTGCAGCGCCGGCGCCGATGATGATGACGTCGAAGTCGTGTGTGGTTTCCATGCTCCAACTATGGATCCCGTGATGCTAAACTTGCAATTATCTTTGCGGAAACAGCAAGTTAGGGGAGTGGGATGAAGGACGCGGTACTCGAACAGATCGGGCCCCGGCTGCGGGCGGCCCGGGTCAAGCAGGACCGGACGCTGGAGGACCTGGCGACGAAGGCGGGGATGTCGATCTCCACGCTCTCCCGCTTGGAATCGGGAAAGCGGCAGGCCAGCCTGGAGCTGCTGCTGCCACTGACCCGTGAGCTGCGCATCAGCATCGATGACCTCATTCCCGCCGAGGTGCCCGACCCGCGGGTCCGGCCCGTGAAAATGACGCATCACGGCATCCGTACGCTCAAGCTCTCGCCGCCGAACTCGCCGACCCAGACCTTCCGCATGACCTACCCCGGCCGCAAAACCCTGCCGGAACAGCGCGTGCATGACGGCTACGACTGGGTCTATGTCCTCTCGGGGCAGTTGCGCCTGCTGCTCGGGGATCGTGATCTGGTGCTGGGTCCCGGCGAGGCCGCGGAGTTCGATACCCGGGTGCCGCATGCCATGGGATCGGCCGACGGCAAGCCGGTCGACGTGCTGAGCATCTTCGGCTCCGACGGAGAGCGCATCCATACGCGGACCTCCGACACTGCGTGAGGGCGGCTGGGCCGGGGCGCCCACCGCCTGAGACGCCGGGGAACCCCAGGGGCGATAATGGAGTGTCGTTCCCGCACCGGGAACGCGACGACGACACACGACGGGAGCCGGGAACATGGCCGAACGGTATGTGAAGATCTGCGGACTGCGCACGCCCGAGATGGTCGCCGCGGCGGTCGAGGCCGGGGCCGATGCCGTTGGATTCATCTTTGCCCCCGGCAGCGCCCGGACCGTCGAGGCCTCCACGGTCCGCGGCCTGGTGGTCGCAGTTCCCGACACCGTGGAAACGGTGGCCGTCTTCCGCAACCAGCCGATCGCCGTCGTGCTGGAGACCGCGCGTGAGGCGGGGGTGAGCACCGTGCAATTGCATGGCGACGAGCCGTTGGAGGATATCCGACAGCTCCAGGACGCAGGGTTCCGCACGTTGCGGGCCTTCTCCGCACAGGCGTTCACCGCCCTGGACGACGCCGGGCGCGCCGCCTGGTCGGGGGAGCGGCTGCTGCTGGACGCCGTCGATCCCGGTGCCGGCCGGACCTTCGATCCAGCGGTGTTGGCCGATCGTGCGCCGCAGGGATTTTGGTTGCTGGCCGGTGGGCTGGACCCGGCCAACGTCGCGGCCCTGCTGGGGGCCTCCGGGGCCAGCGGCGCCGACGTCTCCAGCGGTGTCGAATCAAGCCGCGGGGTCAAGGATGCGGGGTTGATCGGCTCGTTCATCCGTGCCGCCCGGGGCGCCACCGACTGAGTCTTCGCCCGAGCGCCCGGCGGAGGCGGATGGTCAGCCGGCGTGTGGTTTAGCGCATGGCGTCGTTAAGGTTCACCCGTTAGTGTCGGGGAAGTTCATCGAAGACCACGACTGGGCCGTTGGAACTCCGGGCAGCGACTGCACGGGCCGGCGGCTGATGGCAACCACGGGAAGCCCCCGTCTGCCTGTGCCCCCACCCCCTCAAGGAATTCCAGGTGCCCATGACCACCCTCACGCTTGGCATAGCCGCCGATCCCGGCCTGCCGTTGATCCTGTCCCGCCGGCTGCGCGATCGGCTGTCCCATGCCCTGGAATCCCGGATGGGGGAGGGCCTCGAATGGGACGTCCAGGTCGAGGACCTGTCGATGCCCATCGACGACGACGGTGTGGTGGAACTCAGCGCCAACTCCCGCGCCGTGCGCAAGGAACGCGGGTGGGACTACGTCATCTACGTGACCGATCTGCCCAAGTATGTCGATGGTGAACCCCTGGTCTCCAGCGTGAACACCAGGTACGGCTCCGCCATGGTGGTGCTGCCGACCCTGGGCCTGGTGCACCCCCGTCGCCTCGGTCGTGTCCTGGTGGCCCTGGCCGACTCCCTGCACACCGGGAAATCGCCCGATCCCGAGTCCACGGACGATTCATTGCTGCGCCGGACCTTCTCGGTGGATGACGACCTGGAGGACGAGGAATCGCACGATGCCGTGGAAACGGTCAAGGGGTTCCTGGGGCGCGTGGCCATGCAGGCGGGGATGGTGCGCAGCAACCGGCCCTTCCGGCTGGTGCCCAAGTTGTCCTCGGCGATGGCCGCCGCTTCCGCGACGGGGGCGTTTGGCATCTTCTACACGAGCATCTGGTCGATGGCCGACTACCTGCGCACCCCGCGGTTGTTGGCGATCGGTTTGCTGTCCCTCACCGTCATGACCCTCTGGCTGATCTTCTCCCACGGCCTGTTGGAACGACCCCAGGGCGCCAAGAAACGCGAACGCCGTGTCACCTACAACCTGGCTACCGTGCTGACCATCTTGTTGGCCGTGGCCGCGATGTTCGTGTTCCTGTTCGCCTTCATCCTCCTCGGTGGCCTGGTGGTCATCAACGTCGACTACATGTCGGACCAGCTCGGTCATCCGGCGGGTTTCCCCGAATATCTGAACCTGGCCTGGTTGTCAGCATCGATGGGCATCATCGCCGGTGCCGTCGGGTCGGGACTCTCCGACGCGGATGCGGTCCGCAAGGCCACCTTCAGCAACCGCGAGTACCTGCGCCGCCAGATCACCCTCGACGGCCCCGCCGGGGCTGCGGAGACGGCCGAAGCGGCCGCCGGGGCCGCCGTGGAGGATTCGGCGATCGCCGATGACGCTGCGGACTCCGCTACCCAGGATGCCGAAACCAGTGCCCAGGCGGCGGAACGTGCCGATGCCGCCGCGCAGGAGGCGCACCGGGCGAAGGAGGCAGCCGCCGACCCGGCGTCGAAGGAGGACGACGTGTCGCCGCGCCGCTAGATCGGCCGGCACGGCGCCCGCCTTCGGACGGCGTGGACCACCGGATCCCGGGCGCAGGGTCTTGCCCGCCAAACAATTTGCAGATAGCGTGCAAATTGTTCCCGGTCGGACGGCCGGAACGCCCCCACAGGACAGGACGGCATCGTGGACCACGGCCAGGCCAGCAGCGACTACTTCCGGCTCGACGACGAACTCAGCGCCGACGAGATCACCTTGCGCGACAGGATCCGTGCCTTCGTCGACACTGACATCCTGCCGATCATCAACGACTACTGGGAACGCGCCGAATTCCCCCACGAGCTGCGCCCCGGACTGGCGAAGCTGGGCATCATCGGCGGCACCATCACCGGCCACGGCTGCCCCGGGCTGAGCCGCCGCGCCGCGGGAATCGTCTCCCGGGAGATCGCCCGCGGCGACGGGTCGATCAACACCTACATCGGCGTTCACTCCTCGCTCTGCATGGGCACCATCGACATGCTCGGCAGCGACGAACAGCGCGCCCGCCTGCTTCCTGACATGGCCACCCTGGAACGCACCGGTGCCTTCGCACTGACCGAACCGGACCACGGGTCCGACTCGGTCGCCCTGGAGACCAGCGCCCGCCGCGACGGCAACGACTGGGTCCTCAACGGCCACAAACGCTGGATCGGCAACGGTGACGCCGCCGACGTCGTGGTCATCTTCGCCCGCGACACGGAGGACGGCCACGTCAAGGGTTTCATTCTGGAAAAGGACGACGCCGGGAAGCACCCGTCCGGCTACCAGCCCACCGTGATCACCGGGAAGATGGGCAAGCGCGCCATCTTGCAGTCGGACATCGTCATCGAGGAACTGCGCATCCCGGAGGCCAACCGGCTGGCGAACTGCAACTCCTTCCACGACGTCTCCACGGTGCTCACCGCCACCCGTGGCGGCGCCGCCTGGGAAGCCGTCGGGCACGCCATGGCCGCCTACGAGATCGCCGCGGCCTACGCCGCCGAGCGCATCCAGTTCGGCAAGCCCATCGCCAGCTACCAGCTGGTCCAGAACAAGCTGGCGAACATGCTCGCCGAACTGACGGCCATGCAACTGATGTGCGACCGCATGTCGGAACTCGCCGACACCGGACGGCTGACCGGCCCCATGGCCTCGATGGTCAAGATGTCCACCGCGCAGAAGGCCAAATGGATCTGCAGCGAGGCCCGGGACATGCTCGCCGGCAACGGGGTGCTCATCGAACGCCACATCGCCCGGCATCTGACCGACATGGACATCGTCAGCACCTACGAGGGCACCGACTCCATCCAATCGCTGCTCGTCGGCCGGGACATCACCGGCATCTCGGCGTTCAAGTAGATCGCAGGAAGGCCACCATGCCCACGACTGCACGCCCCGCCCCCCAGGCGGCCATCACGCTCCACGGCCCCGTCGCCCTCATCACCCTGACGGCGCCACCGGTCAACGCGCTGGGCCAAGCGGTCCGCCAGCTGCTGGCCAACGCCCTCGAGGAGGTCCGCGCGCACCCGGGCATCCGCGCCGTGGTCCTCACCGGCACCGACCGTGCCTTCTCCGCCGGTGCCGACATCACCGAATTCGGCGGCACCGCCACCAGCGGCATCACGCTGCCCGAACTCGTGGACCGCCTCGAGGACTTCCCGATCCCGGTCACCGCAGCCATCTCCGGCGTCGCCCTCGGCGGCGGACTCGAACTGGCCCTGGCCGCCCACACCCGCATCGCCCACCCCGACGCATCGCTGGGCCTGCCGGAGATCACCCTGGGCATCATCCCGGGCGCCGGCGGGACCGGCCGGCTCCCGCGCCTGGTCGGTACCGAACGCGCGGTGGAGATGATCCTCTCCGGCCGGCGCATCGACGCCGCCACGGCTGCCCAGTTCGGCCTGGTCGACGCGGTGCTCGACGGCGGTGACTTCGCCGGCGCGGCCGTCGCCTGGGCTGCCGGACGGCTCCCGGCGGACGGGGCCCTCGCGCCGGCACCAACCCGCACCCGGGACCGGGTCGAGGCGATCGCCGACGCGGCCGCCCAGCAGCCCGGCACCGTCGCCCAGCTGGCAGCCGGGCCTTTGCGCAAGGCCAAGGACCCGTATGCTGCGCGCGCCGCGGTCGCGGCCATCGCCGCTGGCATCGAGGACGGGTTCGACGCCGGATCCCGGCTGGAGCGCAGCCTCTTCCTCGAGCGCGTGGCCAGCCCCGAGGCTGCAGCCCAACGCCACCTCTTCGCCGCCGAACGCGCCACCCGCAAACCATCGGGAATCCAGGGCGCCCAGCCCCGCGACATCACCCGCGCCGCGGTCATCGGGGCCGGCACCATGGGCGGCGGCATCGCCCTGGCCCTGGCCACCGCCGGGGTGGAAGTGACCGTTGTCGACACCGGACAGGAGGCCCTGGACCGCGGCCTGGCCCAGGTGCGCAGGAACCTGGACGTCTCCGTCTCCCACGGCAGCCGCACGCAGGACGTTGCCGACGAGCAGTTCGGACGCATCACCGGCTCCCTCGACTACGCGGAGCTCGCCGACGCCGATCTGGTCATCGAGGCGGCCTTCGAGGACCTGGGCGTCAAGCAGGAGATCTTCACCCGGCTGGACGCCCATGCCCGCCCGGACGCGGTACTGGCCACCAACACCTCCTACCTCGACGTCGACGCGATCGCGGCCACGGTGAAGGATCCGGGCCGGGTGCTGGGCATGCACTTCTTCAGCCCCGCCAACATCATGGAACTCATCGAGGTCGTCCGCGGCGCCCGGACCACCCCGCAGACGTTGGCCACCGCGGTGGCCCTGGGCCGCCGGCTGGGGAAATGCCCCGTCGTCGTCGGGGTCTGCCACGGGTTCGTGGGCAACCGGATGCTCGAGGTCCGCGGGCGCCAAGCGGAGTCCCTGCTGCTGGAGGGCGCCCTGCCCGGTGAGGTCGACGACGCCCTGACCGGGTTCGGCTTCCGCATGGGCCCGTTCGCGATGGCCGACATGGCGGGCCTGGACATCGGCTGGCGCAACCGCCAGGCCGTCGGCGCCACGGCGCCGATCAGCGATGCCCTCTGCGAGGCAGGTCGCTTCGGGCAGAAGACGGGCTCCGGGTTCTTCGCCTACGACGGACGCGAGCGCTCCGATGATCCGCAGACCACCCGGATCATCGAACAGGTCTCCGCCGAACAGGGGATCGAGCGCCGGAGCATCGGCGCCGAGGAGATCCTCGAACGCCTGCTCTACCCGATGATCAACGAAGGCGCCCGGATCTTGGCCGAGGGCATTGCCGAGCGACCCGGGGACATCGACGTCATCTGGGTCAAGGGCTACAACTGGCCGGCCTACCGTGGCGGTCCCATGTTCCACGCCGACCAGCTCGGGCGCGCGCACGTGGCCGAGCGGTTGGCCCACTACGCCGAGTCCACCGGAGACCAGACCCTGCGACCGGTCGCCTGGCTCACCGATCCGGGGGAGACCGACACCGGGTCCATCCCCGGAACCGCCGGCACCCCATGAGCGGGGTCGACGGCCGCAGCGCCCGCGCCGGGCGCACCCGCACCCTGATCGTCGACGCGCACCTGGCCCTGATCGCCGACGGGGAGCTCAAACCCACGGCCCGCCAGGTCACCGAACGCGCCGGCGTTTCACCGCGCACCCTGTGGGGACACTTCGCCGACATGGAAGCCGTCATGGCCGCCTCGGCCCGCCGGCAGCTCGCCGGCCACGAGGCAGCGGCCGAGCCCGTGGATCCCACGGCGCCCCTGGCTCCGCGGTTGGAGGCCTTCGCCCGGCACCGGGCGCTGCTGCTTGAACGGGTGGCCCCGTTGGCCCGGGCCGCCGACGTGCAGCGTCCGTTCTCCCCGGTGCTCCAGCAGAACCTGCGCGACAACCTGGCCCGCATCCGCGCCGACGCCGAGGCCGCCTTCGCCACCGAGTTGCGGGAGCTGGATCCTGTTGAACGCGAGCGGCGCCTGGTGGCCGTGACCGTCGCCGCGGACTGGGCCAGCTGGCAGTTGCTCCGCCAGTACCTGGGGCATTCCGTCACCGAGGCCACCTCCGTGCTCCGCACCACGGTCGCCGGCATCCTCACGGCCCCCACCTGCCCCGACGTCCCGACTGGAGATCCCACATGACCGCATTGTCACTGGCCGCGATCCTGGAGGGATCGGCGCGCAAATACCCCACGAAGACCGCCGTCATCAGCGACGGCGAGGCCTACAGCTACGCCGGGCTGTGGCGGCAGGCGCTCGAACAGGCTTCCGCACTGCAGGCACGTGGAGTGCGCGCCGGAGACGTCGTGGCGATCATGAGCCCCAACGTGGTGGACTTCCCGCGTTCCTATTTCGCGGTGCTCGCAGCCGGCGCCGTGGTGGTGCCCGTGCACCTGCTGCTCACCGTCCCCGAAGTGGTGCACGTGCTGCGCGACAGCGGGGCGACCACGCTGATCTGCCACCCCTCGTTCCTGCCCGTGGGCAGTCCCGCGGCGCAGGAGCTGGGGCTGGACGTGCTCACCAGCAGCTGGCCCGCCGCAGGTGCGGCACCGGAAGGCGCACCGGTGGCCGAGCCGCTGGCCACGTATGTGACGCGCCAGGCCGAGGATCCCGCCGTCGTCTTCTACACCTCGGGAACCACCGGGCAACCCAAAGGGGCGATCCTGACCCAGGTCAACATGGTCATGAACGCCACCGTCTCGGCAGTCGACGCGAACGACGTCCACACCGAGGACATCGCGTTGGGCTGCCTGCCGCTGTTCCACGTGTTCGGCCAGACCGCCAGCATGAACGCCGTGTTCCGGCTCGGCGCCACCCTGGTGCTGCTGCCGCGCTTCTCCGGCGAGGCCGCGCTGCAGATGATCCGCGAGCAGCACGTCGACGTCTTCCACGGCGTGCCCACCATGTACCACCAGCTGCTCGCCGCCGCCGAGGGCCAGACCGATCTGCCGAAGCTGCGGCTGTGCGTCTCCGGCGGCGCGGCCCTGCCGCAGGCGGTGATGGAGCGCTTCAACACGGCGTTCGACGTCACCATCTACGAGGGGTACGGCCTCTCGGAGACCTCCCCGGTGGTCTCCACCAACAACCCGCACTCCGGGGTCAAACCCGGCACGGTGGGCCCGGCGATCTGGGGTGTGGACGTGATGGTCAACGACCGCAACACCCCCGGATCGCTGTCCCCGCTCCCACACGGGGAACTCGGGGAGATCCTGGTGCGCGGGCACAACGTCTTCGCCGGGTACCTCGGCAACGAAGCGGCCACCGCTGAGGCCATGATCGAGGGCTGGTTCCGCACCGGTGACCTGGGCACCCTGGACGACGACGGCTTCCTCACCATCGTGGACCGCACCAAGGACGTCATCATCCGCGGCGGCTTCAACGTCTACCCGCGCGAGGTTGAGGAGGTGCTGGCCCGCTGCCCGGGGATCGGGCAGGTGGCGGTCATCGGCGTCCCCGATGAGGAGCGCGGTGAGGAGGTGTGCGCCGTCGTCATCCGTGATCTGGAGCACGACGGCGCAGAGGTCACCCAGGACTCCATCATCGAGTGGTCGCGGGAGCGGCTGGCCAAGCACAAGTACCCGCGGATCGTGCGTTTCGTCGACGCGTTCCCGCTGGGCCCCAGCCACAAGATCCTCAAACGCGAACTGCGCCGGAGCGTGGCCGAGGGGTAAGCGGGAAACGCCGGGG